>CAZZDD010000147.1:0-3917 GCA_964652185.1 uncultured Candidatus Peribacteria bacterium | reverse complement strand
CAAAACCGCGTTCGGGTCTTTAACGAATGACTGTGGCATGTTGCCCGCCTATGTCAGCGTAGAGATGCTGCCCGGCTTCCAGGCAATTGTATCGGCCAAAAAATCAATGTCATTGTCCAAGATTTTTTTCTTGGCGCTGTTGTACCAAACGATGTCGCCTTCCGGCATAGTTAGCCTCCTAGCTCACTGTGTAGGTGCGGTCTTCCGCGCCCACCACGAACACTCGATCTTCTGCCGCGACGATGTACGTACGGCTGGCGGGCGTTGTCAAAATTTCCGCGGTTTTGGCAACAAACGTATACAAACGCCCTGGTATCGCTGCGGGCGACAGCGTGGTTTTTTGTGCCATCGTCGCCTACACAATCACAAAGTCGTCACCGTTGCTCGGCGCTTCGGTGATGGCGGTAAAGGTCAGCATCTTCGTGGCCCCGTCATAGTCGGTAATATCCGTCGCTTGCCCGGTCAGCACGCCACTTGTCCAAATGATGATGCGCCCGTTGTAGTGGTCGTTGGTCGCCTCGGTCAGGTCGGTCGTCATGGCCGTGGTGGACAGCGTGCCGGTCACAGCCGCGCCGGCGACAATCGTCCCCGCGCTCAGCGCCAGTTTGGCCGCGGCGGCGCTGGTCAGCGCGTCGGTCACAGTCTTGATGGCCGCCACCTCGGTATCCACCGCTGCCAGAATAGATGCCACCTCGGTATCAATGTAGCCCGCGATGGTCGTAGTGGCCGTGGCAATGTCGCTGGCGTCTGCGGGGTCAGCGGGCAAGTTGTCTGTCTTGGCCTTGATGGCCGCCACCTCGGTGTCCAGATAGGTGGCAATGGTGTCCACCACCGTGTCTACCGTCGCCAGTGCCGCCGCTGTGGCCAGGGGCGCGACCGCCGCGTCCAGTTCCGCCTTGGTCGGTGCGTCGTAGTCGGCCAACGCCGTGTCCACCTCGGCATTAACCTGAGCTGCACTTAGGTTGTTCAGCGCCGCAATGGCGGACAGCACAGCATCGTCAGCGGTGCCGAGTGCGGTCGCCAGTTCGGCGTTGGTCGGCACATCATCCACGCTGGTTTGTGTGGCGCGGCTGCTCACCGTGGCGTTGAGGTTGTTGCCGATAATGTTGCCCGCGCTATTGGCTCCATACGCGCCAGGCAGAACCGTAGTCCACGGGTCGCCAGCCGCGCCCGCGGCGTTGAGTGCCTCGGCGGTGCTGCCGGTTGTACCGCTATGGTCGGAGATCGCTTCCTCCCAGACCGCATCGGCAATGTCCGCCGCGGTCAGGCCGCCACCCCCCGACGGCGCTTGTTCCAGGGCGTTGGCCGTAAAGCGTGCCACCCCCGCGTCACTCTCCACGAGCTCGTTCAGCAGGGCATCCGCCGCGCCTGGCTTGCTGGCCGGGTCATAGGTCGCCGCCAACAAGTGATCCAGGTGGATGTCGGCCAACGCCGTGTCCACCTCGGCGTTGACTTGAGCGGCACTCAAATTATTCAGCGCTGCGACGCTCGCTGCCGTTGCCAGCCCGCTCTGAATCTCGGTAATCGCGTCCGCGGCCAATTCGCTGGCCCCGATGGCGTCCGCCGCGATGGCGCTTGCGGTAATCGCCCCGCTGCCAAAGGTCGCGCTGGTAATGGCCCCCGCGCCGAGCGACAACGCGCCATGCACGAAGGTGGCGGGGATAATGACAAATACACTGTCGCTGCTCGGATTGGTGATCCAGTTGGGCGCAATCGTCGCCACCTTGCTGCTGCCCACATAGTCATAGATGAGGCGCGCTTGTCCTACGCCTGTCCCGCCGGTCAGCACCACCCACGCGCCGTTGTACAGGTCGTCTGTGGCGCTGGCAGACGCGTCCAGCGTAATGGTTCCGGCTGCGCCCGCCTGGGCCGTGGCCGCCCGGATGGGCTGCAACACCTGACCAAATGTGCCGGCAGTGGCGTGGCCGCTGGTGGCCTCGTCCCAAATGGCGTCGGCGACTGCCTCGGTCGTGGTGATGGCTGCGGTCAAATCGCCCACCGCCTCACCAAACGACCCCGCGGCCACATGCCCGCTCGTAGCTTCGTCCCACACAGCGTCGGCAATTTCAGCCACGGCGTCGGCGGCAATGGCCGCGGCGGTAATGGCTCCTGTTGCAAAGGTGGCGGCGTCAATCGCGCCATCGGCAATCCCGGTAGCCGTGATAATGCCCGCGGTCATCTCGTCCACATGCACCTGCAATTTGTCCGCACCAAAGAGGCTGTCCCAGACGTTAGCAGGCACAACCATAAAATGCTGCCAGACCGGCAGCGCGCCCGACTCGCTCGCCCCCAGCCATAACGTGCCAAGCGTATTGGTGTCGGTCGTGTCGAGTGGCACATCGTAGTAGCCTAGCTCGTCATGCGTAGCGCCCGCAGCATTGTTGCTCTGCGCGATATTGCCGCCATTTTTACTCAGGCGGATGTCAGCCTGGGCAATGGTCAGCGCGGTCATGGCGGTTACGCCGTCGGTCGCGTCGACAAATGGCCCCAGCTTTACGGTTACCGCAGTACTCTGTTTGAGCCACATGGTCATTGTCTCATCCTCGCATAATGCATTGCCAGCGGTGGCACAGTTGCCCCGCCACCCCCACCGGCAGCAATCGCAATTTCAATCGCGGCCATCACGCCGTTGGTGTTATTGGTCAGTGTCCAGCCGCACGTCGCGCTGGCGTTGTCTAAATCCTCCTGCACCTGACAGGACGCCGTGGGCGATGATCCTGAGTTGGACTCTGCCAGTTCTGCCATCGCCCCAGACGGCACAATGTTGTTGGCCGAGCCAAGCGGGCGTGTCATAATCGCCGCAATCACCAGGCTGTCCGTCTCCGGCGTCGCATCGAGTACCACGCTAGGCGTCGTCGAGGTGCTAGTGCTGGCTTTGCTTTGCAGCACCGGCGTCGTGCTGTCATAGCCGCTGGCAATCTCGACAATGTGCATGATATGGCGCAGCCCAGCCACCTGCCATGTCACCGTCACCGCGCCGCTGCCGGGGCTAGACCCCGCCGGGGCCGTAAAAATCGCAACGGCATAGCGGTTGAGTACGTTGCTCTCGATGCTGGCGCGCCGCGTCCAGGTCAGCGACAAGCCCGCCAGTGTTGGCTCCAAATGGGTCGAGGCCGCCGCGCTGGCTGTCGCACACACCGCCACGAGCAGCGAGTTGGACGCGGGCGAAATGCTGCCACTGGCAAACGTCGTGCCGCTAGTTGTGCCGGTCGCCGAGTTGAGTACCGTGCGCGCCCCAAATGCCATTAGGTGTAATACCCCTCTAATCCTGCCAGCAAAATCGCGGCAAGCGCCTGCGTCCCCACTGGAACTGCCGGGTGATTGCCATCCGGCGCTTCGTAATAGTCATCATGCAAATCGTCCAGTTCGCCCGTGCTGGGGCGAATCTGGGCCATGCCCGCACGGATCGGGATCAGCGTTGCATTGTTGGCCGCCGCCCAAGTGGGCAGTTCGTTCGCCCCCCATCCGCGCGCCGTCACACACAGCGCATCGCTAAACACGCGCGCCGGGGGAATGTCCACAATAAACAAATGCTGCCCTGGCCCAATCAGCCCGGCAATGGTATCCAAATCAGCTTCGATCTGGCTCCACGTCCGCCCTTGTACCAGGTCGTTACCCCCCGCGATGCAAATAATCGCTTTTGCCCCACTCGCCACCGCATCAGGCACATAGGTCGTAGCGGACGGCGTGTAGGTAGTCCCCCCAACGGCCCAAACCTTGTAGGTAAAAGACTCGCCCAACGTTTGACGCATCCAATAGGCGGGTTGGGCGGTCTGCCCGGCAGCGGGATTAGAATACTCAGTCCCGCCCCCCTGCCCCGCTGCCCAGGAATCGCCTGTCATAGCGACCGACGGCGCATCCCCATTAAGCCACCAGTCCGCGGCGGGACTAGAAAACAACATCAAAATATCAGTCAT
>CAZZDD010000146.1:0-3987 GCA_964652185.1 uncultured Candidatus Peribacteria bacterium | reverse complement strand
CGTTGCGGACCACCTTGGTCTTCTCTTCGATCCGAGCAGCGTAGACGACGGGCGCTGACCACGACGGCAAGCCATCAATGTTGGCGTCGCCGGCGAAGGCGGCCACAGCGATTTGGTCGACCATGTAGGAATCGAAGGCCATGAGCGATCTTAGCGCCCAGGCCCTCAGGCGTCGCTAAAACTGCGCGATGCGCTGGTAGGGTTTCAGGGCCTCGGCCGCTTCGACGGGCCAACCTGCGAGGGATCCAGCGCCCACCAGGCTCTTGCGATCGACGTAGGTCGTCTGCTCGCTCAGCAGGCGCTCGCTCTGAATGTCGAGGTTGCGGCCGATCTTCTGAAAGGCGTTGGCGGCGGCGGCGTCGATGGCGGCCTGGATGTCGGCCGGGAGCGGCACGACACCAGATGGCAGCCCCGTCTGCCCTGGCAGAGCCCAGCCGCCGTCATAGGTGACCTTGATGAGGTCGGCGGCGGCGATCTCGCTGTCGACCTGGGGCCCGTATTCGATGCCAGGCCCGGCGATGCCGGTGAACGGGACCCCGGCGCCAAACGAAACCCCTGTGGCCCACGAGAGCCCCGACGACGCCTTCAAGGCGATGATGCCGGTCTTGCCGTTGGCCTCGACGACGTAATCAGCGCTGGCGACCTCGTCCTCGGTGGGCAGCAGCACCTCAGAGACGGCGAAGATCGGGATCCTCGACACGACCAGGCGCACGCTGGTGCCGTAGCCCTTCACAGCCTCGACGATGCCCTCCTCGAACCCCAGGGGCCCGCGGCCGATGAAGGTCACTGCGGCAGCCGAAGCCGCCTTGATGGCCTTCTCGATCTGGGCCGTTTGGTCGGAGGTGAGAGGAGAAGAAAGCCCCAACGCCAAGCGCACGTCTTCGACGGTGGTCAGAGCGGTGTTGACGTCGAGGGCCATGGTCTTCTCCTGGGGGTCAGCGTGACGAGTTCAGCTCTTGGGCGTCTTCGGCGGCGGCGACGGCGGCGCAGGCGGCTCGATTGGCGCTTCGGTCAAGCGCGAGACCACGGTCTCGAGGTCGGCCAGGCGCTGACGAAGGTCGGTGTTCTCCTTGCGGAGATCGCTGATTTCGGTGGCCGACACGCCGCCTTCGGCACGGTCCCCCCGCTGGAAGAGGCGAGCGCCGCGCTGCATGGAGTCGTCGTTGCCCTTGGGACGGGGGACGACGACCCCCTTGCCGCGACCAGCGTTGTGCAGCTCGCACCAACCCTTGCGCAGCGCGGCGATGGCGTAGTCTTTGGCGACGCCGGCAACGTCGCCAGAGGTGTAGGGGCTCACCGACGCGGTGAAGCGGACCAGCACGATGCCGGGAAGACTGGAGAGCGAGACGGGGCGATCGTCCTCGATCACCTCAGGGCGCTTCTCCTCGACGATGTCGTCGACGAAGTTGGACTTGGGGGCCTTGGCCTCTGGGGCCTTGGAGGGGAACGAGGGGGCGTCAGACATCGGGCTCTCCTGCGCAATGAAAAGGGCGCCCCACCTGGGGCGCCCTCGTGGTCGGGAAAGCCTATCCCGACATCACCAATGCGTCGACGTCTCTCAGGCGTCGTAGCCGGGGATGAAGTCCGCGGTGTGGACCACGACGTTGCGGGTGCCGAGGACGAAGGTGATCGCGATGTTCGCGAAGTTCGTCGCGGAAGCCCCGCCAGCCGCCGAGAAGTTCGGCGTCAGCACGGCGCGGATGAAACGCTTGAGCGAGCTCAGGCGCAGGTCGTAGCGCTTCACGGCCTTGAAGGCGCCACCGGCCCCGGAGTCGGTGATCACGACGGTCGCCGTGGGCTGGTGGTCGGAGTCAGCGGCGGCGAAGGTGTCGGGCGTCGAGCCGCCAGGCGCGGTTGGGGGCGCCTCCTCGATCTCGAGGTCGAGGGTGAGCGTGGCGGCAGCGCCGAGCTCACCTTCGATGGCGATGATCACCGAGCACGAGTCGTGGCTGATCGGCTCGTCGTCGCCACCCTGGGGAGGCACGCGATCGAAGGAGTCGGTGGTGATGGCGGTCTCGGCGGCGCTGGTGCGGGTGGCGTTGGCGCCCACCGCGACCTCAAAGGCCGCTCCGATGTTCTTGTTCTCAGCGAAAGCTCCAACGAGGGGCATGGTGTTCTCCGGGGCGAAGATGAAGGTGAAGGTGAAGGTGAAGGGGACGAGGGCCCCGATGCCGGGGCCCTCGAAGGCTCAGATCCAGTCGACGGCGGTGACGCCGCTGATCTCAGCGCCGCGGTAACGGAAGCCGACGTCGTGGGCCATCAGCGCACGGACGAGGGTCTCGTCCTGCTGGAAGCTGTTTTGCTGGCCGCCGTCGTCGACGTAGCTGGCCACGTCGCTGGTCGAGATCTGGAGGCTCATGGCCTCGCCGACGATCATCGACGAGAAGTCGATGAGGTAGATCTCGGTCTCGTCGCCGCCGCTGCCCAGGTTGACGGGGATCTGGGTCGTGGTGCGGACGGGGATGCCGTAGAGCATCCCTTGCGCCAGCTCAGCGCGGAAGACCGGCTGGCCCAAGCCGTCGAGGAGACGGAACAGGAACCACTTGGTCCGCGGGTGCATGAGCCAGCCGGGGCGCCGCATCTTGATGTTGCGGGTGTCGAGGCGAGCCGCGGCCGACGCGAGGTCGACGGTGACGGTCTCGAGGGTGACGGCGCCGGTGTCCAGGGTCCGGTCGACGAAGCTGCCCGCGACGGCCTGCCAGCGAGCGCCCTTGGGGGTGTCCTGGGTGCCGTCGTCGCGGATGAGGGCGATGTCCTTGCGGCTCGCCAAGCCGTCGACGACGTCGGTGCGGACGAAGGCGTCGGCCTGGGGGCCAGCGTAGCGCAGGAGGTCGTTGGTGATGCCGACGAGCACGCCGAGCTTGTGCGCGACGAGCTTCATCGCGCCCAGGCTGGGCTGCTGAACCGGGATCACGCGACGCTCGCCGACGTAGGAGCCGGTCACGCCCGTCTTCTGGTAGCGCATCGTGAGGGTGCCGTTGGGCATCTCCAGCGACTGCGCTCCCGACGCCTCGACGACGTTCGCGGCCCGGAGCAGCTCGGTGAGCTCGCCCATGACCTGCTCCTCGATGAGGATGCCGGCACCATCGCCGCGCTGGGCCTCGAGGGACTTCACGATCTGCTCGTTGCGGTCCTTCCAGGCCTTGCGACCGTGCTTGGTGTCCTGCATCGCCCAGTCCTTGGCGATTTCGAGGGCGCTTCGGCCGGTGTGCTTCGCCGTGGCGGCGATGCGGATTTGACGAGCGGCGGCAAGGCCGCGCTGCTCGCTGTCGTCGATCGAGATGGCGCCCGACTTCTCGTCGACACGCACGGTGTCGAGGGTGCGGGTGTTGCCGGCGAAGCGACCAAACTCCTCGCGGAGCTCGGAGACCTTGCGGCCGACGATCTCCTCAAAGAGCTTGGTGGCGGTTTCAGCGGTGAGTGGGGCAGACATGTTTTCCTCCAGGTGGTCGTCGTCGTGGTTGTAGGTTGGCCTGAGCCTCAGTCCATCCCAAATTCGGTCGCCAGCTTGCCAAACCCTTTGGCGAGAGCCGCCTCCGCAATGCTGCGAAGTTGGTCTTCGGTCACAGCAGCAGAGGCATCATCGCCTTTGCCGTCTTTTCCGTCACCGTTTTGGTCTGGGTTTGGGTCTGCTGGGGGATCAGCCGGGGGATCAGCCGGGGGATCGGTAGGCGTCGGCACCGTCTTGGCCGCGGCTTCGGCAGCGGCGACGCAGACGGGGCAGGTGGCCGCCTTGACCTCGCCAGCCTCGAGCTTCGCCAGCGTCTCGGCCGTCGCTTTCTCGTTCTCGGCGATGGCGTCGGCTTCGTCAGCGGCGAAGGTGTTGGCCCGCTTGGCTCGCGAGAACTCGTCGCTGCCCAAGGTGGCCCCGAGCATGACGGCAACCGCTCGCCAATCGGTGATCCCGACGGCGTTGTCGGCGTCCTTCTTCGCGGGGGCCCGAGCCAGCAAGCGATCGCTCTTGACCCGAGCGTTGTGCTCGGCTTC
>CAZZDD010000145.1:0-4001 GCA_964652185.1 uncultured Candidatus Peribacteria bacterium | reverse complement strand
CAGCCCCGAAACGGAAATTTCCGTTTCGCCCATCAAACGCTTCACGGCTGGTCATGGTGTTCTCCACTTCAAATGGTTGCGGGCATAGACGACCCACAGCGCGCCATTCATGGGTAGCAGGCCCCACGCGCTGGCGGCAACAATCCAGCACAGCCACAACGCCTGGTTGACAAGCCCCACGGCCCATGCGCTCGGGTGCTTGTTGCCCGCCAGAACGGTCATCCAGATCGTGATGGCCGACAGCAGCCACGGCAGGTACTCGCGGATGGCGGTCATGGTGTTCCTTTCGGTGCGGCTGCGGCGATTGAGCGCGCTTGGTCAACCTTCTCTTGCGTGACGTGCCCAGCGGCCACCAGCAGTTGCAGAACGTAGTCCTCTCTCGCTGCAAGTGCCAGCCGTAGTGCTGACTCAAGAGCGTCTTGGACGACTTCATATTCTTTGTCGGCCCGCTCGTATTCCGGTGATTGTTTGCCGGTCTTACTTGTGCAAAGCACGGTGCATTCAGCCTCCGCGATTGCAAACTTCCTTGCAAGCGCCATCAACCCCTGCACATCCACAGCAGCCGCAGCGCGGAGGATGCGGGCGGCTTCGCTGCATGAGTCGCGTTCGTCTTGTCGCAAGTTGCTTTCGCTGTTTGCGATTTCTACCAGCGCTTCGGCCAGCTTGGTGTATTGGTGTGTCATGGGAGGGCCTCTCAAAGCCAGCCGCGATACACAAAGTACCCCAGCCAGAAAATGAAATTTCCGATGTAGGCGACGACGGCGATTGAAAGCCACAGGTCAGGCTTGCGCATGGGTTGCTCCTTTGATGGTGGCGCGGCGCGCCTCGGTGGCCGCTGGGTCACGTTCAACAGCAAAGCCAACAGGCTTGCCATCCTCGCTAACGATGACAACACGGTGAACCAGCCCGCAGTCACAGCACGCAAAGTTGAACGGCTTGTTTGACTCAAGCTCAATGCCTTCGCAGTCTTCAAGTTGGTGAAAGTCTGTCATGCTTTCCTCTCTGCTGCACGGGCAGCGCGGATGGCGGCTCGGATGTTGCCCAGCGGGTGGCCGCTGATGCTCTTGTCCTTGTCGGTGACTTGCCACCAAAGGGTGTATGTGTCGTCGCCCTGGTCTTCCTTGATGGGGTGCAGCGCGTAGTGCTTTTCCTCCAGCCATTCCAGCAGTTCCGCATCCTCTGCCGCATCCTTGGCTTGCTCTGCCTTGAGCGGCTGGGCGGCGGCCTTGGCGGGGTAGATTGCCGGGTACAGCGTCCCCACGGGCAGTGCATTGGGCGCAAGTCGCGCAAAGCCACCGGTCGGCTCTGTCCGCGCTTGCTCTGCGAGTAGAGCGCGTGTGTTCCATGCCTCGATTGCAGACGCCTCATCACGGCCAACGCGCTCAATCATCCGGCTGGGCTGGCCGGGGACTGCTTCGCACCAGTGGCGAACAGACACGCTGGACGGTTCGCTGTACTTCATGCCGGTCCACATACGTCCTTTGGGCGTGATTTCAGTGGTTCCCGCGCCGCAAAACGGGCAAGGCTTCAAACTGTCGTCAGTGGGGTGTGTCATGGCTGCTCCTGCTTGACAAAACGATTCATCAGCGCCGCCCACATGGCCCCGCCTGCAGCCTTTGCGGCAAACTGCATCAGCACGATTGCAGGCATCAGAGCGCCAAACGCCAGCGTCGGGAAGATCAGCGAATCGACAGCAGCCCCCACGACATTGCTGCCCACGCTGCGGCGTAGCCATGAGCCCTGCAACTTCGTGAACGTCAGCCAGTCGGCCAGCGCGGCTACGGCAAAGCTCACGGCGCTTGCAATGGCGATGTGCTGCGCTGACGGGTTGAGGATGTACGTCAGCAGGCCGGTTGCCGCGATCAGCGCGCCCATCTGCCACACACGCAGGCGAACGTGCAGCCAATCGCGCAGGGCCAAATCCAGGCCGATCAGGAAAAAGGCATTGATGGGGCTCACCCACGGGCCAAAGGCGGCAATGGAAAGGTTTGCGCACGTCATGGCGACGGCATAAATAACGATGGCAAAAATCACAGCAGTTCTCCTTGTGTGTGCAATTCAATTTCAGGGACGATGAAATTCCATCGAGTGGGCGCGTTCACCGACTCGATACGGCTGCGCATGATCTGCGCGCGGGCCTCTTTTGTTGGCGGGCTGTATGACCCCTTCCATGCTTGGTCAATGCCAACATTGCGGCCAATGTTGGTGCTGTCCGCGCTGCTCAAGGGCAGGCGGGTAAATATCTCGGGATTCAACATGCGCAGACCGTGCAACTTGCACAGCGGGCGCCCCTCGTCGTCGCAGATCACGCGCATGGCCCGCGCCATCTGTCCCCACCATGCGGCTGTACCGACAGTGGCGAACTCCCCAGAGCTGCCAATGCACACACGCGGGTACTTTGAAGCCAGCCTCTCCAGGCGCTGCAGGCTTTCGTGCATGTGCCACACCGGGGCGCCAAACCACACGGGCAAAGGCCACTCAGAAAGAAGCGCGTCGTTTTGCGCTTCGTCGCCGTCGATCACGTCCGGGATAACCGCGAAGTCGCATCCAGGGATGGTCTTGCACTGCGCCGCCCATTCGTAGAACGGTCGCCAATCAAGAATCGGGTTTCCTTCGCGCCACGCACTGAAAGCCCCGTTGTCGATGGCAAACGACTGACACACCGCAGCGGCCATGCCTAACTGATGCGGCGTGCGAAAGCTGACGAAGGCGTGTCCAGCCTCCACGGCGCGCACTGCGGCAGTCTCTGGCGTGATTGGCAGGCCGTGATAGTGGATCACTTGCTCTGCTCCTGCTGGGGCTGTGGTGCTGCGACCGGCTGCCACTTCGTGTTACCCGCTGGCGTGGCAACGCAAAGCCCACAGCGGATAAAACGATGCAAGTTGTTGTGGTGCGCCGCATTGCACGTTGAGCAATTTTTTACCGCCTGCTGTTGTGTAATCATGGCTGGCCTTTCGTGAGGGCAACCGCTTTTATTGCCGGGATAAGTCTGCGCAGTTCTCGTAGAGCAAGCGCGGCATCTGCGTTAACCGGATTGTGGAATGGGCTTTGCTGTGCTTGCGAGTCAATGATGCGATGGAATGCCTCAACCATGCCGTCCAAGTCAACGCCAGCAAGCTGCGATGCGCTTTCCTCCAACACCGCCACCCGTGCCTTGAGGGCGGCGACAGTGGAGGCGTCACAAAGAGCGCGTTTGGGAATCAAGAGTGCGTTGAACTCCTGCTTTGTGCACGGCAGCCATCCGACGATTGCCCAGCCATCCTCGGTTTCTTGTCGATCAGCTTTCTGCCACGCCACCGGCTCCACATCCCCGCCCGGCTCGGTCGGCGCAGCTTGAGCGGCAAGGCGCTCGACCTCTGCCAGGATTTCAGAAAGCATCGCAGCCGCATTGGCCTTTTCGCGGTCTGCTATGTCGTAATGCCGGTTTGCTTCGTTGTGGCCGTGCGCAAACCTGTACGCGCCGTATCGCTCGATCTTTTCGTAGAGCGAAGGGGATGGGGAGTGGGTAGCTTTGTCAGTCATGGCGGTTCAGTCCTTGGGAGGGGTGGGGAGGGGCATCCAGTGGGTCGCGGCCTCGCCGTATTGCCAGTCATGCGCCGTGCCGGGATTGTTGTGGATGACGCCACGAATGTGCGGCGCAACCATGCCGCGCACCGCATCGGCCACAAGGTAGGTGCTGCCATCCTTCGGCGCTGTCTCAATCGGCCCCCATCCCTGCGGCTCTGCTGCTTGCAGTGCTGCTATTGCAGCGCGCACAGCTTCAAACGCGGCGTCGTGCTGGGCGTCTTCGTCCTCGTCAACGGCGTCCATGTTGTTCAGCGTGTTTGCCATGTGTTCCATTGCGTCGAGGGCTGCGGTCAGCGCATCAAGCGCCATCTTGTTCGTGGTCACAGCGGTAGCTCCAGGTTGCCGCGCCTGGCCATGCGTGTTGCATAAGCCGTCTGGGCATGGTGATGTCGGTCATAGTGAAGATGGCACCTGTTGCACCACCGGCGCAGTTT
>CAZZDD010000144.1:0-4012 GCA_964652185.1 uncultured Candidatus Peribacteria bacterium | reverse complement strand
TCCTCATCGCACACCGAGAGCACTGCGGAGACTGATGATGCCAGACCTTTGGCCGCTCCTGGCCGTGATCTCGACAATTGCATTTGGCGTCGCGTGCGGCGTGATCCGCAAGCAGGCGGACGAGATAAGGAAACTCAAGGGAAATGGACGATGAGCGAGACAAAAGACGGCGGGCCTGCGTACCCGGTGCGGATTGGCAGCCAGCACGATCAGTACCTAGCGTCGACAGGCATGAGCATCAGAGACTACTTCGCTGCGGCTGCGCTGATGCATGAATACACGAGGCATGACAGCGACCCACACAAGATTGCTGAATGGGCGTTCCAAGTGGCAGACGCGATGCTCAAAGCTCGGGAGTCCAGCCATGACTGAAGACGTGAAGAGCGAAGGGCATACGCCTACGCCTTGGAGAGTGAAGAAGCACGGCTCTCGATACCGTATCGTCGACGCCGCCCAGCAGATGACGATTGCACACGTTCAGATCGAATACATGAACGCCGCTTCTGGCAACGCAGAACTCATCGTCACCGCAGTTAACGAGCGCTCTGCGCTCCTGAAATGCGAGGAAGCGCTGAGGAAACTCGCCGATCATTTGGACGCTCGCATCGATGATGCGCCAGGGACCGCCAAGCCAGTCTTTAATGGGCTGGCTGAAGTCCGCGCCGCCCTTACCCTTCTAGACGAGGCCCGCCATGGTAAATGATGACTTCGTGAGGGTGCCGCGCGATCTGCTTGCTGATCTTTGGCGCTACGGAAACATCCACGCCGTCAGCGGCGTGATCTACGGCAAGCCTCACTCGGAGCGCCTGAAAGAGGCAGACGCAATTCTCGCCGCTTCCCCATCACCAACCCCATCGGGAGAGGTAGGGGAGCTAGCGCGGTTGCTGAACGCCGCAGCCGATGATTTCGAGCAAGAGGCTGAAGGAGCCCTTGAGTTCGGTGATCGCTCCGACCTTTGGGATCAGGTCGTGGAAGTCCCGCTCAAAGACGCCCGCACAGCCGCCTCCCTCCTCCTCGCACTAGATGCTGAAAGGGGGCGACTCCGTGCCTCACGCAATGAGGTCATAGAGATGTGTGCCGCAGTGGCGGACGTGATTGCAAAAGATCCCAAAGCTGACGATGGCCACGATGGCGTTGGCGCCTGGATCGCAGACGAAATTCGCAAGCTCAAGGACACTCCCAATGGGTGACGACAAGATAGAAATCGTCGAGAGGCTTCACGGCGTCGCCGTGTCCATCGGCATGGAGTGGACGGCAGAGCATCGACAGCACGTCTTCGACACTGTGAAGGAAGCCGCCCTCACCATCGAGTCTCTGGTCAAGGCGCTGGAGATCGCTGAAGGCGTTTTGTCGAACGTCCCCTACGATTTCGCGACGACGAACGGCGGGCGCATCCCGGTGACGAAAGCAAGCGAGGCCAGGGATATCGCCCGCGCTGAGATCACCAAGCTGAGAGGTGGGGAACATGAAGGACGATGAGATGATGACGGCAGCGCGCGAGACGGTGAAGTGCGGTGATTGCGAACACTTCGTCAAGAACGGTCGCTGCAATTGGTACGCCTCAGCGGAAGGCAAGCGAAAGGATCACCCGTTCGCGCACGCCCCGTTCTGGGTCTGGTCGGATTGCTACTCAGACAAAGAACAGGTGCGAGCTGACGTCGAGACCGCGTGCAAAACTTTCGCCGCCAAGATTTCTCGCACCCCCAACCCCGTCCCAACTCTAGATCAGGGGAGAGGGGTATGACGGACAACCTCATTCCAAAATCGCGGCTGATCGAGGTTACATTCTCGTTCGTCGTCCCAGTTACGGCAACGCGAGAGCAAGTCGAGGAATGGGTCGCATTCGAGCTTGGCTACAGCGGCGCGATGGAGTCGGACAACCCGCTGGAATCTTTCGGTCTCGAAGCTCTTACCGACCCTGTTCTTAGTGACACCAGCAGGCACCTCCACGAAACGATCGAACAGACTGGTGAGAGCACTTTCACCACGCGTCGTGTTCTGTCACCGGAACCATGCTGGGGGCCAACCGGCCGCGATCAGATGACGGAGATCGCTTTGGACTACTTCGCGAAAAAGCGCGGGGAGGCAGCCGAATGACCTTACCCGATCCTCCTCTGACAGTTGAAGGTCTCGCACGTAGGGAGCTAACGCATGGCAAGCATTGAGACGGAGGCGATCTACACGCCGGCAGAGGCTGCCGAGCTTGTCGGTGTGAAGCTGACGTTCATCAAGACGCAGATCAAGGAAGGGCGTCTTACTGCGTATCGCTTGGGCGCGAAGGTATTGAGGATCAAGGGGAGTGACTTGTTGGCATGGTTCGACGGGCAACGGATACCATCGGCAAGTACGGCCTCATGCGAACCAAAGACGGCTGGTTCGCTTTCTGGGATGAAAACGGTCGCCGAAAGAGGGGCCGCATCGGTCTCCCGCATTCCTCGCCAGTAAGTGAAGCTAGAGCCGCGTTTGCGTTGTGGTGCAGGTCGCGCGAAGCCGCGCTGGCGCAAGATACCAAGCTGACGATTGGCGAGATCATGGAACGCTACATCGATGATCGCAGGCGGGAGGGGAAGCGCTCGGACAAGATGCGGTTTCAGTGGACGGCGTTGCGTCCGTCATTCGAGCATCTGCAACCCGGTGACTTGGAGTCCGAGATTATCGTCGAGGGCGAAAAGCGCACCCGCTGTCACAAGTACGCGGTCGAGCGCTCGGAGATGGGCATAGCAAGAGCAACCATTCATTCGGAGCTGGCGCTGATCAGGACGGCGGTCGGCTGGGCTGCAAGGCGCAGGCTCATCTCTCCCGTGTTCGTATGGGTGCCATCAGCAGGAGAAGCGCGGCGCACGGCGCTTGATGCCGAGCAGATCGTGCGGCTGCTGGGAGCCATCCTAGAAGCAACGCCGCATATCCGGCTGCTCATGCTGATCGCGCTGGCGACGGGGGCGCGTATGCAGGCGATCTTGGACCTGACGTGGGATCGCGTCGACCTCGAGCGCCGCGTGATCAACTTCCGCACGTCCGCCAAGCGCTCGATCCTCGACACGTCACACCAGAAGCGACGGGCGATCGTGGACATAGGCGACGAGCTGATCGTGTGGCTCGCGGAAGCCAAGGAATATGCAACCAGTGAGTTCGTGATCGAGTACCGGGGAGAGAAGGTCGGGAGCCCCAAGAAGGCTGTCAGGGCCGTGTTCAAGCGGGCCGGGATCGAAGGTCAGTTCCTTGGCCTCCACGCGCTCCGTCACACGCTGGCGACGTCAGCAGCAGCGGCAGGCATCGACATGCGCAAGGTCCAGAGGATGCTGGGCCACGACGACATCAGGACGACCGAGAGCGTTTATGTGGAGTTTCAGCGTGGGGCGTTGAGCGAAGTAGCTCAGGTTGGAGATGGGCACATAAAGAGGATAGCGAGATGAGCAAAGCGGACGACGAATGTCCAGAGTGCGATGGGACCGGCATGGTGTGTTTGTGCTGCAAGTCAGCGCTCGATGAGTGCTCATGCGGTCCAGATGCCGAGCCTTGCTATTGCGACAAGTGCCACGGCAACGGGACAAAGACCGATGACGATGACGAAGACGCCGAGGCTCTAGCTGGCAGCAGCAAGAACGAGCCTCGATAGGCGAGTTCTGTCAATCAAGCGTTGTCGATGCACATATCAAGAGGCTGGCGAGATGAGAAAACCATTCTGCCGCGACGGACGACTAATGATTGCCGATCCTCAGTGGGATGATCCTCTTGCCGAGGTCGATCTTGGAGAATGCGAGGATTGCGATTGCGAACGCGAATGCGATGTCTGCGGCGAGATGCGCGACGACGTGAGCACGTTCTTCTATGCGCCGGTTGGCGACACGAGCGCCTGCGGGAAATGCAGAGGGTTGTCCGATGCCGAAAGTTGAGCGCATCGGCCCGCACGAGCTTTGGCTAGGCGACTGTCGCGAGATTTTGCCAACGCTCCCGCGTGTCGATGCAGTCGTGACAGACCCGCCGTATGGGATCGGGTATGAGCACAAGACGC
>CAZZDD010000143.1:0-4014 GCA_964652185.1 uncultured Candidatus Peribacteria bacterium | reverse complement strand
CTTGAAGAAAAGGGCATTTTCTGCTACACTAAAGAGAAACATTCACACACATGCCTGAAAAATCTTCCTCCGGCAAAAAGCGGATTCTCATCGTCGAAGACGAGAAGCCGTTGGCCCATGCCCTTGAATTGAAAATGACGCACGAAGGATACGAGACGACCGTGGCCTCGACCGGTAAGCAGGGTCTCGAAGAAGCCTCGACCGGCAAGTACGATCTTATTTTGCTCGATCTTATCCTCCCCGAGATCGACGGCTTCGCAATCCTCGACGCCTTGAAAGCCAAGAAGCTCAAGCCCGTCATCGTCGTGCTCAGTAACCTTGGCCAGGACGAAGACCGCAAGAAGGCCGAAGAGTTCGGCGTGAAAAACTATCTCGTGAAATCCAACGTCCCCCTCGCGGACATCGTCAAAGTCGTGAAATCCAGTATCTAACACCCACACCGTTATGGCTCTGAACGACGCAGCACTGAAGAAACTTCTGCTCGAACAGAGCTATGTTTCGGAAGAAGACATCGCGCGCGCCGAGGAGATGGCGAAGAAGCACAGCATGACGCTGCGCGACGCGCTGACCGAGCTCGAACTGTTGAGCCAGGATCTCTACGAATCCGCCGTCGCGGAATTTTATAAATTGCCGTACTACGACGTCGGTCAGAAGCCCCCGTCGCCCGAGCTCGTCGAGATGCTGCCGGAAGACATCGCCCGCACGTACAGCTGCGTGGTGGTCGCGAAAGATGGTTCATCCGTGACCGTCGCCACGAGCGACCCGACGAACGAAAAAATGGAGGAGGCGGTGCGCGGTAACCTCGGCCAGAAGACGTCGGAATTCCCCGAAGGAGAAGACAAGAAGCTGACCAACCGCAAAACGGCCGCGGCGTCGCGTTCGATTTTCGGCAAGAAGAAGGTCGAAGCGCGCGTCGCGTTCAAGGGAAAAGTGAACTTCGTGTACGCCAGCAACAAGGCGATCGAGTCGTTCTTCGTGCACTATCGCAAACCGTTGGCCACGCGCTTCCAACAGATCATCGAACAAAACCGCAAAGTCGCGCCGGAAATCCTCGAAGAAATTTTCCAGGATGCGATCGCGTTGCGCGCGTCCGACATCCACTTCGAACCCCAGGATAAAGAAGTCATGGTCCGCTTCCGCGTGGACGGCGTGCTTCACGAGGCGGGCCGCATCCCGAAGGAGTATTACGAAGGCGTGGTGAACCGCATGAAGATCGCGGCGAACATGCACATCGACGAACACCACTCCGCGCAGGACGGCGCGATCCGCTACGACACGGGCAAAGGCATGATGGACATTCGCGTCTCGATCGTCCCGGTGGTCGACGGCGAAAAGATCGTGCTCCGCCTCCTCTCCGAATACGTCCGCGCGCTCACGCTCGGCGATCTCGGCTGCAGCGAAGAAAACCGCACGATCCTCGAACAGGCCAGCCGCAAGCCATTCGGCATGATCCTCACCACGGGCCCGACGGGCTCGGGTAAATCGACGACGCTCTACGCGCTTTTGAAACTCCGCAATCACCCCGACGTGAACATCTCCACGATCGAGGATCCGGTCGAATACAAAGTGCAGGGCATCAACCACATCCAGGTGAACGCCGAAACGAACCTCACCTTCGCCAACGGACTCCGCGCCCTCATGCGTCAGGACCCGAACATCATCCTCGTGGGTGAAATCCGCGACGGCGAAACGGCTTCGATCGCGGTCAACGCCGCGCTCACGGGCCACCTCCTGTTTTCGACCCTTCACGCCAACGACGCCTGCACGTCCGTCCCCCGTCTCCTCGAGATGGGCGTCGAACCGTTCCTCTTGGCGTCGACGCTCGAAGTCGTCATCGCGCAGCGCCTCCTCCGCAAAGTTTGTCCGCACTGCCGCTATAGCTACACCGTGAGCAAAGCCGAAATCCCCAAGCTCTTCCCTCATGCCGAGAAATTCTTCGATGAGAAAGGCGACGTGCTCCTTTACAAAGGTAAGGGTTGCGAGTCGTGCGGGGGCATCGGGTTCCAGGGCCGCCTCGCGGTCCATGAATTGCTCGTCATCACGCCTGCCATCGAAGCGCTCATCGTGGCGCGGAAGTCGTCCGCCGAGATCGAAGTGCAGGCCCGCAAGGACGGCATGAAGTCGCTCTTCGAAGATGGTTTCGTGAAGGTGCGCGCCGGCGTCACCACGCTCGACGAACTCCTTCGCGTGGCGAATCCTCCCGACGCTCCCGCGGCTTCTCACGCTTCCCATGGCCACAAGAAAGACTAAAAGCCTCGCGGCTCGGCTCGGCTCGCTCTTCGCTCCCAAGCCGGAGAAGTTGGCCTTTCCGCACATCGCTCTCGTGACCGAAAGCGAGGCCCATCATCACGCCAAGGGTCACCATGCGGCGAAGCATGCGGTCGAAATGCCGCAGGTCGAGGCGAAGGGCGAGGGCAAGATTCATAAAGCAGTCGCCTCCGTCGAGGCTATGGCGGGCGGTTCCGCCATCGACGAAGCGGCGCTCGCGGACGAAGAAGGCTTCATGCAGAAGGTGAAGACGCACAAGACGGACAAGGCGCCCCGCAAAGGCATCGGCCTCTGGACGCTCTTCAAGGATCGTGTGTCCGGATCGGCGCCGGCCATGCGCGAGGCATCGACTGAAAAAGTTGAGGTCGCACCCGAACAAATCGACGTGAAGCAAGATTCATTCTTGCAACACGCGACCGCTGGATCAGCCGAACCTGTCATTCGAACCGAATCGTCGTTCTCGAAAGAAGCGACGCCTGCCGCACCGGCATCCGCGCTCGACGAAGCCGCGTCCGATGAGCCTGTCATGAAGGACTCTTCTCAGTCGACGAAAGAGAAGCCAGAAGCGTCCGCCGCGACGAAAGCCGAGATCGCGAAGGCGATAAAGGAAAACGCCGATATCGTCGAAGAAAAAGCGACGCCCGCGCCCGCTCCGAAGGAAGAAAAGCAGCCGAAGAAGAAAATCCACGTCGCACAGTTCGAATCGAAGAAGGGCTTCAAGGCCTTCCTGACGTCGATCAACTACATCGGTTTGGGTAAGGAGCGCATTTCGTTCATCCAGAACATGGCGACGATGCTCAACGCGGGCCTGCCGCTGACGGACGCGCTCAAGACGCTCGTGCTCGAGACGCGCGCCAAGCCGATGCGCAAGATGCTCAGCCGCATCATCGACGCCGTCGAGAACGGATCTCCCCTCTGGCGCGCCATGGAAGCGCAGCAGTTCTTCTCGCTCCACGCCCTTGCGCTCGTTCGCATCGGCGAAGAGGCGGGCAGCCTCGCGCAGAACATGGGTTACCTCGCCGAGCAGGATGAGAAAGACAACGCGCTTCGATCGAAAGTGAAGATGGCCATGATCTATCCGACCATCGTCATGGTGATCATGTTCATCATCGTCGTCGGTCTCGGCATGTTCGTGCTGCCGAACCTCGTGGGAGTGCTCTTCTCGCTCAACGTGGAATTGCCGCTCATCACGCGCATCGTGATCTGGTGCAGCGACGCTTTCGTCGAGTACGGCAAGATCGGCGTGCCAAGCTTCATCGGTGTGTTCATCCTCATTGCGATCCTCTCCAAGTACACGTCGCTCCGGATCGTCACCCAGTGGGTGATGTTCAAAATTCCGGGCATCGGACGGTTGGCCAAAGAGGCCACGATCGCCCGTTTCGGCGTCATTCTCGGCGGTCTCTTGAAGGCCGGCGTGCCGGTGGTCGAAGCGCTCGAATCGCTCGTGCAGGTCACGCCCATCGCGTCGTATAAAAAGCTCTACGCCCAGATGCTCGCGCATGTCACGATCGGCGATTCGTTCGCCAAATCTTTCGCCAGCATCAAGGGCAGCCATAAGCTCTTGCCGCCGTCGGTGCAGCAGCTCGTCATTACCGGCGAGAAGTCCGGTTCGCTCGCCGACATCATGCTCAAGGTCGCCGACATTTACGACAAGAAGGCGACCGGAACGGCCGAGAAGCTCCCGATCATCCTTGAGCCGATGCTCCTCCTCTTCATCGGCGGCCTCGTGGGCAGCATCGCGTTCGC
>CAZZDD010000142.1:0-4034 GCA_964652185.1 uncultured Candidatus Peribacteria bacterium | reverse complement strand
ATGACACCTCGTGCACTTCCCAATCCGCCCCGACGCCGGTGAAATCGACGCCGACACGCACAGCGACGCTACGCACCATACCTTGCGGCGCAGCGACATCCCATAAATGGAAATATGTGCGCGACGTAACGGGCGGAGTGGAAAGGATCCATGCATCATCAGGCGAATCGAGGGACGGCGCATGATCGACAGCCTCGTACATATTCTCGACGGCCGACGGCACGACGGTCCAACCGACGTTTTCCGCAAGAAATGCATTCCCCGTACCGTCGCGATTCGGGTAGATCTTGAATGACGCCTCCGTCTGCTGCCCCATGCCGGTATCACATTCCTCGCCGGTATCAATTCGCCCGTTGCCGCAGACAGCCGAGGTATTCGAACCGATGCCGCAATCAGCAGGGCAGGTATCGGTAGCGGAAAGCAAACACCCCCCTCTTCCCTCGCCGCAACAAGATTCTTCGCCGTTATACTGACTTAGGACTTGCGTATGCGACCGTAGTATCTCACCACATTCGCACGTTTCGTACGGGGATGTTTGACATTTATACATATCGGCGCCTTCGTCGCAGGTCTCCCCCGCCCCTTCATCGACGATCCCATCGCCGCAGCGAGCGGGTTTGCAATCGAGGCGGCACGATGTTTGGGGTGGGTAGGTGAATCCGGGCAACTTATGCATGCACCTGCCTATCTCCCGCATCGCCATCATGCAAAACCCCGTCGCGCAGTCGTCGTTCGAATCGCAATAATTACAGCTCCCGTTATTGCACGTGTTGGTATTGATGAAACCGGTGCGATCCGGCACGAACGGACACCTGCCGGGATTGTTGATAGTAATCGGCTGCCCGATGCCCGTGGGAATGGTGTACGAGCCGTCGACACATCCGCCGGGTGCGCACATATTATTGATACACGCACCGTCGCCACACTCGGCGTCGGTCATGCACGATTTCGACACGCATTCGTTATCCACGCACACGCCGTCGGCGCACTGTGCGCTGTTGTCGCATTTGCCGCTGCCGACGGGATAATCGCTGTTCCACGGTCCGTTGTCGCACATTTCGTCGTCGGGCGTGAATCGCTCACGATCGACGCCCGGAGTGTAGGCGAATCCGTCGCCGCAGAAGAGGTGCTTGCAAAGGCCGACCATACAGAGGGACGGCTCGCCGTTTCGATCTGAGGGGCACACGAACCCATCGGTCCAGTCGCCGCAGTCACACTCTTCGCCGTACGGCGCGGCAGCATCGACGACGTCATCGCCGCACCGCGGGAACGTGCAGTCCGTGCGGCATGCACCGGGTTCGGTATCCGAGTTATTCTCACCGTCGTCGCAATGTTCGCGGTAGGGATTGATAATACCGTCGCCGCAGACTTCGATCTTGCAGGTCGGGCCGCAGCCGTCATTGCCGATCACGTTCCCGTCGTCACAGGTTTCGTCGTCGGCGGTGTTGGGCAACCCGTCAGTCCCGTTCGGTTGCATCGTTCCGTCTCCACATACTTCTTTCTTGCACGTCGGGCCGCAGCCGTCTCCCTCGTCAACGTTACCGTCGTCGCACTCTTCGTCTCCGATCGGCACCGGAAGCGGAGGCGCCGGAGGATTTCCATCCTCATCGAAACAGGAACACGGGGCGCCGCCCGGCATCGGAAACACCGGACGTCCGCGACTGTTGAGGCATTGCCCCATATGACACACCACCCCGCCAGGCGTACCCGCGCAGGTGGAGAGTATCGCGTTGCACGATCCGCTGTCGGGCTCAGGAGGCTGGGGAGGCGCCTGCAAGATGCCGTCGCCGCAACGGGGAGGCGCGCAATCGTTCTCGCCCTCGCACAAGAGATATGGCGCAGGTGGCGGCCCATCGGGCGGACCGGCTCTGACGCACCGATTCGCGATACAGCGGGGCATCGTGCACTTCTTCACGCATTGATCATTATGCATGAAGCAACCGTCTTTTTGCGGGTCAAAGATATCCTTCGCGCATTCGATCTCTCCGGGGCAATCGGCATCCACCATGCATCCTGGGACGACGCATTGAACGGGTGGATCACCGCCACCACCACCGTCAACACCACCAGCACCTCCAAGAACACCACCAACACCGCCATCGCCACCATCGTCACCACCATCAGCGCCGCCGTTCGGAGGGGCGGGTTGCGTCCCGCATACTGAATACCCGCTTGGACACGGTAAGAATGCACAATTATTACAACTATCCCGCCCGACGGCCGTCCTCTGTCCTAGGGCGTTGCAACATACTTGTGCATCACGAAAACATGGCTGGCTGCAGTTCCCTGCCTGCGCATGCGCAAACGATGTGAATGTGAAAAAGGCAAACGCGAACACAAAGGTCACGCCGGCCACTCTCTGCGCCGATCGCGGTCGATGGCGCTGCATATTACGGAAGAAGTTCGAATTGATCTACGGGCTCCAGGGCCATCAAGCGCATGAAGAAATTCGCGCCGGCCGCGGCATGCATAAATCCTCCGTTTTCGTTGTGCAGTATGTTCGCGGATGTATTGCCGTTACTCACGCCTCCGGGCATCGGTTCGCCCAGCGCACCGCACACACTCATGCCCCAGTTTTCCGGACAGAACACTTCGCCTTCGCAGCACACGACGGGCTCGCCCCCGGCGCAGTTGAAGCCCATGTGAATCTGTTGCTGCATCGTGACACCTGCGCAGACCGCACCGCGCGGCACCTCCTGCGGAGGAACGCACTTATGACACAGACCTCTATCCATCGGACCGCAGCCGCCGATCATCGGAGGATTGGGATCCATCACCGCGAACGTCGAGGGGGCCGAGCAGTGCGACTGCGGAATTTCATCGCCGGTGGCCGGGCCGTCGAAATTATTATCGACGCAAATGGGATATTCGGCGTTGCAGCCTTCATCAGGAGTATCGCCGTCATCCGGAGGAAGCACGCACTGCGCCACGCACTGGCCCGCGGCACACGCGCCCTCGGGGCAGTCGGCATCGACATCGCAATTGATTTCGCAATTGTTATTGCAGCCGTCCCCATCGATACGGTTGCCGTCGTCGCACTGCTCGAGCGGCTGATTATTACCGATAACGCCGCTGCAACAGGTCTGTGCGCGGTTCGGACCGCATGCGTTTCCGGCGCTGCCGCCGAACGCGGAGCACTCCGTCCGCGACAAGCACGACTGTCCGCTGGCGCAACCGCTGGCAGCATTGTTCGTCAAGCATTGCGTGAGTTCGGGCGTTTCCCTCCATCCACATCCGTTGTTGGAACTTTCGCACACCGCGGTACGGTAACAGGCGGCACCGGGCACGAGTTCGCAGGTCGTCGCGATGGGAGCGTTTTCCGCGTCCACGCAGAGCTCTCCCGAGCAACCGACGATAATACACTCTGGCTCTTCGCCTCCCCCGCCGACCTGCGCCAGCAGCGGCGACGGCGTTTGACCTCCTCCGATGAGCTGGCCCTGTTGCTGCCAATCCCCCGCATCCCCCGGATCGCCTCCTTCGCGCTCAAAACATGCCAACAGGCTCGAGGTCCTCTCCCACGTGCACGAGCCGTTGATGTTTTGGCAGTGTGCACCGACGTAGCATTGGTGAGCGGGGTGGAATACACCCGGCTGGACGGGCACTTGTCCCGCGGGCATGCAGTATTGACCGGACGCGCCGGATACCTGGCAACCCGCATCGACGACCGTGGGCTGCAGCGGATCGATACGACCATTACCGCACGCATTCGGCGGGATGCACGTCATGCAGATGGGGCCGACGTTCGTCAGGCTGCATTCCTCTCCGGTCCGCGCGCAGAATGTGATTCCGCCGTTCCGGCATGCATTATTTTGCGGGTCGAAATTACACACGCCACCGACCGGGGGAACGCACTGAGCGCACGGAAACAACGGAACGTTCTGGCAGACCTGTCCGTCGCACGCGGCCTGCGCGCCGTTTGCGCATGCATCCATGTCACACACGACTCCGTCATCGGGGAGTACGGCGATCACGGGACGAAAACCGACGGGGTCACCCCCACCGATCGATGTTTGCTGGGATGAAGAAGATGAGGA
>CAZZDD010000141.1:0-4094 GCA_964652185.1 uncultured Candidatus Peribacteria bacterium | reverse complement strand
GGCCCAACCTGTCGGTGGTGCAGCGCATCGTGGCGGCCATTCGCAACTGGCTGCGAGAGAACGTGCCCGGCTTCAAGGGCATGGAGTTGTCAGACGCTGACATCATCCAGAAGTACATCCTGCCGGCGCGGCAGTACGTGGAGGGCGGTGGCCCGCGCGGGCCCGGCGGCAAGACGACGATGGAGCCCGCATTCCAAGGCGGCGACGCCAACCGCCCGTTCTACAGCGCACTGGCACGCGGCATCGAGGGCCTGACGGCCAAGGCCCTACCCGTGGAAGGCTGGCGCGGGGCCGTGAACAACCTGGTGAACACCGGGAAGGCCAAGGCCGACGAGGTTGAATGGTCCGGGCTGCGCGAGTGGCTGGAGATGCAAACCGGCAAGGTCAGCAAGGACGACGTGTTGAACTACCTGCAGGCCAATGGGGTACAGGTGCAGGAGGTGACGCTGGGTGGGTCAAAGTCTGGCATTGATGAATGGGAAGTCGTGCGCAACGGCCCGGAAGACTATGACGTGGTTAATGGCGCCGGTGATGTTGTCGAGTCTGGATTCCTCGCACGCAGCACTGCACAAGAGTTCATTGATTCAGAGATCAAAAAAGACGGCACCAAGTACAGCCAATACACCCTCCCCGGCGGCGAGAACTACCGCGAGGTGCTGCTGACGCTTCCCGAAAAGACGAGCGCCGACCCGGCCCGAGCTGCATACGAGAAATGGGCCGGCAGCAACGGCTTGTCGCCCAACGCGACCATGACGGAGGAACGCTATAAGCGCGAAACCGGCAATGATGCACCGCCCGCGCGAACCATGACCGCCATGGATCGAGACAGCGCTTCAAACTACAAAAGCAGCCACTGGGCCGAGCCCAACATCCTGGCGCACATCCGCCTGAACGACCGCACCGATGCAGACGGAAAA
The DNA here is from genome assembly GCA_964652185.1 of uncultured Candidatus Peribacteria bacterium. Classification (GTDB taxonomy): domain Bacteria; phylum Patescibacteriota; class Gracilibacteria; order Peribacterales; family Peribacteraceae; genus DALYDP01. The sequence goes on along the minus strand of CAZZDD010000141.1, from coordinate 3,177 downwards.
AAGGTACTGTTCGTTGAGGAGGTGCAGAGCGATTGGGCACAGGAGGGGAAGCGCAAGGGGTTCGATGACGGGCGAACTGAGCTGACGGCCGAGGAGGCGGCAGAACTTGCCGAACTGGAAAGCGAATCCCCGTTCAACCTCACACCTGAGCAGCGCACGCGCCGCGGCGAACTGGTGACGCGAAAGAACAGGCGATATGCGCCCGTGCCGCGCGCGCCGTTCGTCGGCAAGACCGACGCCTGGGTGACGCTGGCCCTGAAGCGCATCGTGAAGATGGCCGTGGACGGTGGCTATGACCGCGTGGCGTTTGTCACGGGGCAGCAGAGCGCCGACAGGTACGACCTGAGCAAGAAAGTTGGCCGCGTCACCTGGACGCCTGACATGAATGGCGGCACCCTTGTTGCCACTGACCTTGAGGACCGCAATTTCATTGTGTCGGAAACCAACGTCAGCCCCGAGAAGTTGGAAGACTACATCGGCAAGGATGCGGCGCAGAAGTTGATTGACCAACCGCTGAAAGACGGCTCCAAAACCCTCAAGGGCGACGGGTTGCGCATCGGCGGCGAAGGCATGATGACCTTCTACGACAAGATCGTGCCAGCCGCGGCCAACAAGCTGCTGGCGAAGCTGGGCGGCGGGAAGATGGCGAGCATTCCGCTGGGTCAGGCGACCAAGGCATTTCCAGATGGCACGCAGCAGCCCGGATTCGACATCACTGACGCCATGCGCGAGAAGGCCGCAGGGGGCCTGCCTCTGTTCCAGCAGCGCCGCACAGACCAGACCGAAACGCCAGAGTTCAAAGCCTGGTTTGGTGACAGCAAGGTGGTGGACGATCAGGGCAGGCCGCTGGTGGTGTACCACGGGACCAAGAGCGACACTGACTTCAGTGAGTTCAACACCCCGGCGCACTTTGGGACGACCGATCAGGCCAACACTGTCGCCGAGGCGTTCTTTCGCTTCGGCGCACCGCCCGAGGCGCAAGGCGACAGCCCGCGCGTGATGGCGGTCTATCTGAGCATCAAAGACCCCATCTACATCCGCGATACCGGCGTTCAGCATGGCCCGTCCGACTACCTAGATGCCGTCTATGACCAGGGGATTCTCACGCACGGCGAGCGCGAGGCCATCCTCTACGACGAGAACAACGACCGGCGCGACGAGCCCGAGATTCAGCACCTGCTGTTCGAGGAACTGGAGGCTCTTGGCTACGACGGCTTTATCTACGAAAACAAGATGGAGGGTGAGGGCGCGAGCTACGTGGCGTTCCGCCCCGAGCAGATCAAGAGCGCCACCGGCAACCGTGGCACCTTTGACCCCGCCAGCCCGAACATCATGTTCCAGCAGGCCATTGATGACGGCGCGCTGAACCAGCCCCGCGATTTCTTCCAGATGGGCAAGGACGTGGTGCGCGAGATTGGCGCCACGCCGGGCAAGCTCCACTGGTGGCACAAGAGCGTGGGCACGCAGTACAACCTGGCCCGCAAGAACCCGATGTACCGCCGGGTGTTCGAGCGCGTGCAGGACTTCTTGAACGACGTGAGCCTGTACGCGACCGAGGCCGCCGACGCTGCGCCGAACATCATGCCCAAGCTGGAAAGCTGGCGCGACATCCTGAAGACAGCCATGCCGGCGGCTGACGCCAAGGCCATCCAGGCGCCCATCTTTGAGGGCACGCTGACCTGGGCGCGCGACGCCGACGGCCAGCCGGTGAAGGTCATGGATCTGGAGGAGGCCGCCAAGGCGCTGACGACGCAGGACAAGGCGCAGGAGATGCTTCGCCGCAACCTGGTGGACCCGAAGGTGCTGCGCATGTGGCAGGGCCTGCCGATTGACCAGTACGAGCAGGCGGTGAATACGCGGTACCAGAACGCCGCGCTGCGCCCTGGCGTAGTGTGGACTGACGCCGAACTGAAGCGCATGTTCAAGCTGAACGACAAGCAGATCGGCCTGTACCGCGAGGCGCTGGCCAGCGTTAAGGAAAGCATCACGCGCCTGGCCTTGTCCGACATGGTGCGATACGCTGGCGACGACGTGGGCGCCGTGCGCGAGGAGGTCATGGGCGCCAAGGACATCTTGGCCGGCGCCGAAACCCTGCGCGACCAGCTGCTGCAGCTGCGCGACGAGCAGCCCGAGCGGGCCGACGTGCTGGAGAAGACGGCCAACAAGGTCATGGACAAGGCCGAGCGCGCCCAGAAGCTGATCGCAGAGGGGTATTTCCCGCTGATGCGCTTTGGTCACTACACCGTGACCGTGCGCGGCGAGGACGGCGCGGTGAAGTTCTTTAGCATGTACGAGAACCGCTTTGAGGCCCAGCGCGCGGCCCAGAAGCTGTCGCAAGACCTGCCCGAAGGTGACTTTGTGACGCGCGGCACCATGAACGAGGAGGCGTACAAGCTGTTCGCCGGGGTGACGCCGGAAACGCTGGAGCTGTTCGGGGAGATGCTGGGGCTGGAAGGCGACGGAACCGGCGCGGCCGACAAGGTGTTTCAGTCATACCTCAAGCTGGCGCGCGACAACCGCAGCAGCATGAAGCGCCTGATTCACCGCAAGGGCACGGCTGGCTTCAGCGACGACGTGGGCCGCGTGCTGGCCGGGTTCGTGTACAGCAACGCGCGCCAGATCAGCCGCAACCTGCACCAAGGCGAGATTGATCGCGCCGTGCGCGACATCAACGACCCGGAGGCCGGCGGCGACAAGGACGCGGGCGAGCTGGGCCAGCAGGCCAGCCGCCTGGCCGAGTACATCAAAAACCCGGTGGAGGAGGCGCAGGCGCTGCGCGGGCTGCTGTTCGCGCAGTACCTGGGCGGCTCCATCGCCAGCGCCGCGGTCAACATGACCCAGCCGTTTGCCGTGACCATGCCGTGGCTGTCGCAGTACGGCGGCATGAAGAAGGCGGGCGCCCAGATGGCCAGCGCGCTCAAGGTGGCCTGGGCCAAGAAGACGGGCGACGACGCGCTGGACGCTGCGCTGAAAAAGGCCGAGGACGAGGGTATCGTGGCGCCGCAGGAAGTGCACCACCTGATGGCGCAGGCGCAGGGCCGGGGCAACCTGAAGGCGGGCGACGGCACGGCGGTGGGCGATGCCATGGCAGCGGCCAACAACGCCCTGAGCCGGCTGACGCTGGCCTGGGGCAAGCCGTTCGCCACGGCGGAGCTGTTCAACCGGCGCGTCACGTTC
>CAZZDD010000140.1:0-4114 GCA_964652185.1 uncultured Candidatus Peribacteria bacterium | reverse complement strand
CCCGCGAGCGGCGTTTCGGTGACGGTGTGCGCGCCCGGGGCGACGTTCTGGAACGAGGCTTGGCCCTGTGCGTTCGTCGTGATCGTCTGGTTGTTATCCAGCTTGAAGGTGAAGTTCGGGAGGGCGGTCGTGATGCGGACGTTATTGGCGTCGAATCCTTCCTTGAGGATCTCGATGCAGCCGACCTGCGGGGCCGGGCACGTGACCTGCGACGTGAACGACGCTTCGTTGTTGGCGATCGTCGGGTCGAAGAGATCACTCTGGACCGCGGCGCGGTTGAGGATCGATCCCGCGGCGCATGCGGCGGGGTTCGTGTTCGGGACGTTGAGCGTGATGGCGACCGACATCTGTTGGTTCGCCGTCATCGTGCCGAGGTTACAGAAGACCGTGTTGCCTTGGAGCGTGCAGCGGTTGTCGCTCGACGCGGCGACGAAGGTCGTACCGGCCGGCAGCGGGTCGCCGACGATGACGTTCGGAGCGGAGGCCGGGCCGTTGTTCTTCACCGTCAGCGTGTACGCGGCGTTCGTGCCGCGAACGATGCTCTGCGGGCCGGTTTTTTGGATTTGCAGGTCGGCCTGCGTCGGTTCGAGGCGGTTCTTGAAGACGACGGCTGCACAGTTGTTGCCTGCCGTGACGTTCACCGCACCGTTGCTGGGCGTCGTGTTGAAGAGCGTCCAACCGGCGAGCGGCGTTTCGGTGACCGTGTGCGCACCCGGCGTGACGTTCTGGAAGACCGCGCGTCCTTGAGCGTCCGTCGTGATCGTTTGGTTGTTGTCCAAGCGGAACGTGAAGTTCGGCAAGGCGGTCGTGATCCGGTTGTTCTGGGCGTCGAATCCTTCCTTGAGGATTTCCACGCAACCCACCTGCGGGACTTGGCGGTTCTTGAAGACGACCGCGGCGCAGTTGTTGCCTGCCGTGACGTTCACGGAACCGTTTGCGGGCGTGACGTTGAAGTTCGTCCAGCCTGCGAGGGCGTTCTCGGTCACGGTGTGCGTGCCGGGCGTGACGTTCTGGAAGATTGCGCGGCCCTGGGCGTCGGACGTGACAGTCTGGTTGTTATTGAGACGGAACGTGAAGTTCGGCAAGGCCGTGGTGATGCGGTTGTTGTTCGCGTCGAATCCTTCCTTGAGGACTTCGATGCAGCCCACCTGCGGATCCTGGCGGTTCTTGAAGACGACCGCGGCGCAGTTGTTGCCCGATTGGACCTGCACGACGCCGTTTTGGGGCGTCACGTTGAAGTTCGTCCAACCCGCGAGGGCGTTCTCCGTGATGGTGTGCTGACCGGGCGTGACGTTCGAGAAGCGAGCTTGGCCCGCGGCGTTCGTCGTGACGGTCTGGTTGCCGTCGAGGCGGAACGTGAAGTTCGGAAGCGACGTCGTGATGCGGTTGTTGTTGCTGTCGAAGCCTTCTTTGAGGACGTCGACGCAGCCCACCTGCGGTTCGCACTGCATATGGACGTTCAACGCGTGCGCCCAGCCGACCGTGATGAACTGGTCGTTGCGCGAGAAGCTCGAGTCGGGCATCGCGATGTTCTTGCCGTATTTGGCGAGGAGCTGGAACGTGGCTTCGTTCGTGTTCGCCGGGAGGGCGTTGGTCAGGTCGATCGTTCCCGTGAAATTGCCGCTCGCGAAGCACACGTGCGCCGTGCAGAGGCCGCTGATGAACGGCTTGTCGTGCACCGTCTGCCATTGCGCGCCGGACGGGTCGTATGACGTGAGGTGGCCTGGAGCGACGCGGCCGAGGACGCGGACGTTGGAGATCTGGTTTTCGCAGACGCCGTAGTCGACGCGGTAGCTGAGCGTGACCTGGCGGTTGCACAGGTTGTTCTGTTGGTTATGGACCGGGCTGTTGATGAACAGCGCGACGATCGGGGAGTTGCCGAGCGGAGCGAACACTTCGCTGCCGTTCTTCGGCGTGAGCACTTCGATACCGCCCGAGCCGGCCGCGAAGCCGGTCGTGGTCTGCGCGGCGAAACACACGAGGAGGAAGGCGGCCATCGCCGTGCGGGCGAAGGCGACGCCGTTGCGTCCTCGGAGTTTCATTCCGAGCGAGAAGAGGCCGTAGCCGATCAATGCCATCACGAACGTGAAGAGCGAGATGCGGGCCATGCCGTGCCAGGCGACCCAGTTGGAGACGGATTGGTCCGTCGTGAGGCCCTGAAGCTGCGCGGGCGTGAGCGTGCCGGCGTAGACCGCGTGGTCATACGTGGCGTTCGATTGGCTCAGGAGGCTCGCTTCGACCGTGGGGTTTCCCACGAGGTCGCGTTCGAGCGGGATGCGGATCTTGGCGGAGAGGATGGCGTCGGTGAGTTCGACGTTCGGCACGTCGATGGAACCGAGGACGCCGGAAGCGTCGGTCAGCTGCACGCGGAGCGTGGCGGTCGTCGTCGTGAGGGCGTCGGCGGAACCAGCCAGGTCGATCGTGCCGTAGGCCCAATCGCCCGCCTTCGTGCCCATGTTCTCAAGCGTGATCGAGACGATGTCGGCGTCTTCGCCCTTCACTACGAAGCGGTACTGGGCGATGGTCGAGATCGTTTCGTTGGTTTCTGCATCGCGCAGCGTGACGTGCGCCATGTAGACGCCCGGCTGTGCCTGCGTCTTCATGACCATGTCGAGCGGGACGGATGCTCCCGCGGCGACGCGCACCGTCGCGAATTCGAACGTTTCGAGGCCGACGCGCGCGGCGTTGAAATCGAAGATCTCGACGACCGGCTTCACGCGGATGTCCGCGGAACCGTCGTTCACCGCGAGGCCGCGGAGCGTGATGTCCGAGGACGGGTCGACGTTCGGGCCGGAAAGGGGAGGCAAGAGTTCATCGCCGTAGGCCGCGACACCGATGGTGCCGGGCAGGAGCTTCACGAATGCAGAAGCCGCGTCTGCGTCCGTGACGACGATGGCGGAATCCATCCAGCCGAGGCTGCGGCCCTTGGCCGTGAGCAGCTGGACGCGCATGTCGTAGCGGCCTGCGGGAACGTTCGGAAGAGGGGATGCGAACAGGAGGGTCTTGGTTTCGTTCGGGGCCAACGCGACAGACGCGCGCACCACGTCGATCATGTAGGGCAATCCATCCTCATCGCCGATGCCGCGCAGTTCCAAACGGTACTGCAGGCCGGTCACGAGCGTGTCTTCGGTGTTCTCCACGACGAACGATCCGGTGACGTTGCCGTCATCCAGTCGTGCGGCGACGCTCGTCACGAACACCGCCTCGGGTTCGTAAGCGTTGCTCAGGTCGATCGTTTCCTCATCGCGGTTGCCATACGGCTGCACGGCGGCAGAAGGCTCTGCGGCGAGTGCGACGGTCGCGTTGAGCGACAGTGCGAGAAGGGAGAGAACGGATACAGTGCGCGTACCCATAAAGGAGAGGAGGTATACAAAAAGGGAGAGATAATGGCACTGTTTTTAAGTCTTGTCAACAACCAAACCCGCCCTTTGAACCTAGAAACGCTGTCAAAGCGGCTACTTTGCCAGTATTAGGCAATTATGGTTAAATCGTAGTTTGTGCCCTTGGGCTCACTTTGGCGCTTTGGCTCACGCAAAAGGCCTCTTTCCTCTATACTAGGGGAGTACTCGATGGGGAGTCGCCAAGTGGTAAGGCATCGGCCTTTGAAGCCGACATTCGGGGGTTCGAATCCCTCCTCCCCAACCATCCGGCTTCGTTCGCGCTGCTGCGCGGAACTACGCCGCGATTTCCAGCCTCATCGTTCAAAGACATTCCAGATGCTTCGGCGTAGCCCGCAGACGAAGCCGGGCAAATTCGTGGTATCATGCCGCTTGCCGAACCGTTTTTCTTTTCCCACGCACCCCATGGTCACCAGCATGTTCGTTACCTTGCCCGTCGCAGATCCAGCGAAGTCGCTTGCGTTCTACGAAGCGGTCGGTTTCAAGCCTGATCCGCGCTTCGCCGACGGTTCTGCCTGCTGCGTGATGCTCAACGACAAAGTATCCGTCATGCTCGGATCGAAAGAACAGTTCGCGCAGGTATCGCCCAAGCCCATGACGGATCCCACGAAAGGATGCCAGGTGCTCATGAGCTTGAACTGCGAGAGCCGCGAGGAGGTCGACGAGATGGTGAAGAAAGCCGTCGCAGCGGGCGGATCGCAGGCGCACGAACCCGA
>CAZZDD010000139.1:0-4202 GCA_964652185.1 uncultured Candidatus Peribacteria bacterium | reverse complement strand
GCAAATTATCTTGACTCTTAGGAATAGGGGTTGAGAATGTTAGAAATAACTCAAGGTTCACAATAGAGTTATATCAGTTTTATTTTTTGGTGGGGAGAGTGAACCCTTCCCACCGCCAAAACCTACTAGGTTCACAATGTCAGAAAAACAAAAAGGGTTTATCCTCTATCAAGATAATTCAGATATATTTGACTCTCTTTCTCAAGAGCAGAAAGGAGATCTAATTGATGCAATTTTTACTTATCAGAAAACAAACGAACTTCCAGAAAATCCTTTAATTAAAGTGGCAATATCTTCTTTTGTATCTCAATTCAAAAGAGACTCTCAAAAATGGGAAAAAACCTGCTTAGAAAAAACTATTGCGGGCAAGATGGGTAACTTAAAAAGATGGCATCCAGAACTATATAAAAAGGTAACAAGTGGCAAGATAACTTTACAAGAAGCAGAAAGAAGCCTACAACCTCAAGGCGAATCGCAACCCGATCCCACCCAATCCGATACGATCGGTGAGATCGCAAACATCGCTGTTACAGATAATGTTAGTGTAACAGTTAGTGTTAATGATACAGTTAATGATATTATAATTAATACTATCCCAAAAAAATCAGATGATAAAAATATAAAATATTACCCATTAGCTAAAGGATTAATTTTTGTTTTAGAATCTAAGTTAAATAAATCCTTATCTAATTCTAAAAAATCTTGGGCTGATGAAATTAGAAAGTTAATTGAAATTGATCTCAAGGTGAGACCAGAACCTGAGAAAGATGTTGAAAGAGCTATTCAAGCTATTTCTGATAACTTTGGCAAAGAATATTTCCCAGAGGTTGAATCTGGCAGCTCTTTACGATCTAAATTTGGCAAGATTGAAAGCTATCTTGCGAGAAATAAAACTAGCAAAACACAATCAAACCAAGAGATTTATAACAATTTAGGGAGAAAATACGATAATGAATAATCTAATCAAAACAACCCAGCTCACTAAAAAGTTGATTCTTGAAGAATTAATAAAGATTAAAATAGATCATTCAATTCAAATTTCAGAAAGAGAATTGGAAATAAAGATCAACTTACTCTTTGAAGATTGTAAAGAAATGACTGCTGAAAAATTTTCTGCAAATTGTAAGATAATCAGAGAATCAGATTTATTTGGAAAATTCCCTGCTAATTTTAAATTCAAGAATCCGATTCCTGATAGCAAAAAGTCTGAATATCAAAAATGGAAGGAGGCTAATGGAAAATAGTTTATACAATATCGAGGCAGAGCAAGCTATTCTTGGAACTATTATTTTAAATAACGAGTATTTGAGAAGGGTTGAAGATATATTGGAAGCTAAACATTTTTACGAACCAGCCCACCAAGCAATTTACGATCAAATATTTTCTTTCAAAAGAGATGGTATTCGCAGCAATCAGATTAGTTTGAAGGTATTTTGTGAATCAGAGCCAGCAATCAAAAAGATTAATGGCGTGCTTTATCTATCAACGCTCTTAAATTGCGCTTCCTCAATTGTTGATATTAGAGATTATGCTAATTTGATTATTGATTACTGGAAGCAAAGAGATCTAAAAGATGCAATAGAGACAACAAGAGGAATGTCTTATCAAGAGATTAGCGCAGAAATCAAGAAAAGACTTGATGAGCATGAAGCTAACAATGAATCAGATTTAAGAACTATTCACGATGTTTCTATGCAAATGCTAAACGAAGAGGAAGAAGTTTTAACTTTTGGAATTCCTTCTCTTGATAGTTTTCTTGGTGGAATTGATGCTGGCAATCTGATAATCTTAGCTGGTCGTCCATCAATGGGCAAGACAACTTACAGCGTCAATCTGGCAATGGCTGCATCACTAAAATATCTAACAATTTTCTTTACTTTTGAAGTGAAAGATAAGGCTATTGCAAGAAAAGTTGTCGGAAATTTAAGGTCTTACACGGCAGCGCATTTAAAACAACAAAAGTTAAGTCAAAGCGAAATTGATAATGTTTTCGGTGATACTTTTTTTAGAGATACAAAATTATTGCTAAGTGATAAACCAAGACAAACTACTGCTAAAATTAGATCAAAAATAGTTAAAGCGGTTAAGAAGGGTTTAAAGATGGTTTTTATAGATTATCTTGGAATGATACCTTGCGACAAAAAAACATGGTCTAAAGCTAATGAGGTTGAAATTGTGGTTAATGAATTGAAGGCAATGGCTCTTGAATTTAATATTGCAATAATTCTTTTATGCCAACTTAACAGAAGTTTAGAAGGGAGGGCAAGCCACAAGCCAGTTTTATCAGATTTAAGAGATTCTGGCGCAATTGAACAGACGGCAGATATTGTTATGTTTATTCACAGGGAAGAGTACTATTTATCAAAAGCTAAGCCTTTTAAGAGAGAGGAAATTGAGGAGTGGGAAAGAGATATGGCAGAAGTAAGGGGAAAATCTCAAATTATCGTTGCTAAAAATAGAGATGGCGAGACGGGAGAGGTTGAAATGCTTTTTGATGGTAAGTTTAGCAGATTTACTGAAAATAATAATTTTTAAGGAGAGAAGAATGAGAACTAAGTGCGGATTCATAGTTAATGAAATTGCCAATTATGAAGTTTCTAGGGTTTGTTCACTTAAAAAGTGGGGAGAAATTTTATCAATTAAAACTAAGAAAGAAGAAATAGAAATTAGAATAACTCCTTCAGGAATTATTAAAATTTATAAACATGAAAAATTGGCAAATAACCAACAAATTAAAACTAAAAATGATTCATATTAAACACATACTCGCAAAATCACTAGAAAACATAAGCAAAAAGAAATTCTACCAGAACAACCAAGATAAATTCTTGAGATACTTTGATTCAGCTAATCAGTATCAAGCTTTGATTCTAGCGGGGAATTTTGGGAAGATTGAGGAGATAATCAAGGCTAAGAGTAGCTTTGATTTAGAAAGGTTTTTATTGAGAGAATTTTAATTGAGAGAGAGTCTGATATTTTAACAATTAGTAATAAAAATAATAATTTTTAAGAGGATAAAATGAATACAAGTATTAAAATATTGATTGGAGCATTTGTTTTTTACATAGCGGAGAATATGTATTTTGGTTTTAATCAGAAAGCTTTATCAAGTGCTGAAGGATTTTGTGATATGGTGGTAGTATTTTTAATGTTAGCGGCTGTTTTATGGTCAGGTAAAAATGCAAAAATATAAAGAACTATTCGAGGAAAGAGTTGCAATCATGGAATTTGACGGCGGTCTATCTAAAGACGAAGCGGAGTTACTAGCTAAAGATGAGATTCTTGAGCTTTATGAGAAAGAAGGCGGGACTAATAGAGAAGGTCTATTGTTTCAGTTAAGAGGGTTAATGTTTAAAACGATTAAGGGGTAAATTATGACAAATAAACAACAAATAGCTTCGGTGTCAGAAGCAATTAAAATAATCAAAGAGCTTCAAAACATCTGTAAAGAGCAAAGGGAAAAAATCAAAGTGTTAGAGCAAAAAGTTTTAGTATATGAAACTAAATACGAAGGTGATGAAAAAGTAAAAAATTTTATGAAATATTTTAAATAATTAAAATTAGAAAATACTTATTATTAACGATTGGGGGGTAAATTATGAAAACAACATCTTACGAAATATCAAAACAACTAGCTGAGATTGGGTTTAAAAGATATTATGACCAATATTGGGCTTATAATTCTGAAGAGGGTGACGTTCTACATCGTAATTATTTTGAATCGAATAGAATGCGCTATGAATATCCTTCTTACGATCTTGAGACGCTTTTAGAGGCTTTGCCTTCAGAAATTAAAATAGGTAAATGTTTTTATTCTCTGAATATATCCAAGGCTAACATTTACTATTTTGATACCGAGCTTCATTTCTGGAAGCAAGAAAACGAATCATTAGCAGACGCCGTAGCAAAAATGTGGCTGAAATTGAAACAGGAGGGCTTGGTATGAGCATATACCGCTGCACAATCTGCAACAATCAAAAAGACAGCGATTTCAACTGTGCTGAATTAGACGGGAAGGAATGCTGTGAGGAATGTTTTGAACAACAATTAACGGAGGAGAATGACTAAAACATTACAAATTTTAAATTTCACAAATCAATTTCTAAACACAGGATTAGTTTGTTACGCATTTTATTCACATAATTGGTGGCTATTAATAGGCTTAATCATAGGTGGGCTATGTTGCGCACTTAGAATTATTA
>CAZZDD010000138.1:0-4231 GCA_964652185.1 uncultured Candidatus Peribacteria bacterium | reverse complement strand
GGGATGACATCATCAACTGGGTAGAGCCCGAGAACGTGCTGGAAGTGGGCTGCAATGCCGGCTTCAATCTTCGCGCCATCCGTTCAGTGCGGCCAGAAGTCGAGATCAAGGGTATAGATGTCAACGCCGAGGCATTGAATGAGGCTGCGACCGCAGGTTTCGACGTTGAAGAGATGAGCTTGCTGGACGCAGGCGCGAAATGGCCCGACCAGTTCGATCTTGTTTTCTCTTGCGGTGTTTTAATTCACGTGGCGCCTGAGCATATCAGTTCCGCGATGGACTCGATCATCGATGCGTCCCGGCAGTACGTGCTGTGCGTTGAATACGAGGCAACGAAGGAAGAGCCAGTTGTTTATCGCGGCCACTCAGACAGACTCTGGCGTCGACCTTTTGGATACCTATATCAGCAGAAAGGTCTTTTGCTGATCGAAGAGGGCGACGCTGGCAGCGGTTTTGATCGCTGCCGGTACAGCTTGCTCCGACGGCCATAAGCGGGGTCATCTAGTGAAACTGACATACGAACGTGCTCATGAACTTCTGACTTACGATCCGGACACCGGTCTTCTTCGCTGGAAGATCGACCGCTGGGCACTAGGCGACCGTGGTTGTCATGTGTGCAAGAAGGGCGAGATCGCCGGCGCCATTTGTAACGGGTACTGGCGAGTGAAGATAGACAAGAAGCAGAACCTCTCTCACCGGGTCATATGGCTGATGACTTACGGTCGATATCCTGCCGAGTTCATCGACCACGCCAACGGCATACGATCGGACAACAGGTTGTCAAATCTCCGCGAAGCGACGCGCGCCCAGAATTCATGGAATCAAGGCAGGACGCCACTCAACACGTCTGGGCACAAAGGCATCGTCTGGCATAAACGTGAATGCAAGTGGCACGCCGTCATCAAAGTCCATCAAAAGGCGACACATCTAGGTTCGTTCTCTTCGAAAGAGGACGCAGTCGCCGCCTACGCCGAAGCTGCCGTCAGGCTGCACGGTGAATTCGCGAGGATCGAATGATCCGCTGCACGGTTTGCATCTATCCAGTCACAAGGCCTGACAGCCACTTCGACCATGAGGGCGTCTGCTCTGGCTGCCGTTCCTACGAGCGGCGTCAGCACATCAACTGGCCCGCTCGGATGGATGCGCTGAAGGCGATCATTGCGGAGGCAAAAGCCCGCAAGGCGCCCTACGACGTTGTGTGCCCCGTGTCAGGAGGAAAGGACTCAACCGTTCAGGTACTTTCCTTGCTCGACCTTGGTGCCAAAGTGCTCGCGGTCAACGGCGCAACGGACATGCTGTCCGACATCGGCCGGCGCAACTTGGATAACCTGAAGCGCTACTGCGATGTCATCGAGTGGACGCCTAACGTCGAGGTTCGCAAGAAGCTGGTTCGAGCAGGACTGTTCCTCGTAGGCGATCCGAGCTGGCCCGAGCACAACATCGTCTGGGCCGCGCCGACACGGATGGCCGTGGCGCTCGGCATCCCGCTCTGTGTGTGGGGTGAGCAGCCACAGCGAGAGTATTCATCGCCCGAAGGCATCGAGCCCGCGACGGAGCTCAATGCGGCTTGGGTGGCCCAGTTCGGCGGCATGCTCGGAATGCGGTTGTCCGACATGGTGGGTTACGAAGGCTTGACCGAGCGCGACCTTGAGGCCTTCCGGTTCCCGTCTGACGCTGTCCTCGAGAAGGCGAGCGTGCGCGGCATCTGGCTTGGCGACTACATCGACTGGGATGGCTGGAAAAACGCTTTCGTCGCTCAGCAGTACGGTTTCGAGGTGCTGCCCAATCCGGTAGAAGGGTCGCTCGCGAACTACGAGAACTTGGATAACCATATGACGACGCTCAGAGATTTTCTGCGCGGAGTCAAATATGCCTACGGTCGTGCAACGGACATCGCCTGCAATCACATTCGGCGCGGTCGCCTCACGCGCGAGGAAGGGTTGCGGCTAATCGAGACGGCTGAGCGCTTCCCGAAGACGAGCCTCGGTAAGCCGATCGGTGAAGTGCTCGCCTACTTCGAGATTACGGAGGATGAGTTCCGGCAGGAAGTGCGCCGCTGGACTAACCCAGAACTCTTTGACGGCGAGCACGCCGACGGTACGCCCAAGCTGAGAACAGATGGCCCTCGCAAAGCGCATTATCCCGCTGCTGCTGAGTAGGCGCGGCACGCTCATCAAGGGGCGTCAGTTCGACCACGGCAGAGTTGTTGGCCACGCGCTGCAAGCAGTTCGTGTCTATCAGGCGCGCGACGTGGACGAGCTGATTTTCCTGGACATCGGCGCCACGCCAAACGGCTGGCAACCGGATATCGCGTTGGTTCGCAAGCTGACGGACGAACTGTTCTCGCCGCTCACTGTCGGCGGTGGCGTTTCAAACCTCGATCACATCCGCCAGCTTCTCGCCAATGGAGCGGATAAGGTCTCGATCAACTCTGCTGCGGTCTGGCAGCCTGGCCTGATCAACGAAGCGGCCACACGTTTTGGATCTCAGGCGATCGTCGTCTCGATCGACGTCAAGAACAGTTACGTCCACACCGATTGCGGCAAGGTCAACACGGGGATTGATCCCGTCAAGTTCGCACTCGAGATGGAGTCTCGCGGCGCTGGAGAAATCCTGCTCAACGCCATCGACAAGGACGGCACGCTGAGTGGGTATGATCTCGACCTCGTCGAGAGCGTGTCCGGCGCCGCCAGTATTCCGGTGATCGCATGTGGCGGCGCCGGCAGCTATGAGGATCTGAGGCTTGCGCTTGAGGCGGGTGCCCATGCCGTCGCGGCGAGTGCGTTATGGCACTTCACCGACGCGACCCCCGCGGGCGCGGCTGACTATCTCGCTGCTCACGGCATTCCGGTACGGCGCCGCATAGCCGCCTGACACTCTGACACCACCGATGGAATCCCGGAGCGAGCAATCGCAGCCGGTTGTTTCGTGCGTCCCGCTCCTCCCTAGCCAGCAACAGCAACAGCACAAAGGGAACCTCTATGGCTACCTACTACAGCAACAAGAAGGACATCGTCGTTTCGTTGCACGGTCGCAAGGCCGGCATCGACTTCGACGATCAGTTGACGGGCCTCAATGGCGTGCGAGCTCCCGTGGAGCTTTCGACCGGCACCGAGGCCCTGCGTACCCACGGCGTGAGCGTTCTTTCTGGCACCACGGCTGTCTGGACCCTCGGGGCTCCGCCGGCCATTGGCGCCATGAAGACGATCATCAACGGGTCGTCCCTGTCGACCGCCACCCTGTCGGTGGTGCGGTCAAGTTCGAGCTCTGGCGTCACCTTCGGCGGTTCTACGGCCAACGGCGGCGGCGGCGTTCGCATCAACCTCCTGAACAACGGATCGGGTGTCACCCTCGTCGGCGTCTCGTCGGCGGCGTGGATGCCTCTCTGCATGGCCTCCAGCCTGTTCATGACGGTCTCCACCTCGTCGTAAGGAACATCCCGTGAAGAAGATCGCCCTCGTCGGAAGCGCGCCCTCGTCAGTCCAGCTCGCTCCGTTCGACGATCCGTCTTGGAGTGTATGGGTGTGTAGCCCAGGCGCACGCCCATACGCCCGGCGGGTCAATGCCTGGTTCGAGATTCACCTCTACGAGCCGCATCAGCCGTGGTTCCACGTCGACTATGTGAACTTCATGGCCTCGCTCACCTGCCCCGTCTACATGCTCGAGCCGCTGGCCCACATCCCGAACTCGGTGGCCTACCCCAAGCAGCAGGTGCTCGACTACGTCTACGGCTACATGCTCGACCACGAGGGCGTCAGCCGCCCCGCCAAGTTCAATCCGAATGACTTCGGCTCCACCCTCTCTTGGATGCTGGCCCTCGCCATCATGCAGCGCCCCGACGAGATCGGCCTGTGGGGTGTCGATATGGCCGCCGGGGAGGAGTATGGCCCCCAGAAGGATGGCTGCCTCGCCCTGATCCACGTGGCCCGCTCCGTGGGTATCAAGGTTACGACCCCGCCCGAGTCCGATTTGCTCCGCCCCGTCCCGCTCTACGGCTTCCGTGAGGCGGATCCAATGTTCATCAAGCTCAGCAAGCGGATGGAAGAGCTGACCAACCAGCTCAACCAGGCCGAAGCCGCCTATCAGGATGCCGAGCGCCGTCGCTGGTACTACAAGGGCGCCCTCGAAGACCTCATGCACATCCGCCAGACCTGGGTCTCCGACCCCCAGGCCATCGAGCGCATGTACGCGAACCCAGAGCCCCGTCCTATCCCGATCGAAGAGCCGCCCC
>CAZZDD010000137.1:0-4343 GCA_964652185.1 uncultured Candidatus Peribacteria bacterium | reverse complement strand
GAGCGCATGTACGCGAACCCAGAGCCCCGTCCTATCCCGATCGAAGAGCCGCCCCTGCCTGAGCTAAAGCCGGGCACGATCGAGTGGGTCGATGCCGAGAAGGACAGCGATGTCCCGGCAGCCGTGAGAGCCAAGCGCCGCAAGACCAACGGCGCCCACCCTGAGACGGGGGCCTGACCATGGCCCGCAAGCCTTCTCCAGCCTCAGTAAAGGCTGCCGCTGATCGCGCAGAGGCGAGAGCGCGGGGAGAGCCTGTAACTGAGCCCAAAGTACCCGTTGAGCCCCCTGTCGAGCCTACCGTCGACACCCCGCGCTCGGAGCGCAGAGACTCGGCGGGCCGGTTCACTAAGGGCTGGAAGGGTGGCGGGCGCAAGACGAAGTACACGGAGCCTCTAGGCCGTGCCATCTGCAAGATGTTGGCCGCCGGCATGACGCTGAACCAAATTTGCAAGCGCCCAAATATGCCAGATGAGCGCAGAGTTCGCGCTTGGGCAAGCGACGTAGACCACCCATTTTCGCCTAAATACCTGCGCGCACGGGAACTTGGCTATCTCAAGATGGCCGATGATCTTGTCGATATCTCAGATGACGGTTCGAATGACTGGATGGAGCGCAAGCGCGGCGAAGACACGATTACCGTCGTGGATCATGAGCACATCGCCCGCTCAAAGCTGCGGATCGATACCCGCAAGTGGCTGCTGAGCAAGGCCCTGCCCAAGATCTACGGCGACAAGACAGCTCATGAGGTTTCGGGCCCGGACGGCGCCCCCATCGAAGTCAAGGACTCCACTGACCTCGACGTCGCTCGCAAGGTTGCCTTCATGCTCGGCCGCGCCGTAGGGCGCCAGGAAAAGGCCAAGGATGACGCTGCTACTGGATGACGTCCTGGCGCGGCTTCAAGCCCTGCCACCTACCGAGCGCAAGGAGATCGAGAAACTTGCCGATGAAGCCACCAAGGGAATGCGGTGGATCCCAACGGCAGGGCCTCAGTTGGACGCGTACTACTGCCCAGCCGACGTGCTGCTGTACGGCGGTCAGGGTGGAGGCGGGAAGACGGATTTAGGCCTCGGCCTCGCGTTCACGGCGCACAAGCGGTCGCTCATTCTGCGTCGGCAGTATTCGAACCTCTCGGCGCTGACCGAGCGGGCCATCGAGATCAACGGCTCAAGGACGGGTTACAACGGATCACCACCGCCCCTGCTGAGGACGGACGACGGGCGGTACATTCAGTTCGGTGCCAACCAGCATTTGGGGGATGAGCAGGCCTGGCAGGGCCACGCGTTCGATTACAAGTATTTCGACGAGGCGGTTCAGTTCCTCGAGCAGCAAGTCCGGTTCCATCTGGGATGGTTACGGTCAGTCGACCCCAATCAGCGGTGCCGCGCGGTTCTGGGTTCAAACCCGCCGATCTCCGCTGAGGGTGATTGGATCATCGGGATGTTCCGGCCGTGGCTGGACATCACGCACCCAAAGCCCGCCAAGCCCGGCGAACTCAGGTGGTTCGTTACGGCCCCGGATGGCTCCGACCTCGAGGTGGACGGACCAACGCCCGTCGAGATGGGCGGCCAAAAGCTGGTGCCGTCGTCTCGGAGTTTCATTCCCGCGGCATTGAGGGACAACCCGTTCCTCGCCCGGACGAACTATCAGTCCAAACTAGACGCCCTGCCTGAACCGCTGCGCTCCGCGGTGCGTGACGGCAACTTCATGGCCGCCCGCACGGACGCAGAGTTTCAGGTGATCCCTGCCCAGTGGGTCATTGAAGCCCAAGCGCGCTGGAAGCCGAACGGCGGCAAAGACTTCGCCATGACGGCGATGGCCTTGGATCCGGCCGGTGGGGGTAAGGACGCTGAAGAACTCTGCTGGCGCAACGGCGGCTGGTACTCGGAGATCATTACGGCCAAGGGCGAGAAGACGGCGGGCGCGCAAGGGGCTGCGACTGCGATCTTCCTCAACCGTCGAGATGGCGCGCCGGTCGTGGTCGATGCCGGTGGTGGCTATGCCGGCGCCATCATCGAACGCCTGACCGATAACGACGTGCCGTTCATCCGCTTCAATGGGGCGGGATCCGGCATCGGCAAGACAAGGGACTCAAACCTACCCTTCGCCAACAAAAGATCAGAATGCTTTTGGCGCTTTCGCGAAGCGCTTGATCCGAACAAGCCCGGCGGCTCTGAAATTGCGTTGCCGCCCGATCCTGAACTTCTGGCCGACCTCACGGCCCCCTGCCTCGATCCGAAAGCGCTCGAGCAGCGTGGCGTCATTCAAGTCGAACCGAAGGACAACCTGCGCAAGCGCCTCGGCCGCTCGCCCGGCAAGGGCGACGTGGTGGTGATGTGCTGGTCCGAAGGCAACGCCGCCGTCAAACGCGCCATCCGCGCTCAATCTGGTGAACGCCCTACCCGTGTATCCGGCGGTCTCATGGACCGCATGAAAAGGAGACGCTGACCATGTCTGGACTCGAAGCCCTTATCGTTCCCCTCGTTGCGAGTGCTGGATCGGCTGCCGCAAGCGCAGCTCTCGCACCCAAGGCCCCCAAGCCGCAGGCCCCCGTCGCCCTGCCGAAGCCCGACGACGCCCTCGAAAAGCAGAAGCGCCTCGAGGAGCAGCAGCGCCTCGCCGCCACCAAAGGCCGTGACAGTACGAACCTGACGGGCAACGCGGCGCCATCGTACTCCAACACCACGCTGGGTGGCTGACGCTATGTCGAAAGCACGCGCACAGGAATTGATAGATTTGGGGGATCGCCTGTTCACGGCGAAGGCCCCGTTCGACACACTGTGTCAGGACATCGCCGAACAGATCTATCCCCAGCGCGCGGACTTCGAGGTCGACAACGTGCTGGGCGTGGAGTTCGCGGATCACCTCAAGGACAGCTTCCCCGTCCTCGTGCACCGCGATCTCTCGGACAGCATGAGCGCCATGCTGAGGCCGAAGAACAAGCAGTGGTTCCGTCCGACGACTCTCAACGAAGCCACGGACAGCGATACTGCCAACGCACAGTTCCTCGAATACCTCGGCGGCAAGATCAAGTCGTCCCTCTACGATGGGCGCTCGCAGTTCATTCGCGCCACCAAGGAGGGTGACCGGGACTACACCGCCTTTGGCCAGTGCGTGATCTCGGTCGAGGAAGGTGGGCAGGAGCGCGACCACCTTTTCCTTCGCTCACATCACTTGCGCAATTGTGCGTGGCTGGAAAACGAACTCTCGGAAATCGATCACCTCCATCGCAAGGATGCGATGACCGCCCGCAAGATGATGCGGATGTTCGGAGAGAAGGTGCTGCACGACTCCATCAAGAAGGCCTGCAAGGAAGAGCCGCACAAGCCCTTTGATCTCCGCGTCGTGGTCATGCCGGCGGACGAATACGATTACGTTGGCGAGGGTTCGAAGAACAAGAAGGGCAAGCGCCTTCCGTTCGTGATCGTGTACATCGACCAGACCAACTGCAAGATTCTCCGCGAGGGTGGACTGCACGACTTCCTGTACGTCGTGCCGCGCTGGCAGACGATGTCCGGCTCGCAGTACGCCTTCAGCCCCGCCGCCATGACGGGATTGCCCGACGCCCGCATGATGCAGACGCTGGCGCATATCCTCATCGAAGCAGGCGAGCGTGGCGTGGATCCTCCCCTGGTGGCCCACGAAGGCGCGATCTCCGAGCCCATGGGCGGGCCGGGCCTGATCACCTGGCTGGATGCGGAGTACGACGGCAACGTTAAGGACGCCATCATGGCGCTGGAGACGAATGCCGACATCTCCACGGGCTTTGCCATGCGGCAAGACCTGCGCGAGATGCTGGCGAAGTCGTTCTTCATAGACAAACTGAGGCTGCCGTCGGACTCGGGCGCAAAGACGGCCACGGAAATCCGCGCGCTGCTCGAGGAGCATGTGCGCAACCTTCTCCCGCTCTTCGAGCCGATCGAGGTCGAGTACAACACCCGCCTTCTCGACAAGGCATGGTCCACCCTCGACAACATGGGCCAGATCGACTGGTCCTATGCACCACAATCCCTTCGTGGTGCAGACGTGACGTGGGCATTCGAGTCGCCGATCGAAGAGACCAAGACCCGACTCCTGGCTGAGCAGTGCATGGAGACGATGGCTCTCGTGGCCAAGGCCCGCGAGCTCGGTGCCATCGCGACCAACCCGATCCACGGCGACAAGATGATCAAGGATGCCATCCGCGGCATCGGTGGCCCGGCGACATGGCGCAAGACGGACGAAGAACTGGAGATGGAAGCCGCCGAGGCCCAGACCAAGGAACTCATCGGCGGCGCTCTGCAAGAGGTCGCAATGGGGGCTGAGGTTGCAGCCAACGTCGGCGGTGCTGCCCAGCAGCTCCAGGG
>CAZZDD010000136.1:0-4394 GCA_964652185.1 uncultured Candidatus Peribacteria bacterium | reverse complement strand
GCGACGGCGAGGTCGAGCGTTTCTTCGTAGTCCGGATGTTCGTAGCGACGGAGGGGGGAGTCGGCGGGGATCGATTCGTTCGTTGCCAAGAACCACGTGTCGCTCCCGATACGCGCGAAATGCATGCCTTCATCCGAGGTGCCGAGCTTCATCAGTGATTCTCGAATACTAGTATCCGCCGCCACCGCCGTCGTCGGCACGAAACGGAACGTCATATCCAGTTGGAGATTGCCTCGCTTCGGTACTTGGTTATGGAGCGTCATGATCGCGAGGAGCCAACGGGTGCGGATGTCGCCCGTCGAGAGCGCGGGTTTACGCGTGATCTGTCTGAAAATCCGTTGGGCGCACTTACCGAATGCGGCGGGATCAGCGGTGAGGAGCTCCAGGTCGGCACTTGTTTGGATATTGCCTTCTTCGCAGATGAGTCGTGCTTCGTCGTACGTCTTGTTATTCGACAGTATCCTGCCTCCCTCGGTCAGGACACCGAAGACGATTTCGTCATCGTCGAGCACCGGTGTGGAATTGCTTCCGCCATCTTCATCCGCCGTAAATAATTGGAATCCTTTGTTCCGCCGTGCCGCGATGATGGATCGTGCGGCGAGCTCTAATCCCGCGCTTTCCGGCGTCATCGGAACGTCGAAGACGGAGACGAACGTTTGCGGTTGTTTGCCCTGAGGGGTAACGGTTCCCCAATCGATGTTTATTGGGTCACCGAGGCCCTTGGTTTGGCGTTGCGGCCATACCGGAACCTCGGTCTTCTTCCTTCTGTGAGAAACGACAGCCTCAGGATTGTTCACCCATTGTATTTCGACCCTTTTCTCCGCCAGTGCCTGCAGGCAGAAATTAGCGGCCGTCGCGATATAGTCCGAGCCTGCATCCACTAGTTTCATCGCCCTGCCATCCGGTTTTGTTTCCGTCGGAATCTTGTGAGCATGGACGATGTCCATGAGCGCCCTGTATGGCTCTTCCCATTGCTGGCGAACGCCCGATAGGTACTCACGCTCCAGTTGTTGGGAAGTTTTTTTGGGAGGTTCGGCAGGCTTCGATTTTTCGTCGATCAACGCTTCGATGAATTGTATCTTTGCCTGTTCCTGAAGCGCGCGCACTCCTTTCAATTGCGAAAGCGCTTCAAGCTTGTGCCGAAGCTCAGGAACTCCTAATTTACTGAGTTTGTTGCGGTCGGAGGAGTGGATTCCCATATCTCTGATTTTAGGCCTTATTTGACATATGGTCAATATATATTTTAATATTTAAATAGCGTAAAACACTCATTTTGGGCACGAATTACCTTTTCTCGTACGTCACCATCCCAGCTTCGTTCGCCGGACTCATCGCCTTCCATCCCCGCGCCGCGAAGAACGATTTCGCAGTGTCGTTCTTGTCGTCGATGTATACCTCCCAATGCTCGCCGGGTGCGAGTGGGTGCAGCGCGAACAGGGCATTCAGAATATCGCTTCCGATGCCGCTCCGGCGTAGCGATGGTTTCGTCGCGAGTTCGGTGATGACGTAGAATGGAAACTTCTCGTTCGGGAACACGATGCCAATGACGCCGACGAATTCTTTGCCATCGAGCGCGCGGTAGGTCGTGCCGTTTGTCTGCGCCAATGTCGCATCGAGCCATGCCTGGTCCATCGGACCGAGGTGCGTATTCAGTGCGGGGTCGCTAAACCACGACGCATACTCCGCGAAGTCTTCCGCCCGGAACGGGGAAAGACGGACGGGCATCGCTCAGTAGCTCAAAACCTCCTCCGGCTTGAAGAACCGCGTGATTTCAGCTTCAGCAGCTTCCGGGGAGTCCGACGCGTGTGCGACGTTGATCATCTTGCTGTTCTCGGCCTTGGAGCCGAGTTCGGCGCGGATCGTGCCGGGTGCCGCGAGCTTGCTGTCGGTGACGCCGAGCATATCGCGGATTTTCGCGATGACGTCGTCGCCTTCGATGACCATGGCGATCACCGGGGCCGAGCGCATGAACGTTTCCACCTCGGGGTAGAAGGGCTTGTCGGCAATGTGCGCGTAGTGCTCGCGGAGGACTTCCGGCGAGAGGTGCACCATCTTGCAGCCGCGGATCGTAAAGCCTGCTTCTTCGAAGCGGGCGATCACTTTGCCGCAGAACTTGCCTTGAACGGCATCAGGCTTGAGGAGGATGAGGGAGCGTTGCATGTGGAGAGGGGGAGAAAAATCGCGCGCATTCTGCTGAAAACGCCGTGTAAACGCAAGTTCACCCGATGCGGCATTACCGTTGCAAACGCGGGCTCGTGCGCGATCGGTTGGTGATGCTCGAGCGCTTCAGGCGCAGGATGTGGCGAATGCAGGTGCGATAGAGACCGTCGTCGTCTTCTTCGCCGCACTTGGCTTTTGCCGCGTCGAAGTCGTCCTTACTCGTCAGCGATTCCGCCGCGGGGACGGAGCCTTTCTCGCGTTGGATCTTCTGCTCGGCGAAGAACGCCTTTCGGAAGGCATTGAGTTGCGCGCGAAATTCTTTCCGCTGCGCGCGTACGTCGTTGAGGAACGTGTGCAAGGCGCGCTGGTAATCGGACCCGACACCCATCTGCGCGTGTTCGGCTTTCCAGGCTGCGATCACATCATCTTCCTCGTCGTCGTAGTCTTTCTCCATTTCCTTCCACGTCTTCAACGCGTCGGTGATGCAGCGGGCGCGCGACTTTCCTTGTGTGCCTTCGCAGGGTAGTTCCGAGGGGAGCGCGATAACGTCCTCTGCGGCGAACGCGGGTGCGGTCGGCCCGGTGGCCGAGAGGAGCGAGAGGGTGAGTGCGGCGGAGACGATGCGGTTGATCATATCCGCATTCTTAACTGCTTCACTCTACGACGCAAGCTTAGGCCAACAACTTCTCCATCTCTTTCTGGTCGCCGCCTTTGCCCAGCACCACGAGACGGAGCTCTTCGGTCTTCAGCAGCCGCTTCGCTACGCCGTCGACGTGGTCTTTCGTGACGCCGTCGATGCAGGCGAAGTACTCGGCCGTGTCGCGGATCTGCGGGTAGAGCAGCGCTTGCTTGCCGAGGAAGTTCGCGCGTTCTTCGCTGTCTTCGAGGCTGAGCGTGATGCGGCCCTTGAGGTAATCCTTCGCGCGTTGCAATTCATCCGGCTCCACGCCGTCCTTCGCGCAGACTTCGTACTCGTGGCGGATGGCCTTCACCGCTTCGCCGACGCGCGACTGGTCGATGCCGGCCCGCGTCGAGATAATGCCGGCGTCCATGTACGAATCGACGTCGGTCGAGATGTAGTAGCACATGCCGCGGGCTTCGCGGATGCGCAGGAACATGCGCGAGCTCATGTTGCCGCCGAGGATGATGCCGAGGAGCTTCAAGGCGAAGTGATCCGGGTGCTGCGACGACACGCCCGGCATGCCGAGCACGAGGTGCGCTTGCTCCGTTTCTTTCTGGCGCAGCAAGACGCGCTTGGGGTCGAACGACGTGAACGCGGGGTAGGTCTTCGCTTTCGCGCCGCTGAGGGTGCCGAAGAATTTCTCCGCGAAGGCGAGCGCTTGGTCGCGCGTGATGTGGCCGGAGAACGTGATGACCGTGTTGTCGGGCGTATAGAGCTCGTCTTTGTGGCGTTGAAAATCCTTCTGTTGCACCGCGTTGATGACTTCTTCCGTGCCGATCGTGTCCCACCCGAGCGGGCAGTCGCCGAGCATCATCTCTTCGAAATCCCAGCCGGCGCGGTACATCGGCGTGTCTTCGTACATGCGCTTCTCTTCGATGATCACGCCGCGTTCTTTATCGATTTCCTCCGGCGGGAAGCTGGCGTGCAGGAGCATGTCGCTGAGAACATCGCACGCGAGTTCGGTCTGCGGGTGGGCCACCTTCACGTAGTAACCGGCGTATTCCTTGCCCGTGAATGCGTTGAAGTCGCCACCGACGCCCTCGATCGCGGCGCTCACTTGCTGCGTGTTGATGTACTTCTTGCCGCCCTTGAAGAACATGTGCTCCAGGAAGTGGCTGATGCCGCGCTCGCTGTTGGTCTCGTAGCGGGAGCCCGCGCCGCAAAAAACGAGCACGGTGACCGATTCGGTGCCGTCGACCGGAGCGGTGAGCACGCGGAGGCCGGACTTGAGGGTATCAAGGGTATACATAATCGTGGTTAGGAAAGGGGCCAGAGGCGCAGGAGCGCGAAGGCAACGAAGAGCGCAAGAGAAGCGATGCCGACGATGACGCCGACGACGGTGCGGCCGCTATTTCCTTCGCGGGCGCTGAGCACGATGCTCAGACAGCCGTAGAGGAGACCGATCGCGATGAGCGGCATCGGGATCGTGGTGAGGAGGACCTGGCTCCAGGGCATCCAGATCGCTTGCTTCCAGAGAACTTCGACGCCGAAGAGCGCCAGCCCGAGGAGGGTGAAGAGGATAGCCGAGAGTGTGTGGAGGAAGTGGAGCACG
>CAZZDD010000135.1:0-4401 GCA_964652185.1 uncultured Candidatus Peribacteria bacterium | reverse complement strand
GCGCCGTCGCCGTCGTTATCGATGCCGTCCTGGCATTGGTTCACCACACATTGGACGCTCGAGGTGACGTCGTCGACGTCGGCGCCGAGCTGCTGGCCGCTCAGCCACGCTTCCGCGCGGTTGCGGATCTGCGTGCTGCACGCTTGGTTCTGCGGAACGTTGAAGGTGATGCCGATCGTGACCGTATTGCCCGGAGCGATGAAGCTGATGGGGCAGGAGATCTGCTGGGGGCCGGACTGGTACGAACACGTGACGCCCGTGCTAGACACGAACGTGAAAGGAACGAACTTCTCGTCGTTTTGGTCGAGGAAGTAGTCGTAGACGTTGACGTTCTGTGCGTTCACCGAGCTCGTATTGCGCACCGTGATCACGTACGTGACGTTCTGGCCGGGCACGATGTTTCCCTGGACCGTCTTTTCGACGTCGAGGTTGGCGATGTTGCGCGGGCTTTCGTCGTTGTCGCTGCTATTGAAGCAGCCCGGATCCTGCGGAAAGTCGACGAGTCCGTCGCCGTCGTTATCGATGCCGTCGTTGCACTGCGGTTGCTGGCAGGAATTGGGCGTGACGTCGAGCGTGACTTGGCACGGAGCGCGGTGGTCGCGGTTGCCCGAGTTATCGAAGTAGTTGAACGAACCCGGTTCGTCGTGGCTCAGGTACGCGCGCGTGGCGCCGTTCGGGACCGTGATGCCGGCCGAGCCGAACGTGTTGAGTTTCACTTTCTGGAGCGTTTGGTTCGAGTTGTTCGTGAAGCTGACCGTGCCGTTGTCGCACGAAAGGGGCAGTTGGTCCTGGCCGCCGTAGATGCGGGCAGAGTAGGTGCCGTTCACGGACACGAGTTTCATCGTGCCGCCGGCTTGCACGTTCGAGATGAATGTCGGGGCCTTGGCGTCGCCGGACGGTGCGACGTCTTCCCACGGGCCCTGCTTGCCTTCGAAGCTCGTGGCGACGCGCGTGGCGGTGCATTGGACCGTGTTGAATTCGTCGTTGTCTTGTCGGCTGGTGCAGCCCGGATCGTTCGGGAAGTCGACGAGGTTATCGCCGTCGTTATCGATGCCGTCTTGGCAGGCCGCCTTCGGGTTCGTTTCGTCGGTGTCCGTGGGCGAGGAGCAGGAGAAATCGTTCGGGAAGTCCGTGGCGCCGTCGCCGTCGTTATCGATGCCGTCCTGGCATTGGCTTTGATTGCATTGGCCGGGTGCTGCGGTTGAACACACGAGCGTGGCGATCCACTTGTTGTCGTTGATCGTCACGAAGGCGCTGCCGTTCCAGCGGTACATTTGGTTGTCGTGGAAGCTCGCGTAGCCGCAGCGGCTTCCGTATGCGGGAGCCGTGCAGTCGTAACTCACGACGTGGTTGTAGCCGGCGAGCTGGCAGAGCTTGAGGGCTGTTTGTGCGTCGTAGTGGAGCGCGGCGGTGTTCGGGATGAAGTGGCCCTGGCCGCTGTTGTTCACGAGGTTGCGCAGCGGGCCGAACGGGTTTCCCGAGGTGATCGTCGATGTTTGGATCGGGCATTGCTGGGCGTTCGATTCGTCGGTGTCGTTCACGCTCGTGCAGCCCGGATCCTGGGGGAAGTCCGTCAGGCCGTCGTTATCGTTATCGATGCCGTCCTGGCATTGCGACTGCGACAGCGTGCCGCTGAAGCTCGAAAGCTGGTTGTCTTCCGGGCTATGAAAGTTGCAACGTCCGTTCGGGTACGCGCCTTCGCGGATCCAGTCGCGGCAGGTCGAGCTGACGTAGCTCTCGTAGCCGAAAATTTGGCAGACCGCTTGCAGCGTCTGGATGTTCTCCGTCCCGCTGTTGTCGTCCCATTCGAAGCCGGCGCCCGTGGCGTTCGTGCTGCGCAGGATCGGCACGCTCGGCGGCGTGATCGACAAACCGCGGCTTTGGATCGCGTCGCGCACCGCTTGCCACATCAAGTCCGGATGACCGGTTCCGCTCTCCGTACCTCTCGTTACGAGCGTGCCGTTGCTTTGGCGGCAGGTGATCGAAGACAGCCATGTGTTGCCGTACTTCGGCGCGGCGTTTTGCGCGAAGAAGCCGGAAGACTGCGCCTCGGCGTTACTGACGCCGATGAGCGGTTCGAACACCGGAGTGCTCTGCAAAGCAGACCACGCGCCGCTGGCATGCAGCTGGATCGCGACGGTCGTAAGGAGAAGGGCGGAAGCGATACGCTTCTGCAACGGCGAACGGACCATATTCCGGGTGGGAAAGATGAAGTAGAAAGGAAGTAGTATTGTCCCACATGCAAGATTTTGTCAATCATTTCTCCAAAGAAATGGCCAATAGAGGCGAAAATACACCGAAAGGACCCCCGATGTGGGAGGCCCTTTTTCGTTGAAGCGGTAGATTCAGGTCTTAGATGCCAAACAGCATTTTGCGGCCGAATCCCGCGCCCGCGCCCGTTGCGACGCCGGCGAGGGCGATCACGGCGAGGAAGGGGAGGGAACCGTCGCCCCTAGAGGCGGGAACCTTCTTCGAGACGGGCTTGAGGTGGGCGTTCTCGGTCGGAGCGGCGGCGCCCGTCGTCGGGATGATGCCGAGCACGCTCACCGTGACGCTTTCGCATTCCTCGTCGAAGTCGTCGGACTCGACACAGACTTCGTTGCGGATGATCTGGCCCGCGACCATGTAGGTCGGAACCGAAACGCGGTAGCGGAATATTTCTTCGTCGCCTTCTTCGAGTTCGTCGATCTCCCATTCGAGGCGTCGGCCGCTGCGGCTGTCCGCGTCGCCGTCGTCGATGATGATGACGTCGGCCGGGAGGGTGTCGGTGACGACGAGGTCCTCGATCGTATCGTCGCCCGTGTTCTCGATGCGCACCGTGTAGTCGATGATGCCGCCGGGGAACACTTCGGACGTGCTCGCGGTCTTCGTCAGGTCGATTTCGATGTCTTCATCCTCGTCGTCTTCGATGTCCGTGCGGTCGGTGGCCGTGACGTTCTGGACCGACGCGGTGTTGATCAGCGTGCCGTCGGCGTCGTCGTCGACTTCGACTTCCACGCGGTAGACGCGCTCTTCGTTCGCTTCGAACGTTTGGTTTTCCCAGCGGATAGTGCGGCCGTTTTCCGACGATTCATTCGGCGACGCGTCTTCGAAGTTCACTTCGTCCGGCAGCGTGTCGATGATCGTCACGTTCGTCTGGCGCGTCGAGGACAGGTTGCGGACCGTGATTTCGTACTCGAGCGTGTCGCCCGGTTCGACTTCGGTCTCATGGTCGGTTTTCGTGATCGACCAGCCGTTTCCGGAGATCGTCTGGCGGTTCTTGAACGTGACCGTGGCGCAGGATCCCGCGGTGACGTTCACGACGCCGTTGACCGGCGTGACGGACTGCTGCGTCCAGTTTGCGGGGAGCGTTTCCGTGACGGTGTGCGAGCCGAGCGGGACGTTTTCGAAGCGTCCGCGGCCGTCGCTGCCGTTCGTCGCCGTGCGCGCGCCGTCGAGGGTGAATGTGAACTGTGTGACCGGCGTCAGGACGTTGCCGAGCGTGTCGTACGTTTCCTTGATGATGTCGATGCAGCCCATCGTCGTGCCCGGGCAGTTGATCTGCGTCGTGACGGCGCTCGTGTTGTTAGCCGTGTTGCCGTCGGTGCCGAAGCGCGTGACGGTCGCCGTGTTCGTGACGGATGCTTGCGCGCACGACTGGATCGTCGGGGCGTTCACCGTGATGGCGAAGCTGCGCGTCTGGTTGGCTGTGAGCGTGCCAACTTGGCACGTGACGGTGCCGGATGCGAGCGTGCATTCGCTGTTGGCGGAAGAGACGAACACGAGGCCCGACGGGATCGGATCGGTGATCACGACGCCCGTGGCGGTGCCCGGACCGGAGTTCGTGACGCTCAGCGTGTAGTTGAAGTTCTCGCCGCGCGTGACGGCCGATGGACCGGTTTTCTGGATCGACACGTCGGACGTCTGCGGCACGTTGGGGCAGGTGACCGGCGTCGTGACGCTCGATTGGTTGTTCTGCGTGTTGGGGTCGACGATGTCGCTCAGGACCGCGGCCTGGTTCACGACCTGGCCCGTCGTGCACGCTTGGCTCGAGGGCTGCGTGACGTTGAGGGTGATAGGAACGCTGATCTGCTGGTTCACGGTCATCGTGCCGAGGGTGCAGAAGACGACGGCGCCGGAGAGCGTACAGCGATTGTCGCTTGCGCTGGCCACGAACGTCGTGCCGGTCGGCAGAGGATCGCCGACGATCACGTTGGGTGCGCTCGATGGTCCGTTGTTCTTCACGAGGAGTGCGTAGGCGATGTTCTGGCCGCGGACGACCGTATTCGGCGTCGGGCCGGTCTTCGTGATCTGCAGGTCGGCCTGCTGCGGCGTGGGGCACTGCAGCTGGGTCGTGACCGAGCTGATGTTGTTCGCGTTCGTGTTGTCGTTCTGGGCCGCGAGCGTGGCGGTGTTCGTGAC
>CAZZDD010000134.1:0-4404 GCA_964652185.1 uncultured Candidatus Peribacteria bacterium | reverse complement strand
GGCGGCGTGTAACATGAAATCCTCATTCGTGGGGAATGAGTCATTGGAAGACTTTGGGCCCGGCCTTGTGCTGGGCCCTATTTTTTGGCGATAATCCGCCCACGCCGATGTAGCTCAGTCTGGCAGAGCAGCCGCCTTGTAAGTGGCAGGTCAAGGGTTCAAATCCCTTCTGAGGCACCAAATTACACTCCAGAGCGCCCGGCGAAGCGGCTTACCCGGGCCATACACCCCAGCGGTTGGGGAGCGTGCCACGCCGAACGACGGCGCGCTCCCACGGTGATCAAATCGTGCAGCCATCGTGAAGTTCTCGCTTCGCAATCACATAGGCCGCATACGCCATTTCTGGGCTATCGAAACCCCCGATGAATTTGTAGCGTCCGTTCACGCTCAGGGCACAATGAACCTTTCCGGTGGTTTTGTCCATGAACACCCCAAGCGGCAATCCACTTTTCTTTTTCTTGGCTGGCGCCCGACGATTTTGAACATTGATGCTGTGCGGAACGTCGCGCAGATTCACCCAAGCATTGTTGACGCCATCGCCATCTTTGTGATCAATCTCGTGCGTCGGCCATGATCCGGTTTCATGGAGCCATGCCAACCGATGTGCGTAGTACAGCCTGTAGTCGATACGAATGACCAGGTATCCAGTCTTGAGCGTCAAACATCCAGCCACCATGCCCGCGATGGCGCGGGAAGAAACGGTTTTCTTTCGAATGAAAATCCCTGTGGCGGGATCGTATTCAAGAAGCTCGCGCAGTCGCTCTGCTGTAACATCTGATTCAGCCATGTGTCGCCCCTTTCGGCATATTGGTTAGAAGCCCGTTTGGCGTTGCTGCGCCAGCGGGTTTCGTCATTCTACGGTCAGCGCAAACTTCCCGGCCTCACGCACGCTTTGATGCGCGCGCGGCAGATATATCCCCTGCTCCGCCTCGCGCTGACGCTTGCGCCGGTTCGCCACGCTAGTGAGCATGGACTTCGGCGTGATGCGGTACTCGGGCTGCTTGCGGTTGAATTCCTGAATGTCCTCACGCGCATCGGCTGCGCCGTCTGTGTCACCCATAACCATGGCCTTGCTGTACTGTTGCAGCAGCGCGCGGCGGCGCTCGTTCAGGCGGCGCTCCATGCTCAGTATGGCGCTCTTGCCCTCTTGGGCGTTGCGCACCTCGGATGGCGCGAAGCCCAGCGCCTGGCCCATAATTCCCGCCGCGCCCACGTCTTCTTTGATGGGGATGCCCGTGCGGTCCATGGCCCCCTCCTCGGCATAGCGAATGGCCTTCAGCGGCGCGCGCAGGGCTGAAGGCATCATGTCCTCCAGCCCGCGCGCCCAGTCGCCCTCCCCGATCTTTTGCAGGCCGCGCAGCACGTTGATGCCGATGCCAGCCACCGGGCCCAGCGCGGCGCTCATGGCAGCTTCGGCGGCGCGCGCACCCTCCAAGCCCTCCTGAATGTCGGGGAAGATCAGCTTGTCCAAGCCCACGCGCCCGCTGATGTCCCACGGCGTCAAGCGCGACAGGCCGCGCGTCAGGGCTTCGGCCGGCTTCTTGCCAATGGCCTCGGCCAGCGCGTTGCGCAATTCGTCTTCGGCATCCCATGGCTCGTCATCATCACCGCCGATCCAGCTTGCGGCGGATAGCAGCGTGCCCACCAGCGGTAGGCCAAGCACGCCAGCGCCCAGTGCATGGGTCATCAGCAGCCCCGCGAATGCCCGACGGGCCTCGGCGCGTCGCTCTGGCGTTTCACCTTTGGTGGACAGGTACGCCTGGCGCGCCAAGGTGTAAACCATGTTCTGCGCATACTGCTTGAACAGCAGCAGAACGCGGGCCACGTTGCCTTGCATGAAGCGCGGGCGATTAGAGGAAGAATAGTCGAAGTGCCCCTGATACACGGCTTCAGTCGCCTGCTCGTATGCCTGTTCAAAGTTGGCCCCGGTGCCGCGCGCCAGCCGGTAGGCCGCGATGAATGTGACCTGACGATTGAATCGCTCGGCATGGTGAAAGAAGAAACTCGCCGCGCGCATCACTGGACGTAGCTTCCAAGCCACGCCAGTGTCCTCGCCTTGCGCAATGCCCGCCAGATCGTGCGACATGGTGACATCAATGGTCCCGGCCTTCACCGCAGCATCAAACGCCTTGGCCTCGTCGTCTTTGAGCACCTTGCGCAAGTCGTTGCCGCTGGATGCCGCCTCTTGGGATGCCGACAGCAACTCCTTGCCCGTGCGGGCATAGCCCCACTTTGACGCCATCAGCGGGTAGGCCACCATGGGCGTGCCGGTCAGGTTGACCGCAGCCGATGCCGGGGAAAGGCCCATGTGGAAGACAAAGCCCAGGCTGGTCAGCGTCGTACTGAGTGAGTTGGATTGCGGATTCATCAGCGCATCGTGGCGCTTCACCATCTCGTCCACGATCTGCTGGCCCAGCACGGAATCCGTCTGCGTGTTGACCGACTCCTTGACGGATTTCTGCATGTCGTCCAGCAGCGTCTGCAACTGGTCGGCGTAGCGCAGTTTGGCCAGATACCGTGCGCCGTGAAACACGTTTTGCGCGTAGGCCCGGCGCGCATCCTGGCTAAACCCCGGCGTGCCCTTGCGGTGAATTCCGTGTTTGGCCCAGCTCAGGTCAGGCAGGCTCGATAGGTACAACTGATTCACAGCGTCCTGCAGCTCGGCTCCCACGCCCTGATTGTCCAGCACGTTGAACAGATCCTTGAGGAAGCCCCGGCCTACGCCGTCGCGCGCCGCGTTGAACTCGGCGCTCAACTGGATCTTGGCAACGGCATAACCCTTGTCGGCGGGGAATTTCTTCATCAGAAATTCGCGCGCCTCCTCGGCCTCGGTCATCGTTTCGGCCCGGCTCATGGCAGCAGTCTCGCCCTCGGAATCCTTGACCACCACCACATACTTGCCGAAGCGGGCCAGCGGAAAATACACGCCCTTGATCTGCTCGAAAAACTCGCCGTCCATGCGCGCCAGCAGTTTTGCCTTGCGCTCGTCGCTCATTTCAGATCGCTCAATGCGCTCCTTGATGGCCTCGCGCACCTGAGCGTAATGCTCCTCATATTGGTCGCGCGCTTCGCGGTAAACAGCCTTGGCCTCGTCGGACAGCGCGTTGAACCGGCGGTTCAGGATTTTGTAGCGCAACTCGTCGTCGCCATCCACAATCTCCTTGTCTGGGTCAATCTTGGCCAGAGTGGCGTCGTGCATCAGATTCGCCAGTTCAGTCTCGTCCTTGAGTTTGGCCCAGCGCCGCGCCAGATCATCGGCCGCCGCGCCAGATTCGTTCTTGTCGGCATCCATGCTCTGAACCAAGCTGTTGTATTGCTTTAGCTGCGGCATGTCCTCGGCGTACAGGTCCACCAGTTGCCGACGGCCCAGCGCGCCCAGCGCCAGCCCCCGATAGTCGGTCGCAGTGTTGGCCACCTTGCGCTTGATGTTCGCCACCGTCAGGCTCGAAAGAACCTTGCTAGCCTGCTCGCTGGCTGGCGATACGTCGCTGGCCCATTCCTCATTGCCAACGCTGTCCAGCAGCGGCTCCAGGTCCATCACGTCGCGCTCGAACTTGTTCTCGATCAGTCTCTCGAATTCATCGACAGGCTTGCCCTGCCACATGCGTATGACCTCGGGCGACACACGGCGTTGCTTCAGCAGTTCCTGCTGTTTTTGTTCGGTGGTCCAGCCAGCGTACTTTGCCGACTTGGCTGAATTGCGGGCGCGCCGCGCAGTGTTTTCCTTTGTAAACTCGCCGCCGTCGTCAATGGCCTGCTGGAACATGATGTTCGGGCTGGCGGGGTCAAAGGTGCCACGGTTGCCGGTGGCGCTCTTGATCTGCTCGGGGCGGAAGGCAACAGCGATGTACGGTTGACCGTTTGATCCGAGGTCTATAACACCGTCATACCCCTCGGCTTCGAGCTGCGTCTTGTCGTACCCTCGGTTTGCGAATGGCAGCACTTTCGGATTCTTAATCGAAAGGTAAACGGGCATCATCCGAGCGCCGTCGCCGTAGGCGTAGTTGCTCGCCTGGGACACCGTGAACCACGAACCCTCTGCCCAGCCGGGTTTACCGCGACTTGTATCAAAGGCTTCGAAGTCTTTTGAAGTGCCGTGATACATGACCAGCGGCTTGCCATCAGCGTCCACCACTTTGCTGTCTTTGAACCAGGCGCGAAACTCTGGCGTTTCGGTCTGAGGCACGCGCTCTGCGGCATCGCCTTGCTCGAATGCGGGCTCCATCGTCGTCTTCCCGCCGGGCCCGCGCGGGCCACCACCCTCCACGTACTGCCGCGCCGGCAGGATGTACTTCTGGATGATGTCGGCGTCTGACATCTCCATGCCCTTGAAGCCGGGCACGTTCTCGCGCAGCCAGTTGCGAATGGCCGCCACGATGCGCTGCACCACCGACAGGTTGGGCC
>CAZZDD010000133.1:0-4431 GCA_964652185.1 uncultured Candidatus Peribacteria bacterium | reverse complement strand
CCTGAGACACCAAGGGCGCCTCGGGGGCGCCCTCTTCTTCCGGTGTCAGGCCTTCCCGGCCTTCTCTCGTTCCAGGGCCGCGTCCGCTCCGGCGATCATCGCCCGCGCCTCGACCCACTCCATCCACTCCGGGCTGCCCCGCGGGGGCTCCGGGCCGATCCCATAGTCCTTCCGTTTCCAGTCCGGGATCGAGGAGTTCCCATCTATCGGCAGTCTCGGAGAACCTGACCGTGGCTGTTTCATTCGCTAGTCCTCCATCCCTTAACTTGGCCATTAGGCCCGGCAAATTCAAGGCCGTCCGGTCAAATTCCGACTGCGGAACGGCTCTACCCGTCTCATACCAGCGCCCGATCGCCCTTTCGAGCGACAAAGCCATAGGAACATCGACGTTGATGGCCACGACCTTGTAGCCGCGCTCGACGAATTTGTCCCGGATCTTGAGAACGGAGGCATCACTTGAGCCGAGTTTCTCGACGATGATGTTCCCGCCCGTCTCCATCATCCGGTCGATCACGTCCTTCATCATTTCGGACGCTTCTTCGTGGACCGCCCCCGATCCCTTGCCGCCGTTGTACTCGGGAATGATCAGTTTGGCGTCGTCGCCGACCAGATGCGCAGCCCCGTGACGCTCGCCGATCTTCTTGGCAATCGTGCTCTTGCCGGAGCCGGGCTTGCCGAGCAGCAGGAACAGCTTGCGTTCCTCTTTCACGGTACCGTCGGGGAGTTTCTTGGTCGCTTCGTCGATCAGGTACTGAATGCCGGCCTCATAGCCGACAACCTCGCCTTCGGGCGTGTTGTAAACGCGGGATTCCCGCCACTCCGGCGTGCCGTAGCCGGGCCTGTTGATGGTTTCCGCCGACATATCCGGGATTGTCGCGCGCACCCACGCATCCGAGGCCATGCGCTCGCGGGCCGCGGCCTCGCGGCGCTTATAGCCTTCCGGTGTCGTGTCCGGTTTGCCCATCAAAGAGCGGTAGTAGTCCAGGAACCGATCGAACTCCGGCCCAAGGTATTCCGCCGGCCCCTTGTTGGGGTCTGCCGCCACCTTGCGTGAATACGAAAAGAACTCTTTGTTCGTCTTGTACTTCGGCAACTTCATGCCGGCGCGCATGAGCGGGATATAGGCCAGCGCCTTGCTGGTCTTGCCGACGCCATCGGCCCAGAAGTGATCGCCGAGATTGGCGCGCCACTCGATATAGGCAGCGGTCTCGATCGGGTCGGCGTTTGGATCCTGCAGGCGGCGCGCAAGTTCTTCGAAGAACTGCGTCCGGGCCGTCATCAGGTCCGCAACCGCCGTGTAGGGGAACTTCTTGGAGTCGTCAGCGCGGTAGAGCGCGCCTTCCTTCAGGATGCCCTTGTTGATCGCAATGGCGATCTTGTCGGCCTCGTCTGCAAGGGCTTCCGGCGTCATGGTCGCGAACTGGTCGCGCCGACGGTAGATGTCGCGGATCGTCGATTCAAAGTTCTCGACGGCTGATCTGGCAGCCGACTCGGCCGTCAGGCCTTCGGCCATCTGGCCAGCCTTGCCGGCCGATGCCGAGGTGTCGACGACGCCCGCTGCGGTGCGCGACGTGGCCCTGAGATTGGCCATCGCCTGATCAACGTAGGAAGCCTGGGCTTCCATCTCTTCCGGCGTCATGCCCTTGCCGAAATCGAGCGCCCTCACTACCGCATCGAGGCGGCTGCGCTTGGCAACGAGCTGGCCAGCCTTGCCGAACGGCTTCGCCCGCGCCGCTTCCTCGAGCTTCGGCAGGTCGGCGGTGTTCTTGGCGATGGTCGCCTTGACGTTCTCAACATGCTGGACCACGCCACCGACCAGCTTCTCCCAACGGCGGATCAACTGGATCGGATCGCTCGTCTCAGTCAGCAGGAAGGGTTCATTCGGGCGATAGGTTTCCCGTCCCGCGATCATCGGGCGAACGGCGAAACCATCCGGCGAGCGCTCGACTTCAGCCGCCATCTCGAAGCCTGAGATTCGGCCGAGCGTCACATCGGACTTGCGTCCATAGTAGGCGCGATTGGCCATCGCCAGCAGGAAAGCCCGCACGGCCTCGCCAGCCTTCTTGCGCTCCGTAACTGTTGCCGTCCGATCGCCAGATAGGGCGAGGTCAACCGCGAAGTTATCGCCTGACAGGTCGGTGACGAGCTGCGCATCGGCCTCGTACGCTTCCGCAAACTTGGTCGCGGTGGCTAGGTACGTACGCACCTTGCCTGCGTTGACGGCGGCCTGCTTCTGGCCACGCAGATGCGCGCGTTCCGCCGCCTCGAGGACGCGGACCTCGCGCTCGAGCTCCGCCCGCTCGACAATCAGCGGGTTGCCCGTCGCCGCCGCTTTGAGTTCTGCGGCTTCAGGAAGCGGCGGATCGATGTCCTCGGCATTGCGCACGCCGAGGGCGCCGGCATAAAGCTGACCGATGAAGTTTGACTTGCGGTCCAGCAGCTGCCAGCGATAGGCGTCGAACGACTTCTTGGTGATGTAGCGGAGGATGCGCACCTCGGGGTTTTTGTTGCCCCGGCGCAGGATTCGACCGTCGCGCTGCTCGACGTCGGCGGGCTTCCACGGCGCGTCCAGATGGTGCATCGCGATCAACTGGCGCTGCACGTTGGTGCCGACGCCCATCTTGCCGGTCGATCCGATCAGGACGCGGATTTCGCCCGCGCGCACCTTCTCGAACATCTTGGCCTTCTGGTCGTCGTTCTTCGCATCGTGAATGAACGCGATCTGTTCGGCCGGCACGCCCTTTTCGATCAGGCGGTCTTTGATGTCCTGGTAGAGGTTGAACTTGCCCTGCAATAGGGCCGCGGCCTCGACGGCATCCTCGTCGATCTCGACCACTTCGCCGTCGGCATCTTCGCCCAACGCGGCGTTGGCTTCCGCCATCAAATCCTGGCGGATTTGCTCGGCAATGTCGACAGCCTCGACCGGCGCGGCCTTACCCGTCGTAACCGTACTCTTGCCCTTGGAACCGGGCACGCCCATGTCGAGGAAGACAATCTGCGCCTTGTTCGGCGCCTTCGGATCGGCGTTGCCCTCGGTCCAGATCGAGAAGATGTTATCGACTGCCAGCCCAATCTTGCCCTTGGGGTTGAACGGCGCCGACGGATCGACAAGCCGCATATCCGTCGCAAGCTGGATGCCGCGCGTGAACAAGGGCAAGAACGGATCCTTGGGATCGCGGTTCTCCATATCATAGACGAGCTGGTCGATCGCGCTCTGTTCGAGCGGCGACAATTCAGCCTCGACAACGTCGATCTTGCCCTTGCGCAGATTGGGCCGCGGCAGCTTGAGCATGTCCGCCGTTTGCGTGTCCATGACATCGCCGACGATGGCCATGAGCTCCGGCATGTTCACGAACTGCGAGAACGACTCCGTGTCCTTGTAGGTACGGGAATCCGAGCCCAGTTCCGACTTCGTGACGATCTTGCCGAACGTCGCCGCCCAGCTATCGAAGTGAGCAATGCCGTACTTGCGCAGCGTGCCTTCCTGCAGGTAGCGCTGCATCGTGAACAGTTCGGCCATGGTGTTCGACACTGGCGTGCCCGTGAGGAACACAGCCGAGCGGCCGGGGCGGCTCTTTTCCAGATGCCGCATTTTGATGAACAGATCGGTGGCGCGTTTGGACTCGCCCTTGTTGGAGATGCCCTTGACGCGGGTGTGGCGGGTCGCAAACTGCAGCGACTTGAACAGATGCGCCTCGTCCACGGTGAGATGATCGACGCCGAGCTCTTCAAACGTCACGCCGACGTCCTTCGACTCCTCGTCGGTCAGCGCCTTGAGCTTGGTTTCGAGTCTCTTTTTTGCCTTTTCGAGCTCCTTAACGGTCTTGGATTTGGCCCCTTCGTCGCGGACCGCCGCCTCAATCGACGCCTCGAACTCCTCAATCTGCTGCGCGTAGAACTCCTTGTAGGCCTCCGGCTGCATCCCGATCCGTGTGAACGCGGAATGGGTGATGATGATGCCGTCCCACTTGTCCGCCGCCGCCTTGGCCGCAAACTCGCGGCGTCGCTTCGACGACATCTGGTCTTTGGTGGCAATCAGCAGCTTGGCGTTCGGATAGGCCTGGTAGAACTCCGTCGAGAACTGGTTGAGCATGTGGTTCGGCACGACGAACATAGGCCGCTGGATCATGCCTAGGCGTTTCATCTCCATCGCCGCCATGATCGAGGTCCAGGTCTTACCGGAACCGACGACATGGTTGAGCAGCGTGTTGCCCTTCTGGATGATGCGCCAGATGGCACTCACACGATGGGGCTGGAGATCGATCGTGCCAGTCGAGCCGTCGGGGAACGTAACCACACGGGCGAGACCGGGGAATGTCAGGTGCGAGCCGTCGTAGTTCTGCGGCACGAGACGATTGTAGTTCCGGTTATACATGGCCTCGAGGCGTTCGGCGCGGGCCTCGTCTTCCCATACCCAGCCGTCAACGCCGG
>CAZZDD010000132.1:0-4492 GCA_964652185.1 uncultured Candidatus Peribacteria bacterium | reverse complement strand
CGCTTCGCAGCCTCCGCTTCGATTTCCTCGGCGCGCAATCGTTGCGCAATCGTTCGAAAGCCTGTTTCGGCGCAAGCAAGTGGAGGGGCGGAAGTGAAATCGTTCGTACAGCCTGACCTCCTGTCTCCCGAGCGCACCTTAACTGATTGGCCGTTCGGTGGGCTGGCGCCGCTTGCCTACGACTTCCTGATGGCGGATCCGCCGTGGCGCTTCGAAACCTACTCGGCGATGGGCGAAGAAAAGTCTCCCCAGGCGCACTACGACACCATGACGCTCGACGAGATCGCGGCGCTTCCTGTTGCCGATCTCGCGCGCGAGCACTGCCTGCTGTGGCTGTGGGCCACGGCGCCGATGATCCCCGAGCAATTGGAGGTCTGTGTTCGTTGGGGGTTCAAGCCCAAGACGATGGGCGTGTGGGTCAAGACAACGAGCGGCGGCAAGATCGCGTTCGGCACCGGGTACATCCTTCGTAACGCGCATGAACCCTTCATCCTCGCTACCCGAGGCGAGCCGCGCACGCAATCGAGGTCGGAGCGCTCCGTCATCCACGCGCCGCTCCGTGAGCACTCCCGCAAGCCTGACGAAGCTTACGCCGTGGCCGAACGGCTGATGCCGCACGCGCGCCGCGCCGATCTATTCAGCCGCCAGCAGCGTCCAGGCTGGGATGGCTGGGGCAATCAAACGTCTCTCTTCGACGCATTGGAGGGCGCTGCGTGAGTCTCTGGCATCGCATCTTCGGGTGGAGGAAGGCAGAGCCGGTGCCGTTCGTGCCGGTCTATCCAACGCTGCCGCCAATCAGTTCCGGGACCACGAAGGTTGCATGTCCGGTTTCATTCCGCCCGGAGTTCATCGCCGGGATCGTGGAGCAGAAACCGGAACGCAAGAACACCAACCGGCGCAAGCCCTGGAACAAGCCCAGAGCGTGCCGGAACATTGCGGCAGGAGTGCTCGAAGACATGAGGGCCGCGGGCTTTGAAGGCGCCTGCACCTGCGAGGAGATGAACGAGTGGATCGATGAGCATGTGAAGGCCCACGCCATGGATATCGGCGGGCTTACGCACACATCGATCCGGGCCGCGATCAAGCGTTGCATAGGGGTGAGGTTCGAGAACCGGCGTTTGAAGGCGGATCCCGCCTACGAGGCCCTTCGGCGCCGGAACATAGCCCGGAAGCAATTCGTCCCGGAGCGGGCTTGGATCTTCATCATCGATTCAGAGCCGGAGCTCGTAGAGGCGGGCGTGCAACTTGAGAAGCGTGCCGCCTGAAATGAGTTGAGCCCGGCTTGCCGGCCGGGCTCTGGGGGATGTGCTGAGTTCGGAAGACCTAGTTGCTCGATGAGACTTGCCGGTCTCGGGGAGCGTCGCAACGAAGAAGGACCAACGATGTCCAGCAGCGAGAATGCACCTGTGCTTATAGCGAATCATGCGCCGCCTTGCAACACCAAAGCGGAAGTTTCAACCGTCCCGGTTGTCAACAGCGATGTCGAGCGCGTCGTTAATTGCGACCTCGACACCATGTTCTTCCTGAAGTCGCGATTGGACATCGCAGATTTCGGCCGCCTTGCCGTCCAGATTACTCGAGCCGCCGCCGCCAAGCGCCCTAGCCAGCTCCAGCGTCTCCTACTCGCCATCGTCGAGCATAAGGAGCCGCAGGCATGACAGCCTTAGCATACGCCAACCACAACCAAGGCCCACCCCTGTTCGATCGCCACCCGGACGACCGCTTGACTTACGTCCAGTGGCACATACGCGACTTCCTGCAGGGTGTGCGCGGCATGAAGGCCGACCAGATCGGCATCTACACAATCGTCCTGCTGTTGATCTACGACAGCATGGGGATGCTGCGGGACGACGATAAGTTCGTTGCCGGCCACTGCCAGATTGACGTCCGGACATACCGCAAAATCCGGGAACAGCTTATCGGGATCGGCAAGGTCTACGAGGCCGATGGTTACCTCTACAACAACCGCGCCCAAGCCGAGATCGCGAAGTTCTGCGAGAGCGCCAGAAAGAAGCGCGATGCGGCTCTGGCGCGCGAGGAAAAGAAGCGCCAGGAAGCTGCAAAGCGCGCAGCCGACGAGAAACTGAACGAGCAAAGTTTGCGCACGGCAGGCGCACAGCGTGCGCAAGGTGTGCGCACGGCTTGCACACAGCTTGCACAAACCGCGCACACGCCACGCTCAGAAAATCAGGAAAACATCAACAAAAACAACGGAGCGCAGACCAGAGCACTGGCAGAGCCCTCCACATATAAAGAAAAAGAAAAAGAAAAAGAAATAGATTTAAGAGAAGAAAGAAAGATTCAACAACCCGCAGCACCCTGGGCTGCGTGGACGGATGTGGAGTTCAGGGACTTCGTCAAAAGGCTCGAGGCGGAAGCCGGCGACGCGCTGGCAAATCCGGCTGGCGCCGCAGGTCTGCTGAACATCTCGCCGATCTACGCTTGGCTGCAAGCCGGCGCGGATCCGGAGTTCGATATCGTGCCCGCCGTCCGCATGGTCGCTGGCATGGCGCGGTCCCGGAACACCCAGAAAATTCGGAGCTGGGAATATTTCAACACGGCCGTCGCTGACTGCAAGGATCGCCGGGCGCGCGGTCTGCCAGCGGTCGAGGTACGCACCAAGCCCGGCCATAAGCCGCCGACGGATAGTTACGCCGGGCTGAGCCGAGAACAGCGCGAACGCATCGAGCGTCGGAAGGCGGCGGAAGCGGCGGGAGGTGGCCATGCTTGACCACGCCCCCAAGCCGCTGACCGACGTCATGCTCGAGCGGATTCTGGTTGCAAAGATCCTCGCCGACAATTCGGCCATGTCGCACATCGGCAAGCTGTCGAAGGGCGACCTCTCTGACGTCGTTATGGCCGCGGCTTTTGACGCCGCGGTTGATCTTGCTGCCGAAGGGCGGCCGATCAATTTAGCCACGCTCAAGCCGATGCTGTCAACGGTCAAGACTGGCTTCGACCGCACAGCGATGGACTCGCTGATGGCCGAGCGGTCGCTGCAGTTCAAAACCGAAACGGTACGCGGCGATAGCTATCCTGTTGCGGACATGGCGGCACGCTTGCGCACGCTCGCCTGCCGGCGACGCTTGGCGGAATATCTCGACGCCGTTGCGAATGCGGCTGTCGACGAAACCGTGCAAATGAGCGCCTTGGCTGCCGACTGCATCAGCCAGTGCAACGAGTTCATTGCCGACACAAACAGCGATCGCAAAACCGATTTCAACCTCTACGACAGCGCGCAGGCTTTCATCGAGCGCCTGCAGTCCGACGACAATCCAATCGAGATCCCGACGGGGCTGACCGATCTCGATAACGCGACGGGCGGGCATCATCGCGGACAGTTCACGATCCTCGCCGGACGCCCGTCGATGGGAAAGAGCTGCATCGCATTGTCGTCGATGCTGCGGACGGCTGAGAAAGGTTACGGCGTCTTGTTTTTCTCGCTCGAGATGACGCAGGACCAAGTTACGTCACGCGCTCTGGCGGACTACGCCTACACGCAGCCGCGGATCGATTACTTCAGCCTTCGCCCCGGCAACGTCAACCAATTGCAGGTCAACCGACTCTACGAGGCGGCAGAGCGCTTCAAGGCGATGCCGATTGTCGTCGAGACGAAATCAGGGCTGACGGTCGGAGAGATTTTTGCCCGTGCTCGCCAGGTCAAGGAGACGTTCGAAAAGAACGGGGTCTCGCTCGCGCTGATCGTTGTCGACCACTTGCTGAAGGTTAGGCCATCAGACCGATACGCTGGCCAACCCGTCAAGGAGATCGACGAGATCAGCGAGGGGTGCTGCGCGATGGCGAAGGCGTTGAACGTCGCGGTGCTCGGTCTGCATCAGCTCAATCGCGGTGTCGAAAGCCGCGACAATCCGCGCCCACTCATGTCGGATCTTCGCGGTTCAGGCAGCCTTGAACAGGACGCCGACACGGTGCTGCTCGCCTATCGTCCGGCATATCGCTTCGAGCGCCAGCTTGATGATCCCGACAAGCGTGCGGAGGCGGAGATCGCTGCGAACGAACTCAAGCATGACCTTGAGCTGCAGGTGGCCAAGCAGCGCAGCGGGCCGCCGATGTCGCTCGAGTTTTTCTGTGACATGGCGGCCAACGTGGTCCGCGACAAAAGCTGGAGGCGATGATGCTCTGCGACACGGCTTACAAAACACCGCATTGGCAAACGGATCCGATTATTTGGCGCAATCGCCAATGGGCGGTCACGAGCTACGGCATCGAGAACGTATGCGGTCCGTATCACTACTACATTGAAAAGTCCCGCCTGCATCAGATCATGGGTGTGCGCGGCGACTGGCGCGACCACATGCAGGAAAAGAATTGGGTGGATGCGCAGCAGTTCGACGAGTGCTTCGCGAAGGCCGTCGAAATCCACGGCCAGGAGGTCGCCTGATGGACGAGCCCCACCACGACTTCATGGCCCGCATTCGCGAGATGTCTTCCGCAACCTACAGGCCCGTAGGGTTTGAAAACTTCCGCCATT
>CAZZDD010000131.1:0-4568 GCA_964652185.1 uncultured Candidatus Peribacteria bacterium | reverse complement strand
AGAAAGTATCGCATAGCTTGAGGTTTAACAATGGCAATGCTAGATATTATCCTAAATCTGATTGCATAAAGCCAGAAGAAGAGTGGTTGGATTCTCAAGAGCATGAATTTGAAGATAAGAGGGTTTATCTATTTGAGTTTGATGGGATTGATACACCTGCGGATAGAGCTAAGAGGTTTAGGGAAATAATTAACATAGAGAATTAATATGAAAGACAAAAGAGAATTAATGAGCGCTCTTGCGGACGCAGAAATAGAAATAGAAGAGCTTAAACAAAAGATACAGCAACTCGAAGACAAAAAGCTCCATGAAAACGAGTTTGGCTTTGATATGCTTTGTGAGAAGTATGTTGATGATTGTGCTATGAGGGCTATGCCAGTCTTTTTGGTGCAAGACTTAAATTTAGAGCGTGCTTTTATATCAGATAAATTAATCGCTGAACAATCTTATATGATAGCAGAAGCAATGCTTAAAGAAAAACTAAAGAGGAAGAAAAATGATTAAAGAAATTATAGCTTACGAACAAGCCTGCAATGGAATTGCTAAGAAGTTTGTTAGAAAATACTTTGACAAAGATGCTGATTGGCGTTGGATCGCTGATGATGTTGGCGGAATACTTGAGGTTGGAGATTATTATTTCAACTTAGATAGAATGGTTACTGCTTTAAGATACAAAGCAACTCAAAAGCAATTGTTTGATTATTATGATATGCAGTTAGAGATGGGTCTTAATGAGAAAGTTTTTAAGAAAAGAACGCTTTTCTCTTTTGCAAACTATTTAAGATATCCTGAAACTTTCGTGATTGAGTTTGTGGATGGTGAGGGGTTTAATTTTAGGATTAATAAATAATTAAAGTTTATGAGAGTATTATCTTTATTTGATGGAATAGCTGGAGCTGCGCAAGCCTTAAAAGAATTGGGGATTGAACCTGAATACTATGCAGTTGAGATTGATAGATGGGCAATCCAAATTACAAGACAAAACCATTTTAACATCAATCATCTTGGTTCGTCTTATTGCGGATTAGATGTTAAAGATTTTCTATGCGATGAGTGGGAAAATACAACAAAAGAAATGCAAGATATTGGAGGATATACAAAACACAAAGAATTTATTGGCAATACTGATTTATTGATAGGTGGAAGCCCTTGCCAAGACCTATCAATTGCTAAGAGAAGCGGCAAGGGATTAGAAGGTGAAAAAAGTGGTTTGTTTTATGAATATCTAAGGATTCTAAACAAAGTTAAACCAAAATTCTTTATTCTTGAGAATGTTAATTCAATGAAAAAGGAATATAAAGATAAAATCAGTGAGCTTTTAGGAGTCCAGCCAATAATGATTTGTAGTTCTAAATTAACTGCTCAAATGAGGAAAAGGCTTTATTGGGTTGGTAGATTGGTTGGTGATAAATATGAGCAAGTTATTATAGAGCAACCAGAAGATAAAGGAATTGCTTTAAAAGATATTATCGAAAGTGGAGACACAGAAAGGCTAAAATCTTATTGCATCACCGCAACTTATTCAAGAGCTTGTCCAGAAGACTATTTTAATCATGGTCAAAGGCAATTAGTTTGGAGAGATAAAAGTTATGGCAATTATCCCTTGACAACAAGTAAATATCTTTTATAATCCGCTTAGTTCTTAATTAAACCAAGCCTTTTATGAAAAAAGAAAAATTTACAATCAAGGATTTTAATAAAAAATACTCAAATGATGATGTTTGTTTGCACCAAATATTTATTAATAGATATGGCAATTTAGAAAACTGCCCCGAATGCCAATCAAAATTTAGCTTCCA
The DNA here is from genome assembly GCA_964652185.1 of uncultured Candidatus Peribacteria bacterium. Lineage (GTDB taxonomy): Bacteria > Patescibacteriota > Gracilibacteria > Peribacterales > Peribacteraceae > DALYDP01. Next base: position 2,769 of record CAZZDD010000131.1, on the reverse strand, counting down.
TAAAATATCTGATAGAAAATGTTATGCTTGTGCATATTGCGGACACCAATTACACCCATTGGCCGAAACAATATTTCATAAATCATCTACAAGTCTTAAAAACTGGTTCTTTGCCATCTTCCTATTCTCCGCTTCTAAAAATGGTGTCTCTGCTAAAGAATTAGAAAGACAATTAGGCGTTACTTATAAATGTGCCTATCGCATTGGCCAACAAATAAGAAAATTATTTGATGAAGATGTAGGCAAACTTTCAAATGTTGTTGAAATTGACGAAACATATATGGGCGGTAAAGAAGGAAATAAACACGCCCATAAAAAAACACCAAATAATCAAGGCCGTTCAAATAAAACAAAAACTCCAATTATTGGAGCAGTTGAACGCAAAGGAAAAATCATTGCTAAAGTTGTTGGTGATACTAAAAGCAAAACAATTAGGCCTTTTGTTAAATCTAACATTAAAATTACCGCCGAAGTAAAAACTGATGAGTACAGACCTTATAAATCACTTACAAAATTAGGTTATAATCACGACACAGTAGATCACGGCAGAAAACAATTTGTAAAAGGCAACGCTCACACAAATAATCTTGAGGGTTTTTGGTCTCAACTTAAACGCTCAATTAATGGCACTTATCACTTCGTAAGCCCTAAACATTTACAAACTTATGTAAATGAATTTGCTTATCGCTATAACAGAAGAAACGAGTTTAAGCCTTTGTTTTCTTCTTTAATGGCAAAGGCTTGGATGCCTTGTTAAGCAAAGTGTCAAAAGTTTGGCTACTGGCAATTAATCTTTCTTGGCCTTCAACATAATAATCAAGTCTAAGTTGTAAAATTCCTTTACCAAAATGCTTATTTGCTTTATATCTTAACTCATCTATAGAATTACATTCTATGGCCAAACCAATAATTCTATTAATCAAATTGATAAGCTCTTTTACTCCTCGCTCTTTGTTGAACCATTGGTGGTATTTCTGGCCAGTCAGTTTTGGGGGTTTATTTTCTCTAAGGTATTTGGCCACATCCTTGTCTAAATTATCATATATTAATTCATTAACTAATTTGCCCCAATATTTTGGCCTCTTTTTTAAAGAGCCTTTCCAATTAGTTAATCGGCCAAATTCTCTCCATAAATCGTCAGGAAAAGTGCTTTCCCAAGTCCTCATATCCTCACTAAGTAAATATACTAATTTTGCAGATAAATCATCTTTTGGCCTAATATATTGATAGCCAGTTGCTTCATCAATTAAAGCTCTAATACCAATTTTGGCCGTAGATTTAATAAATCTTTTTGCCCTTGAAACTATCTCTTTTTGGGAATCGGAAAGAGATTCATAATCGTTATCACTAGCATCAACAAAAGCTATACAAACCTCTATAAAATCCTCCGAATCAAATACATTAAGTATCTTGCCATCATCATAAGCCTCTATTAAGCCTTGAGGTCTTCTATCATTATCAATATCTTTAAGTGGCTTTAAATTATCAGGTAAATATTTGTTAATATTTTTGGCCGCAAGATAATTTCCGAATTTACCGTGAGCCTTTCCTCTTAATGTAAAGGTCATATCGGACAATCTAAACCCCCTTATACCAGTTGATAAAACATAGCACGGTATATTATCAAATATAGGCAAATAACCTTTGGCCATAACTTCTGGAAAAGTTTTGCCAGTATTATTTTGTAAATCTAATTTTGTTGATTTAAAATCTTTTTCAATTTGATTAGGCATTATTTTATGTAGAAAAAATTAATATGATTTGCTCAAAGCAAAACACACATTAAAATTATTCTAACTTGTTGTCAAGGGATAATTGCCAAAGTTATTGCATCCCTGCAACATACCATAAAGAAAATATAAAAAGTTTACTAAAAAGAAAAAAAGAAGGACTATTTATTTCGTTTAAAAATATGGTTAGGAAATTAACCCCAATTGAATGTGAACGCCTACAAGGCTTCCCTGATAATTATACAGAAGGCGTAAGCCAAACCCAGAGATATAAAGCTTTAGGTAATAGCTTTACTGTGCCAGTTATTAAACATATCTTAAAATCAATTACAAATGATAGATAAATACTTAAACTTAGGAATAAACGGCTACAAAGCCTTATTGCAAAACAAAGATATTGCAGCGTTTGAGAAGTTACCAAAACTAACTCCAGCTGGATTAGCAATAGTCAGACATAAAGGTCTAAAAGAAACCCAAATTCAACAGTCTTGCGTAAGAATGGTAAAGAGCTATGCTTTGACACTAAAAAAGGACTGTAAAATTAAATTTATTCAGATTGACAACGGAGGCAAGCTTACGGATTGGGGAAGGATTAGAAAATTTCAAGAAGGCACTTATAGCAACTTTTGCGATGCAATGATTATTGTTTCAAAGGGCAAGCAGAATAAAGTTATCTTTGTAGAGTTTAAAAGAATCGCTAGTAAGTCAGGAATTGTTGGAGATGAAAAACACTTTGAGAATCAGTTAAAAGAGATTGAAGATTTACAAGAAAGTGGATTTAGTGCGTACATTACTAATAACACAATCTTCTTTGAGAATGTTATTTTGGAAGAAATAAAAGACTTCTTCAAAGCTTGAAACTCTAAGCTAAATCATGTCAAGTAATTTATTTTTATTTATTTTAATCTTTTTTCTTGACTTAGCTAAATCAATGTAGATAATACTCTCTATCAATATCAGTAAACAAGGTTTTTTGAAAGGTTCCTGCGTGTACTGATATTGAACCCTAGACTAGAGAAGTGATATTATTTATTCTAGG
>CAZZDD010000130.1:0-4678 GCA_964652185.1 uncultured Candidatus Peribacteria bacterium | reverse complement strand
GATGGATGCTTCGAATTCTTGGTAGATGCTGTGCATGAAAAAGAAGACGGGCGGCGACGGAAAAGATGACGACGAGGCGAACGAGAGACCGGAGACCAGAGACCGGAAAAGAAGTTATCGAAGTGATCGGATAAGAGAAAATATTAACTTACTAGTCGTCTGAACATTCGCATCAATTTCCTGAAAAAGCTCTACGGATACATATTTTAAATCATGAGAAATGCGCGAACAGCAATGCACTTCCTCAAGTGAAGCGAGAGCAATTTCAAAGAAATGCCGACGTTCTTTTGTCGAAGATTTCGTATTACCTTCGGCAATATTCAACGGGACACTTACAGCTGCACGACGTATCTGCGACGTCACTCCGTACAATTCGTGAGACGGAAAACTGTTCGTACAACGGTAAATCAATAACGACAAACGATATGCTTCTCGCCATGCGAGTAATTTTTCGTGGGGTCGAATGTGCATATGCCCATGCTATGGACGTTTATGCTCGTCGTACTCTGGTCTCCGGTCTCTGGTCTCTTCGTGGGCTCGTTCAAGCCAAGAAAGACGTTCTTCGAACCGTCAGCTCGCCTTCACCTTCAGATGCTCCCTGTTCACGATCAGCTGCTGGCCGATGGCGAACAGCGTGGAGACGCCCCAATAGAGCGACACCGCGGAGGGCACCTGGAACGCGAAGAACCCGATCATGAGCGGCAGCGCGTACAGCATGATCTTCTGCTGCATGTCCTGCGGGTTGTCCGGCTGATGAATCGCTTCGTCGATCTTCTTCGCCTTCTTTTTATCCGCGATGTAGAACGTCAGCTTCATCTGGATGAACTGCATGACCACCAAGAGCGGCGCGAACAACCACGCGTAGGTAAGCGTGAGATCGAGGCCGAGGAACGCCGGATCGAACGTCCAGTCGATGTCCGCGAACGAGCCGTAGAGCAAGTGGTTGGAGAGCGCCAAATCGCTCGTGTCACGGATGACGTGGTAGAGGCCGATGAGCACGGGGAACTGCAGTAGAAGCGGCAAGCACGACTGGAACGGATTGATCTTGTTCTCCTTCCAAAGCTTCATGATCTCCTGGTTCATCTTCACCGCGTCGTCCTTGTACTGTTTGCGCAGCGCCTCGATCTGCGGCTGGAGGAGCTGCATTTTCTTCTGGCCTTCGAGCGAGTGCTGCGTGGGGATGAAGAGCAGAATCTTCACCGCGAGCGTGAGCAAAATGATCGCGATGCCGAGGTTATGACCGGGCAGCACGGAGGCGATGAAGACGAGGAAGTTGAGGAACGGACGCGTGATGAACGTGGCGTAGATCTTGCCGAGCGCGTTCTGCTCGACGACCGCGGCGCGGATGGTTTCGCGCACGGCGCCGGACGCGCTTTCCGCGTTCAGCGTCAACTCGTAGATCCCCTTCTCCGCGAACGCCTTATACTTCCAGGATGCGAGTGAAAGCGTCGCCGAATCCCCCGCCGGAACTTCGCTGATGACATGACAATCGGCGATCGGTTCACCGGCATCCACGGGCGTGCCGGAGCCCGTCTCGGAGGCTCCAAGGAACGCGATCTGGACGGGTGGCTGCGGACACCAGAGCGGTAAGCGCAGTGCGGCGTTCGTGTTGTTTTGGATGACGATTTTCGGGTCCTGGCCGGGGATGAGCGTGGCATCCTCCATGGACACCTCCACCGCAGCGGGCGCAGGGGCGTTCGCATCGCCGAAGAAATACGGCATCACGTACTGGTACCCCACGATGACGATCAACGCGACGAGGAGGATATCCAGGTAACGTGAAGCGGGCTTTTTTCCGGTTGATTGGCTCATGAAGGCAGGTGGGAGAAGAACGCACTCGCGTCGCGTTGGAGGGCGTCGAACGGAGCGTCCAGACTAGCCGCCTTGGGGGTTGCCAACAACTGGACGGACGACCTTTCCGGAAGATTCTCAATAGCTAAACGAAGTGCTTCGCGGCAACGCCTGCGCATGCGATTGCGCTTCACCGCGGAAGCATCCAAGGAAGCCGACGCGAAGGTGCCGAGGTAGAGACCCTCCGCAAGCGGACGGGTGCGACCCTTGGAGGAAGGCACGCCGGGCATCCAGCGGATGACCATCGTCTGCCCTTTCCACACCCTCCCCTTTCGCTGGAGGACGGCGTTCGTTTTACGGCCCTGTAAGTTGTGGAGTTTCACAGGCGAAGTATACCTGTATTATCCCCGCGCATGGCACTCACCCCCGACCAAGTCCGGCACATCGCGAAGCTGGCCCGCCTCACCCTCACCGACGAGGAAATCGTCCGGTTCACCAAGGACCTCGGCGGCATCTTCACGCTCATCGAGCAGCTTGGCGAAGTGAACACGTCGGACATCCTCCCGACCGCCCAGGTGACAGGCCTTACAAACGGGACGCGCGACGATGTGATCCGCGACGGCGGTGCCACCCCCGACGCCCTCCTCGCGACGAGCCCCCTCCCCATCCGTGAACACCAGATCGAAACCCCCTCCGCCCACGCTTCATCCGCCTCAGGCGGATCAGCGCAAGTGCCACCTTCCGCATAATCCATGACACCCCTCCACACATTAACAATCGCGGAGGCCTCCCGGAGGCTCCATGAAGGCTCCATCACGTCCGTCGACCTCACGCAGGCGTGCATCGACCGGATCGAGAAGGTCGACGATCAACTCAACGCCGTCGTCTGCAAGACATTCGACCGAGCCCTGGAGCACGCGAAAAACATCGATGCATCGAAGGGGAAAAACACATCCCCGCTCGCGGGAATCCCCTACCTCACGAAGGATGTTTTCTGCGAGGAAGGCGTACCCTCCACGGTGGCATCCAACGTCCTCCGCAAAGGCCTCCACGGAAAAGACTACACCCCTCCATTCGACTCCACCACGACCCGCAAGCTAAAGGAGGCCGGCGCCATCAGCCTCGGTCACGCGAACACCGACGAGTTCGTCATGGGCTCCTCCACGGAGTCGTCCTGCTACGGCACGTCGAAAAACCCATGGGACACGACGCGCGTTCCCGGAGGCTCCAGCGGAGGCTCCGCGGCGGGCGTCGCGGCGGACGAAGCGATCTTCGCGACGGGCACCGACACGGGCGGATCCATCCGCCAGCCCGCGGCACTCACCGGTACGACCGGACTCAAAGTGACCTACGGCCGCGTGAGCCGCTACGGCGTGATCGCCATGACCAGCTCGCTCGATACGATCGGCCCGATCTGCAAGACCGCCGAAGACTGCGCGATGGTCCTCCAGGAGATCGCCGGTCATGACCCCCTGGATGCCACCACGCCGGACGTCCCAGTCCCCTCCTACATCAGCCTCCTGGATGGCTCCATGAAGGGTATGCGCATCGGCATTCCGAAGGAGTACATGGCGGAGGGCCTCCACCCCGACGTGGAGTCCGCCGTGAAGGACGCCGTGAAGGTCTATGAAGATTTGGGCGCGACGATCATCGACGTCTCACTGCCGCACACGAAGTACGGTGTGGCCACGTACTACGTGATCTGCCCGTGCGAGGTGAGCAGCAACCTAGCGCGTTACGACGGCGTGCGCTATGGAGCCTCCGACGCAACGCCTGCGTCGCTCGTCGAGTACTACGAGCGCGTGCGCAGCGGGGGATTCGGCGCGGAGGTGAAACGCCGCATCATGATCGGCACCCATGCGCTCTCGGCCGGCTACTACGACGCGTACTACCGCCAAGCGCAGAAGATCCGGACCCTCGTCTTGAAGGACTTCACGGAGGCCTTCGGAAAGGTCGACCTGCTCCTCACGCCGACGACCCCGAACCCGGCCTTCGCGATCGGCTCCAAGACGAACGATCCCGTGACGATGTACATGGAAGACGTATGCACGATTCCCGCGTCGCTCGCGGGCGTGCCGGCGCTGTCTCTGCCCTGCGGCTTCACGAAAGACAACTTGCCCGTCGGCCTCCAACTCATCGCCCCGGCGTTCGAAGAGGGGAGAGTGCTCATGGCCGGTCACCAATACCAAAAGGTAACGGACTGGCACACGAAGAAGCCGACGCTGTGAGCGTCCATGAAGGACCTCCGGAGGCCTTCATAAAAGGGGAGTGAAGGGTACGAAAAGAGGACCCGAAGGCCCTCTTCACTCTTCTTGATGACGACCCGCTCAGCGCGCGAACCACGCGAAGATGCCCTGCTGCTTCTTCGTGGAGGGCTTCGCGGATGCCTTCGTGGCGCTGTGCTTGGAGTCTGCGACCGGCGTCGCATCGACGACGTCCTGCGACTCTTGGGGCTCCGGCAACGCGAGACGCTTCTGGAGCGAACCCATCAAAATATTTCCTTCGCGCAGGCGGTCATTCAACGCGTGGATCACTTCCCACTGTTTCTCGATTTGCTGGTTCTTCAAATTCAATTCGTTCTGGAGGATTCCGAGGATGTCGCCCCTCGCTTCCGCAGTTTCTTTTTTCGCTTCCTTCAGGGCTCCTTTGAATTCACGAAGTAGCACGTCTTCGCGGATCTTCCATGCGAAGTTTTCATCCTTCTTCTTGAAAGCGGCGACCTCCTTAGGAGAGGGGGTGATGGCACTGCGATCGGCGTGTGCATCGTCATCCGCGATGCTCTTGATCAGGCGGCGGATGGTGGAGAGGGAGCGGCCTGTTTTTTCAGCGGCCTCGCTGATGGTGAGAAAGGGGGTGTCCATGGCCTCCATGGTAGCCTCCGCGGAGG
>CAZZDD010000129.1:0-4777 GCA_964652185.1 uncultured Candidatus Peribacteria bacterium | reverse complement strand
GCGTCGTCTATCTGCGTCACCACGCAACTGTGCGGGCCGGGCCAGAACTGCGCGTTCCCCGATTCCACCTCGCGCACCACGTCCTCGAAGGTATGGGTGCCGCCCGCGAAGGCCAGCGCCGCCTCGATGAGCAGGCGGCAGTCGTGGATGGTGTTCATCCCTAGTTGACGCTTCTCGACTTCTCGAACCACGAGGTGCCGTACCGCACGAGCGTCAGCGTGTCATCGGTCGTACCAACGAAGTTGGCCCCGCCCGCGAGATGGAGGTTCGCCCCGTCCACGATTGTCGTGTTGCCGTTCGTAAACCGAATCGTGATTTCCTGAAACTCGGTGCCATCGTCAAAAGCCGTGATGCTGGTAGCGCCCGTGTTGCTGGCAGAGAACACATTGCCCTGTCCGACGCTTGGGGTCGTGTCGGCGTCCGTGAACGTGGCGTGGCGACTGATGCGGGGGGTCGTATAGAGTCCCGGCGCGGGGCCAAAGTACCCAATCTTGTTGACGTAGTTACTCCCGCCGCCGCCAGCGACGGAGATGTTGAGGGCGGCGTCATAGTACACGTAGTCGTAGTACCGGGACCGCATCCCGCCGATAACCTGCCCCCAATCCGTGCCCGCCGCCGCTCGCACCACAAATCCCATTGATCCCGTGACGCTACCGATCGTGGTGTCGTCCGGTCCGACGCCCACCGGAGCATCTGACAGGGGATTGATGAAGGTGTTGCCGGATACGGCCCCCGTAGTCCCGAGGTCATAGGCGCGGGTGCAGTCCTCAACATTGGGGTTAACAAAAACATTCTGTCGGCAGACCTGACGCAGCTCGATGCCCGTGAGCATCGGCCCGGGGTTCGTGCTCGCGTTGTAGTTCGACAGGAAGATGGTCAGGTTGTCGAAGGTCAGGCGGTTGCATCCGTCTAAAAGGAGGTTGCGTGCGCCCGTCTTGCCACCGAGCCACAGCCCTTTAAAATGTGCATTCTGGCTGGTGGATGTGTTGGACCCCGCCGAGGCGGAAAGAATCTGCACGCCTCCGTCAGTCGCGTCCGTGTACTCACGGACCTCGACATTCTCCATCTGACACGCCTCATTCCATCCGCGAACTTTCAGTCCAACGGCCTCGTCATTCGCATCAATCGTCAAATCTTTGATGCCCGTCGCGTGAACGAACGAGAAGCGGTCATCAATGTTTGACGTGACCACCGCGTTTGTGGGGTTTCCAGCGCCAATCCATCGGATGACCGTCACGCGCAACCCAGACCCCTTCAGCAACACCTGTTCGGGGATGTCAATGTCCGCGCTTACTCCGTACACGCCTTTGGGGAAGAACACAACACCGCCATACCCGAACGGGTCGCCGGAAGTCCACCCAGATGCCGCAGCGTCAATCGCCGCCTGAATCGCCGCCGTGTCATCCGTCACGCCATCGCCAACCGCACCATACACGGGGTCCTTCACGTTGAACACGCCGTGCGCCCCGTACTCCACGTCGGTCAGGGTGCGGGCCGTGATGGTCGCCGCAATCTGGTCGTTGGCCGAGTGGGTCCGGGCGCTCGACCCCTCCTGCGCCCGCGTCACAGTGAACACATCCGTCGCTTTCGCAGTTACCCTGACGATTTCCGCGTTGGATACCGTGGGGGCGACCCCCGCAGGCCAGATGGTCGCATTGAACGGTACTGCCGGAAAGCGAGTCCCGTGTCCCGTGGCGACGGTCAGGCTTGTGCCCGTCGTATCGGCGGGCGGGGAGGCGAGCGCGGAAAGCGCGAAGTTCTTGTGAGCGTCCATTTACCACCGATAGGGATTGAGTTTCTTGAATGGCATCTTCGGCAACTCCGGCTGCTTCCGCACGGGCAGCTTGACTGGTCCGCGATACACCCACCCGCCACCACCCGTGCGCGATGTCGCCGTGGACTCCTCGGCGATGACGGCGAACTCCTCGGCCCCGAATATCTGTGCGCCAAACATTACGGTCCCACCGGGAGAGTTGTCATGTGGTGAATATCCCCACCTTGCTGAGCGTGGCAATCGTCGCGCCCGCGTTCACCGCGTTGACCGTCATCGTATATGTCGGGCTGGCCCCAATGACGCCCGCCGAGGCAATCGTCCCGCCGCTTGTCGCATTAGTCACCGTTCCCTCCTCGACCAACGTGCCCGCTGTGTTCGTGTAGCGGTACAGAAGATTGTACGTTGTGCCCGAGGGCATTCCCGAGACTGTCCACGCATAGCTATAAACATCCGTGGTGGCGTTCGCCGTCTGTGGGTCGTCAATCTCGAACGCCGCCGCCGCGTTGGTTTCTACCGCCGGAACGTTCACCGGGGAAGCGACGGTCTGCCCATTGAGGACCACCTTGAACACATACGCCTTGGTGGCCCCGAGATAGGCGTTGCGGGCAACTACAATCTCCTGTGGACTGGTCGTTCCCGCCACGTCAGCCCCGCCATCAATCGTGTAGGTCATCGTGCCCGTCCACGTCACGGTGATGGTGTATTCTGTCGCGGCCACCTCGACGCTCACAGCCAAGGACGGGCGCACCAAGTCCTCAACAGGGTCGGACAAATACTGCGCGACCAAGCGCCGGAACTCGTTTTCGGCGCGAGGATCGTATTTCTCGGGAGCCGGAGGCAGTGCCACGGGCGGACGGGAGATTTTTGCCATTAGCGACGGCCACTCATCATCACGCCTAGGCGAATCACCCCGACACGCCAACTCGTCGCCACCACCTCCGTAAGCTTGACACGAATCTGCCGCGCCTTGAGACGGATGCTTGTGTGCGCCGTCAACGTGTACGGCCCGTTACTCGTCTCGGTCGTGTCGGGGTTCGGCGCAGTGTAGATGGTGAGGTTGACATCACCCTCCGTCAGGTCGTCCGGGATGACCTTCTGGAGTGACAGGACGTTATCACCCTCACCCAACTCAATAGGTCCGCTTTCCAGACTCGGCGTGCCTTCGCCGTTGCGGGCATAGCCGCTCTCGTGGTCGAACACCGAAGCGCTGGCATTGCACATCACCGGATACACCGTCGTCCCCGGCTGGCTGGCGATGCCCGTGGTGCGCGAAAGGTTGCCGATAACCCAGTGGTTCTCTCGGTGATTGTAGGTCACATACCGATTGACCTCCGTTTCCCCGTCTGACGGATAAAACCACGTCACCTCACCAAACGTCGGGTTCTCGATGGCCCAGATATAGTGTGCGTAGGTGCGGTTGAGTGACCCGAACACGTAGTCGTGGACCTCGCATGGCATCGGCCGCACGAACCCGTCGTATGCGTAGAATCCATTTTCGCCCATCCAGTACGCTGCCGTGTCCGTCACGATGACCGCGTTCGGCGCGATGATGCCGCATTTGTTGCCAACTTGGTCGAAGCGATAGACGAACGTGCCCCCGATGTAGGTCATTGCCCACAGGTCGGTCGTCGTCCAGAGGAGCGTTGCGCCACGGCTCCGGCGACCACACACCAGCGCACCCTCTGTCGTCAACTCAAAGTCACCAGCCGTGTTCGTCGCCGCTGGTACCCAATCGGCCCCGGCGAACCCACCCTCCTGCGTGGCCCACGTCACAAGTCGGTTGGCCGACACCGCGCCCGTAGCGCTCCACCCAGAGGCCGTGTACTTAGCACCGAGCACCGTCAGGAACCGCTCCGGGGTGCCCACAATCGAGAGCGGGGTAAGGGGGACACTCCCGGTAGAGAACGGATCAAGGTTAGCAGCGACCGTCGCGGTATCTCCCGCCCAATAGTACGCACGGCCACCCGTCGAAGGAGCGGTCAAGTCCACTGCGACCAAGTAGGAGCCGAACACATCCAACTGCCACACCCGGGCCGTGACAGTGGAGCCAACCGCCGCTGGCGTGATGTCGTACTTCACCGTCCCGACAATGGCATACAAGCCACGAGTCGTGCCGATGACCACGACCTGCGAGCCGGAGTTCAAGCGGTAGCTCACCATCGCACGGGGCACACCGGAGATGGTGGCACCAGTCAGGGAACGCGCCGCCCATCCCCCGATGGGTTGGATGGTCCCGTTGAAGAAGCGAACAAAGTTCCCGGTGTGCCAACGGCCCTTGGTCTGATAGACTGTGCCGTTGTTCCGCATTCCGGGAGGCAGGTTGAGCGGGAAAAGATTGTCCATGCGCTACCCGATGATGTGGGACAACCGCGCTTCCTTCAATCCCGCACCATACGACTCGCGCTCGCGCATCTCGTTGGCTTGGTCAATCGCGTCATTGAACTTCTGATACCACACCGCAATCCGCTCGTCGTGCTCCAAGTACGGCGCGGCCTGCAACAGCGACCCGAACAGGTAAAGGTCCGGGAACTCCGTCAGCACCGCGTTGGTCGTGTTGCTCGCCGTCAACGGCGTCAACTGCTGGGCATACAACAGGATGCCGTCGTAGCTCTGGTCGGGAATCGGGGCGAACTGCAACTGGCCGTCGTAGTAGGCGTAGTGTGTCGGACGCCCCTCAACGTACCCCGTGCGCTGGCGCACATCGGTCAGCATCTCGGGGGTGCAGAGGAGGAGGTTGCCATCAAGGTACGGATCGCCCGAGGAGAGGCGGAGGTGGATGGGTTCGGCCATGTCGGACGGGCCGTTCATGTTGCCCGCGCTGATGTAGATGGTCGTGGACTCCGTGGCGCGCCGAAGCCTCCGCTTCATCTCGGCCTCGGCGAGCGCAATGAAGTCGGGGATGACGCTTGTGAGATCGGAGCGGTTGAGCCAGTCCGCGATGCTCGCCAGCAGGTCAGTTCGGTTCGTCAGGGCCACTCGCGGCTCCTTGCAGTGCGGTCAGGG
>CAZZDD010000128.1:0-4793 GCA_964652185.1 uncultured Candidatus Peribacteria bacterium | reverse complement strand
TCACTGCCGATGGGAGCGCCGAAGTGAGTGGACAAGCAACAGGCGCGAGTGCGCCAGAGGAGCATTGGTAATGGGTGTGACTCGCAATCTCCGCGTTGTGGTCTTCAAGCGCCGTCTCGGCTGGTACTGGCGACTCCATGCGCACAACAACCGCACTCTGGCCGTGGGTGCCGAGCCGTTCTCGTCAGCGCGCGCCGCGAAGCGTTCGTTCGACGCGATGTACGACCGGCTCTATGCGAACGCGTGGACGTTCGACGTGCGAGGTGGCAAGTGACCGACTTCCTCGACCGCGTCGAGCGCGACCAATGCGAGCACCCGACGCAGACGCTGCGCAACGGCGTGTGGCAGTGCGACAAGTGCCGCGAGTTCACGTCCTACGAACACAGCGGCTGCATGTACCCACCGTCCCCGCTCGGCGCCACCGACGCCCTGGACGCGCTGCCCACGACGCGAGACGAACGGGAGGCGCTACGAGCGCGTGGCGTGCCCGTAGCGACCGCGGAGGACGAGGACCCGCGCGTACCAGCCGCCCCGCGTTGCCGCGCTTGTGGCGCACTACACGGCCGCTGGGTGAAGACGCACTGGAGGCAGGGGGCTGCGGCGGGTGACAAGCCGTGCCCGGAGGGGTTCAAGCCGTGACGTTCCGCGCGTTCATCCAGGGGAGCAACTGATGGCGAAGGTGCAGACGCGGCGGACCATCTCGGTGGTGGCCCACACGTACGACGCGTTCAAGGTCTGGTGCGAGGTGAACCGCGTCTCGATGTCGGCGGTGCTCGAGGAACTGCTCGTCGACCTCGAGGGCGGCCCGATGCCAGGCCCGAAGCCGCCGCGCTACACGCCGCCGAAGGAGCCGCGGTGGCGCTTCGAGCGCGAGGCATCTGTCGAGAGCGCTGATGGTCGCGTCGAGGTCACGCCGCTGCATGGCCAGGGAGCGCCGCGGCTTCGCGAGTCGGTGACAATCGCATGGCCCGAGACGGTCGCCGAGCTCGTGTACGACTCGCTGCCGCCGCTGCTCTCCCCGCCCGAGAAGCGCACTTCGTCGCCGCTGCGTCCGCTCGAAGCGTCCCAGGCACTCGATGCGGCGATCGTGCGCATGCTCGACGCGTACTCTCGGATCGCCGAGCGAGCTACGCACTGCGCGATCTGCCGCGTGCGTCGTGGGCGAGTCGACTTCGTGCCGCTGCTCGCCGGGGAGTCGGTGGTCGCGGTGTGCCGCGCGTGCGTGAGGGAGCGGCGCGCGCTGGATGGGAGGAGAGTCGCGTGACGCGAGAGCTACCGCACAGCGCTCGGTCTGCAGTGGCCAATGCGAAGCGGCCACGGCTGTGGCTTGGCGGCGATCGAATCGTCGTTGTCCACCGCGAGCCGATTGCCCTCGACATCGCTGCTCTTCAAGAGCGATTCCCGTCGGTGCTCAAGCTCGAAACGCGCGCAGTGCGTAAGCGCGCGAATTCGAGACTGTCGTCGATGCGGGGCGATCACAAGAAGCGCTACCGGCGACTAAAGAAGCTCGGGCTGTGCGTGTTCTGCGGTCGCAATCGGACGCAGGGCTACGTGCTGTGTGAGTCGTGTCGGGCGTCGGTCAATGCCAAGGTCGGCTCGCGCTATCACGGCAAGCGAGTCGTCGATGCGTGCACGGACTGTCGTGGCGAGCCGGCTGCGGGGAAATCGCGGTGTGCGGAGTGCGCGACGCGAAGGGCTGCATTGCCGTCGAGGCAGTGGGGCTATCGGAAGAAGCGCGAGTATCGCTATCGGAAGAAGCGTCCACCGTAGCCCGAATGCGCAGCGGCTCCAGTCCTTGCGAGACCGGAGCCGCTGTCTGCACTGAAGCAGAAGCCGCCCACCCGAGCGACTCCACACCAGTAGCACGTGCCTCTGACGTGCGGAGAGGAGTCGTCGAGTGTCGCAACGGGATCACACCACCACCGAGCAGTACGGCGCCGTGCCGCTGCTCGTGCGCAAGAAGCTCGAGCGCCGCTGTCTGTGGTCCGGCTGCCACGCGCCGGCGAAGTCCGCGCCCGATCGCGCCGACTACTGCGCCGAGCACCACGAGCGCGTCAAGGCGAAGGCGAAGAAGTGGCAGGCCAAGCACCGGGCACGGCTCCGGCGTGCGAAGTTGTGCATCGACTGCTCCAAGCCGAGCGGTAAGACGGCGCGCTGTTCGGGCTGCCGCGAAGAGGCGAGCGAGGCGGCGGCAGATCGACGTCGTGTTGACCGCGACGCGCGTAGAGTTGACTCCGATCGAGAGCCGAAGACGAAGATCGAGATCCACGCTGATGGCTACGCGAGGATCAGGACCGTCGGCCGTGGTGTGCGCGGCCAGAAATCCAGAGCCGAGCTCGACGACGATCTGCGTCAGGACCTTTCCGATGCCGTCGCCCAGGTTGCCGCCGTACGCGACTCGGGCATCGCCCAACTAAGACTGCCACAAGTCGCCGACCTCGGGCGGATCGCCAAGCGCGAGGCACAAGCGATCGTGGCCGATCGGCTGCTCACAGCGAAGCGAGCACTGGAAGCAGTGGCCGAGGCGCTGTGTCCGGGGCGGCTCGCGGAGCTCGAGCGCGTGCGTAGGGAAGCCGTAGACGAGGAGTGATTTCGCCCCGTTGCGTGGCGGCGGCGAGCATTGAGGACGTGACGGCGAACGACACCAGCTTCAAGAGCGGCAAGAGCGGCAACACCGCGACGCAGTTTGGCGGGCCCCGAGCGAACCAGCGCAACTCGGGTGGCAAGAAGCCCGGCTACCTCAAGACGATGCACGAGGTCGTCACCCTCGACGACTGGCGTGAGATCTGCGTCCAAGCCGTCAAGGACGCCAAGGTCGGCGACCGCCACGCGCGCACGTGGGTGTCGGAATACCTGATCGGCAAGCCGAAGCAGACGATCGACGTCAACGCCACCGCCGACGCTGGCCAGCTCGCGCTTCTCGAAGCGCTGCGGATGACACCGCACGAGCGTCGATCGTTCCTCGATCGCGTCGACGCCGAAGACGCCGAGGAACTAGCCAAGCCGCAGGACGCGACGAGCGACGATGTCCTCGCGGAGTGACCTCGACACTGCGATCCGCTCGCTCGATATCGGCGTCGAGTCGCTGGCCGAGTTCATCGAGCGGGTGACGCCGAAGCACGCGCCGATCCCCGAGCACCTGCAGCGTGTGATCGATCTCGGCGAGCGCACCCGGCGCGGCGAGGTGTTCGCGACGATCTCGATGCCGCCTCGCCACGGCAAGACGGTGACGCTCGCGCATCTGCTTGCGTGGCGGATCGTCTACGACCCCGCGTGCCTGAACTTCTACGCGACGTTCGGCGCCGACCTGTCGATCCACACGAGCTCGATGGTGCGTCGCCTGTCGCGGCTCGCCGGCGTGCAGCTCTCCGACGAGCAGCAAGCGAAGCACGACTGGCGCACGCTGATCGGCGGCGGACTGAAGGCGACCTCCGTCGGCGGAGACGTCACAGGCCGAGGCTGCAACTCGGGGCTGATCATCGCCGACGATCTCGTGAAGGGCAGAGCCGAGGCCGAGTCCAAGCTCGTGCGCGATCGGGCATGGGACTGGTTTCGCGACGACCTGCTCTCGCGCTGGGAGCCGGGGGCCTCGGTGATCGTGAACATGACGCGGTGGCACGAGGACGACGTTATCGGCCGCATCATGCGCGACCCGATGGGCCTGCCGTGGGAGCACATCGTGTTGCCGGCCGTTGTCGGAGCCGAAGGCGAGGCAGCCGACGAGCGTACGGACGCGGCCGCGCGGGCCCTGTGGCCGGAGATGTTCCCGCTCGATCGGCTCGAGACGATCCGACTACGCGGCGAGCACGGATGGTGGTCGCTGTACCAACAGCAGCCGTTCCCCAAGGGCGGCAAGCTGTTTCAGCGCGCGTGGTTCTCGATCGTCGATCGCGCGCCGGTTGGCGGTCGCGTCGTGCGCGGCTGGGATTTGGCGGCGACGAAAGACGGCGACGGAGCTGCGACGTGCGGCGTGAAGATCCGCGACGTCGGCGGGCGCTACTACGTCGAGGACGTGAAGTGGCTCCGGGGATCGCCACACGAGGTCGAGCAAGCGATCGTCGCGTGTGCCGAGAACGACGGCCACGAATGCGTGCAGGATTTGCCGCAGGATCCGGGGCAGGCGGGTAAGGCGCAGAAGTCGTATCTCGCGCAGAAGCTCGCCGGGTTCGTCGCGCACTTCTCTCCGGAGACGGGATCCAAGGAGACGCGCGCGGAGCCGTTCGCGGCACAGGCACAGGCGGGGAACGTCTCGATCGTGCGCGCGCCGTGGAACGCTGACTATCTCGACGAGGCCGAGGCGTTCCCGGTTGGCCGGTTGAAGGATCGAATCGACGCGAGTTCGCGTGCCTTCATGTCGCTGGTGCGCGACAGGGGGCCGCTCGTGTCGATGCCAGGGCATGCGATCGTGGAGCGGCCGCGCGCGGAAGGCCTCGGCTCGCTTGGCCTGCTCGGCGGTCGCGGCGGTCGCGTGTAATCGCCCCGCTCTCCACTCGCCACCACTGTTGGCCAGTGACGAAGAACGCTGGCCAGTTCGCGAAGGGCCCGGACGCGCGGCGCCACGTTCCCGTCTCGAAAGCCTCGCGCGCGCCCGGTTTCGACGCCGTCGCTGGCTACGCAGGCTCCGTCACGATCGGCGAGAAGGACGCCTCGCTCCGCGGCTCTCAGCGCTGGAAGACGTTCGCCGACCTCCAGCGCCTGCCGCCTGTCGCCGTCTGGGGGCGACTTCGTAACGCCCTACTGAGCGGAGTCACGTGGACGGTCGTCGCGAACGAGTCCGAGTCGCCGGGCGCCGA
>CAZZDD010000127.1:0-4906 GCA_964652185.1 uncultured Candidatus Peribacteria bacterium | reverse complement strand
TGCTTGAGGAGGGGATCCGGCGCGTAGGCGATATCCCAGGCCGTTTCCCAGCCCCGGATACGCACGTCCACCTCGCGTTTGCGGCCGATCCCGGGAATCGCAGCGGCCGGACGGCGCTTGAGGAACGCGTCGATCTCTTCTTGGTTTCGGAGCACCGTCACGCCGCGCGGTTTGTGTTCTTCGCCCGCCATCTTCGCGAGCGTTTTCGTGGGTGCCACGCCGATCGACACGCCGATGTCCGTCGAGGCGATGATGCGCGTTTGAATCGCGCGCGCCCAGGTCTCGGCATCCAAGGGATCGCCGCCGACGAGCGATTCGAGATCGAGGAACCACTCGTCGATCGAGGTTTCTTCCACGAGGGGGCAGGTGTTCTTCAAGATTGCTTCGATCTGCTGGCTGGCGAGGCTGGTCTCGCGGAAGTCCGAGGGCATCACGATGGCCTCCGGGCAGAGGGCGAGCGCGTCCTTCAGGCGCATGCCCGTCTTCACGCCTTTGCCCTTTGCCGGGTAGCTGGCGGCGATCACACAGCCGCCGCCCATGCCCGATGCGATGAGTGCCTTGCCTTTCAAATGCGGGTGCAGCCGTTGAAGGACAGACGCAAAGAAAGCGTCCGCATCGACGTGTGCGATCATAGATAGGAGGGATCCAGCAGCAGCCGTTCCTGGCTGCGGTAGGCGCGGTTAGTACTTGCGCATGACACCGCGAACGACGCCCGCGATTTGTAGTTCTTCAAGAGCGAACAAATCCGGATAGGCATCGTTCTCGGCCTGCAGGTAGAACTTGCCCTTATCTTTGCGGAGGCGCTTCAGCGTAAACTCGCCGTCGAGGATGCCTACGACGATGTCGTGCACCTTCGGTTCCCTGCCGCGCTCGACGACCACCATGTCGCCCTCGTGAATGCCGGCGTTGATCATGCTGTCGCCCTTCACGCGAAGGAGGAACGTGTTCGCGCGGTCTTGGACGATGTAGTCCTCGATCGTGATCGTTTCGCTCGTCTGTTCTTCGGCGGGGGCCGCGAAGCCGGCGTGAATGGGGCCGAACATCGAGAGCGCGAGGGGCACGTGGACGTTGCCGTCTTCTTCGTGCATGTCGATGATTTTGATGCGGCCCTTCGGATCTTTCTCCAACATTCCGTGCTTCAGCAGCGCGTTCACCACCTTCGCCACCGCGTTCTTCGACTTCACGCCGAAGGCTACGGCGAGATCCGCCAGCGACGGTGAATAGCCGCGTTTGTGCTGGAATTCACGGATGAAATTGAGGGTCGTGCGCTGGTGGGGGGTGAGCGTCATGGCCCCTAGTATAGGTGTACGATTGTACACAGTCAACTAGGAAATCTGATCCACGTCTTTGTGCTTCATGAATTCCAGGTACGTCAGCGTCCAGACCGTTTGTTTGAAGGCGAGGATGTACCCGAGGAAGTAGCTCGCGATGCCGATGAGCACGAGCCCGAGGGCCGCCGCCGCGACGACGATGATCGCCGTGTCGGTGATGAAGAACGTCAGCACGAATCCGAACCCGAGCATGATGGCCGGGATGAGCACGACCATGACGGCGTTGATCGCGATGCGCAGCGAGATGACGATGAGCAGCAGATGCAGGAACATGATGTGCAGCAGGTTGCTGAGGATCAGTTTGAAGCTGCGGCCGATGGCTTCGAAGACGCCGTGTTTCTCGATGACGGCCGCTTCTTCCGCGAAGGCGAAGAGGAATTTTTGGATGTTGCCGATCAGAAACAGCACCAGCACGCCGCCGATGCTGAAGGCCCATAAACTCGGCTCTATGTAGCGTAAAATAAGCGATATGACCGTGATCGTCGTGGGGACGGAGCTGAGGATGAGGAACTCGTGGAGCGCGAAGATCGGAAAGAAGTTGTAGAGCGCCAAAACCGGACCGCCGCGGACGGGCTCGCCCTTCGCGCGTTTGGCCGCCAGCCCGATAATGGCGCCGAGGCAGAGGTGCGGCGCGAAGAATTCGACGACGACGAGAAGGATGAAGAAGACGAGGATCGAGATCGCGAGCGCGGGGGGGAGGCTGTTCCAGATCCAGATCTCGATGTCGAAGAAGCCCGCCTCGCCGTGACCGAAGAGGTACGCGTAGCCGAAGTACGCCTGCGTGAAGAGGAGCTTCACGTTGAGCATCGTTTCGAGGAGCGACGACATGTACGCCCAGCGGCGGAGTTTCGGCTGGGTGCTCGTGATGGTCCAGGCTTCGGCGATGATCTCGCGGGGGGTCATATCAGAGATCCGCCGGATCCGAGGCGGCGGATGAAGAGGGGGCGGTGTCGGGCGTGGTGAGTTCCACGATGGAACGGTAGCGGTAATCCTCGCCCAGGAGAATCTGGATCGTCGTGCCGGTCGACGTGTCGGGTAGGGTGGCGACGTCCGCGATCTGCAGGAGTTGGCCGAGTTTCTTCGCCGTCTTCTCGCTGGCTTTCGGCGTCAGGATGACGGATGTCAGCCTGTCGTCGCCCTCGTAGTTCGCCACTTCGCCGATGACGAGCGTGTAGCGGTCCATTTCGCGCGCGAGGAGCCCCGCCGCGCCGCTCGGGCCGCCGGCGTTGAAGATGTCGATCGTCGTCGTATCGAGGAACAGGGGGCGCTCCGCCAGCACGAGGTTCATGAACGTGCGGACTTCGTCCCACGAGTTCGGAATCAGCACCGCGGCGCCGCCGAAGAGGTCGCGCGGCGGCGGGTAGAGGAATCCGCCGGGGCCTTCGAGGCTGAACTGCACCGAGACGATTTTTTCTTTGTCGAGATCCGACGCCAGGCCCGCGAGCGTCACCATCTCGCGGAAGGTGAGCGTCGTGGCCACGTGCTCGTTCATGATCCGTAGGAGCGACGTGATGCGGTTTGGGCTCGAGAGCGTGCCGTCGGCCTTCGCCTTGTCGCCGAGGGCTTTCAGCAGGTCCTGTTGGCGGCGCGAGCGGTCGAAGTCGCTCGTGGAGTGGCGGCTGCGGGCGTATTTCAGCGCGGTTTCGCCATCCATGTGCTGCATGCCTTCGAGCACGGAGAACGTCACGTAGCCGTAGTTGGGGCCTGGATACTGGTTGTCGTACAGTTCCTCGGGCACGTAGACGTCGATGCCGCCGAGCGCGTCGACCGCCTGGACGAACGCGATGAAGTCGACCTTCACGACGTGGTGCAGCTCGATGCCGAAGGTGACCGAGAGTTCTTTCATCAGCTCCTGCATCGCGGCGCGGCCGGCCTGCTCCTCGCTTAGGTCTTCGTTCTTCATCAGGTAGTACTTGAAATCGCGGTACAGCGTGTTGATGCGGCCCGCTCCCATGCGCGAGGTGCGCATGTAGAGGTCGCGGGGGATCGAGATCATCGCGGCGCTATCGGTGCGGGGGTCGAGGCTGGCGAGGATGATCGTGTCGGTCAGGTCCACGCCGTCGTGGTTCTTGTCGCCTTGGCCGAGGAGGAGGAAGTTCGTGTAACCGTGGGCGTCTTTCGGCAGCGGCGTGCCGGCCACATTCACGAGCTGCGTGACCTGGATGATGTTCGTGTCGATCAATGCCTTCACGCCGAACGCGATGCCTGCGACCGCCAGGACGATGATGATCAACGATATGAGGATCTTTTTCAGGAGGCCGCGTCGCTTCTTCTCTTTCTGTTTCTCCTCCGCAACGTGCTTCGCGCGCCAGAAGACGAAAAGAGCCGGCAACTTCAAGCGGCGCAGCCATTTCACGGCCTTCGAAAACGACGATGGAGGAGCCTCTTCTTTGAGGCGGCGGACCTGGAACGACATGCGGCAAAGAGTGTACCATCCGAGCATGCATCCACGTACCGTTTTTCTCGATGTCGATCCGCAGGAAAAAAGCCGTGTGCAAGCGGCTTTCCCCGATACGCGATTCCTCGAAGCCGATGCCGACCTGGCGAAGGAATGTCCCGACGTGCAGATCCTCTCGATCTTCGTGAATACGAAGCTGACGGCCGAGGTGATCGCCGCGCTTCCCGACCTGCGCCTCGTGTGCACGCGGTCGGTCGGGTTCGACCACATCGATTTGGCCGCCTGCAAAGAGCGGGGGATCTCGGTGTGCCACGTGCCCGACTACGGGTCGCACGTCATCGCCGAGCACGTGTTCGCGCTGCTGCTTGGGACGCTCCGTCACATCGGCGAGGGTAACCGTCGTGTGAACGAAGGAGTGTTTGATTATCACGGACTCAAAGGCATGGCCTTGAACGGCAAAACGATCGGCATCGTCGGAACGGGGAAGATCGGCCGCAAAGTCGCTCAATTCGCCCATGGCTTCGATATGCGCATCCTGGCGCAGGACATCTTCATCGTTGAAGAGTTGAAGGAAAAGTTCGGCGTGACGTACGTCGAGCGCGACCAGCTCTTCGCGGAAAGCGACATCATTTCGCTCCACGCGCCGTCGCTCCCCGCTACGAAGGGTATGATCAACGCCGATGCGATCGCGAAGATGAAAGACGGCGTGATCATCGTGAACACCGCGCGCGGTTCCTTGATCGAATCGAAGGCGCTCCTCGATGGGCTCGAAAGCGGCAAGGTCGCGTGGGCGTTGCTCGACGTGCTGGAGAACGAAAGCCTCGGCGAGGTCGATACGGCCCTCACGCGCCATCCGAAAGTCATCACGACGCCGCACATCGCGTTCTATGCCGATGATTCGGTCCGCACGATGTACGTGGATTGCCTGGAGTCCATCACGACGTGGCTGAAAGGCGAGAAGCCTCTCCACACGGTGCAGGAATTACATGTGGTGTGCGATATACCACGTTGACCGCAGCCGGGGACGGCCGCTGCTAAAACCCTGTTTTTTGTTTTTCAAAATCCCATCGAAGTTGTTAATCGGCTTTCGTAAGCCAATAGTCGATTATTGACTATATATAATAGTATTATATAATATTTCAAGTGTTCATTCAGAGCACCGCTACGATTCAGGAAA
>CAZZDD010000126.1:0-4926 GCA_964652185.1 uncultured Candidatus Peribacteria bacterium | reverse complement strand
CTGCTGAAGGTCGAGAAGCGCTTCGACGCGGAGGATGGCCAATGAGCAGGCTGACACACCGCACAATCGAACAAGGCGTCGCCATTGGTTGCCCGTACTGCATCGACGATACGGCAGCGTCGCGCACCAAAACTGTCGCTCTGACCGGCGACGATCTGTCAGTCGCGTCCGACCTGCGCGTTCGCATCTCGGCGAACTGGGACAACCACAGCGAGCCGTTGCAGTCGATGCACCTCGCCCTGCTCGACAAGCTGCTCGGAGGTGCGAAGTGAAAGGCTTGGAGCAAATCGCCGCCGACGAGGCCGCACTGGCACGGAGCAAGCGCGAGAGGTGCAAGTTCAACGTCGACGACGAGTGCATCACACACGACTACTCGGAGCGCTGCTACACGGATGGCATCGCTGACCGCTACTGCTTCGAGGCGTGCCCTCATGGGTGCGGCATCATTCCCGGCCGGTTCACGATGAGCTGCTTGAACTGTCTAAAGCAGCTGCCGTACGGCCCGTCGCGAGACGACTCGCCGCAGGTCGCGTTGGAGATGCGCGCGGCGGAGCTAGCGCAAGACATCGAGAACATCGGGGCAACGATTCTGCGTCGAGCCAGCTTCGAGGCGTACGGAATGAACCTGTTCCACAACGAGCCGAACGAGACTGCACCGGCCAATGACGGCGAATGGGCCGGCTATCTCGCCGCGCAAATCGCCCACCACGAGGAGCCGAGCGAATGACGCGGAATCCGCAGGCAATGGTTTGGGCGCCGACCACGCTCGAGCGTAAGAGGCTCGACGCATGGATTGGACATGGCCACGCGAGTGGTCGGCGCCCGCTGTTTGAGGCCCATAGATCATGAGGTCGCAACTCGCCATTCACTACATCGTCGACGGAATTTGGGCGTCGGTCGGTCGCTACGACTCGATCGCCGCCGAACTCGCAGATGGCCATTACTCGCGGCAGTCGCACGGGAACGATCAGTTCCTGCGCCCCGGTCGATACGTCGCGCTCATACATCGTGGCGAGCGCGGGCACGCGCTATGGGCATGCGTTCACAACGTGTGGATGGGCGTCTGGCGCTGGACCAACACGCACTTCGCGAACAGATCTGGATCGCTGTCATCGATGCTGGTGGAGACCGGAACGGAAGCGACGTATCGCGAATGGCTTCGTGTCTACGGGGCACTTCCACCGCAGCCTCTCCGTACAGAAGTCGACATTGAGGAAACGGCGGCACGTCGCTCTAGGAGCAGCGAACCTGGCAAGTGCTACCGCCTAGCCGGCTGGCGCGAGGTCGAACGCAAGCCGAGTAAGCGCGGCACGACTCTTTGCGTGCTGGAGGCACCACCACCATGACCACCAACCCGACACCCTTGCTCGCCGAGAACGTGGTCAGGGCGCAAGCGGAGGAGCGATGAGCACCGTCCAGCACACGCTGAAGACCTGGATCGAGCCGTTCACCGCAGTCTGGGAAGGACGCAAGCGGTACGAAGTCCGCCAGAACGATCGCAACTTCCAGAGCGGCGACGTGCTCGTGTTGCGCGAGTGGGATCGATTCGCCGAGAAGTACACCGGCCGCGTCGTGCGCGCACGGGTTGGTTACACGACAGAAGGCGCGTGGGGCGTGCCGGAAGGAATCATCGTGATGTCGATCGACGTGATCGAGACGGAGCAGACCCGCCATGACTGACTTCGCAATCTGTTTCGAAATGGGCACCGTCGAGTTCAAGTGCACGGCGCGTTACTGTCGCAACGGAACCACCAGCGACTCGTACTGCTCGCACTGCGACGGACAGGGCGTGCTCATCGAGTACGTGAAGACGTGGTTCGACAACCTCGCGATGGGTGCGGCGCTGTGCCTCTCCTACTCGCTCAACCGCCAACAGCGCGGCCCGGTCCGCTACGGCTCGCGGCAGTTCTACGACAAGCCATGGCGCCCCGGCTGTGGCCGCGCGGCTCCGGGGTTTGGAGGTGAGGGGTGAGCCGCCTCGTCCACTTCGCCCACGCGATCCGCGAAGACGGCGCTGTGCTTCCAACGTGCCGCGTGCTGTCGCTGCTCGGCAGACGTCCGCGCGTCATCAACCTGCGCTACGCAACATGGACAAACCGTCGAGAGGCGGTGACGTGTAAGGCGTGCATCGCGAAATTGGAGCGGCTGGAACGTCTCAACGCGGAGCGCAACCCCGCGCCGGGGAGCGAGCGGTGACCTTCCCTGCCCACAAGACGAAGTGGATGACGGTCGCCGAGATCGCCGATCTGCTCCGCATCTCGAAGCGCTCCGCGTACCGCATCGTCAAGGAGATGCCGATGTCGTGCGAGATCGCCGGTCGTCTTGTGGTTCCGGTGCAGGCGGTGGATCGTTACGTCGAGCAACGGATGCGAGGACCCGAATGGGCAAGCTCTACAAGCGCAACGGCACCTTCTACGCCGACTACATCGATCGCAGCGGCAAACGCTGCCGCGTCTCGACGCGAACCGGTGATCCGCACGTCGCCCGCCAGCGGCTCCGCGATCTCGAGCTGGCTACGACCGATCGCGCCACGCACTCGACGGAAACCGTCGCCCACGCGCTGAGCTATTTCGTCGACATCGCTTGCGCTGCGAAGCCGGCAGCGACGATCGAAAGCTACCGCCAGAAGGCCGGCCACATTCATCGATTGCTCGGCACGATCCTGCTCGACGTGCTCGATCGCGAGGCTGTCGAGCGCTACATCGCGACGCGGCTTGACGAGGGAGCGCATCGGCACTCGGTCCACAAGGAGCTGGTGGTGCTGCGCGGTGCCATCTCGTCGGCCTACGATCGCAAGCGCACCGCGACGAGCTCCAGTGTGGTCCCGAAGTTCCGCACCGGCTACGTGCCGCGCACGACGTACCTGACGCCTGACCAGTTCATGGCGCTCGTCGAGCACCTGGTCCCGCCCGAGTACCCGAAGGCAACCGAGGCCACGAAGCGCGCGCGGATCGAGCGCCGCAACCGACGAGCGCTCTACTGCCTGTTGATCGCGCTCGCGTCGCCGCGCGTTGGCGAGGTCGAAGCGATGCAGTGGGAGCACGTGGATCTCGCGCGTGACGTGCTCCGTGTCCCGAAGGGCAAGACGATCTCGCGCGTCGTTGCGATTCATCCGGTCCTCAGACCGTGGCTCGAAGCACTCAACCGAGGAACCGGGCCGATCGTCGAGCCGTGGCCGAACGTACGCCGGGACCTGCCGCGTGCATGTGCGCGAGCCGGCGTGCCTCGGTGCACGCCAAACGACCTCCGGCGGACGTTCGCGAGCTGGCTCGTGCAGGCTGGCACGTCGCTGCTCGTCGTCTCGCGGCTGCTCGGCCACTCGTCGACGCGGATGGTCGACCTCGTCTACGGTCAGCTCGACGAGGCCACGCTCGCAGCCGCGATCCAGCGGCTGCCCGGCGGGTGTGCCGCCGGTGTGACGCGCGAGGTGCCGACCCGTGGCACTGGAGGCGCTGGAGGCACGAGCGCTCGTCCGGTGTCGATCGTGAATTCCGTCGAGGAATCCGCGATTTCGTCTACTTCTGTCGTGCCCAGGGACGGAGTTGAACCGCCGACACGCGGATTTTCAGTGCCAGCGCCTGAGGTGCCCACGAGCAGTGCTAACACGTGGATCGGACAGCGAAAGTTGAGGGCCGTTTGAGTCGAACGATCGACGCGTGTGCCGCCGGTGTGACAGCCGCCGGTTCGAAACCCCGCAACCCGTGACAGCCTGCCTCCGAGTAGCGCGGCCATGCCCACCAAACGCGTCACACTGGAACTACCCGCCATGGACCCGTACCGCTCAGCGCCGACCGTACTTGTCACCCACGAGCTGCTCAGGCGGCTACAGCGCGTGCTGGATTCGATTGGCTCGATGCCAGCCGAGCCGAGCAACGACGCGACGTGGAAGGACGTGTACGAGCTACGTGGCGCGCTAGAGGCGCTGATTGGACGGCCATAGGAGACGATGTCGAAGACACGCACACGCCGTAAGCGCCGCGCTGAGCGCGCTGGGATGCGGCACGGCCGAGCAGCCAAGCCGAAGCACAAGCTCACGGCAGGGCGAACCGGAGGCGTCCACGCGAAGAAGACGGCGCCGAAGAAGCGCGAGCCGTATCGTGGCACGGCGCCGCGAACGGTGGCCGAGTCGTGTGCATGCGCGGAATGCGGCGCGCGGCCAGGCGAGCTGCACGCTCATTCGCCGGCTAACCGCGCTCCACGCTGAAGGCCATCACGGCTCCATGATCGATCGCACCCACGCGCCCTGCTTCCGCGCCGCGAACCACCCCGCCGCCGTCGTCTCGCGGTTGGCGCGCACCCCTGCTCCTCTGCTGGCCACGTCGACGACCTTCACGAGACGCCAGCACTCGGCGATCTCGGCGTCCCACTCGGCAGGCACCGCGACGACCGTGCCGATGTGGCCGATCGTATGCCCCGGCGAATGCGACGGCGCGACGACGAAGCAGCCCGGCGTCGGTCGGTCGAGCGGCTCGAAGCATCGTCGCGGTCCGAGCGCGTCCATCAGCATCGAATCCGTGTTGATCCAGCCGCTGTAGAAGCCGAAGCGCTTCTGCTGGTAGCGGTCGAAACCGCCGCACCACGCCGCGCCGCCGATGCAGTCGGCCGTGATGTTCACGAAGTCCGAGCCGGGCTTCGACCACCGATCGAACGGGTCGGCCGCCGTCGGGTCCTTGCCGCCGTTGTGGTCCTTGAGCAAGTAGTATCCCGTGACGCACTCGTCGCTCGCGAGATACCGCGCACGAGCTGCCACCTGGTCGAGCGAGAGTCCGAGAACCTTGCCGCGCGTCATCGCTTCCTCCTCTGCTTCACGTTTGTCTGGCACGAACACGCCCCAGGCTGCGCGCCGTGCGTCGTCACCGCTTGCTTCCCGCACGCCGTGCACCGGAACACGACGAACGTGACGCGGTAGCGCTCGTCGACCTCGGT
>CAZZDD010000125.1:3609-4941 GCA_964652185.1 uncultured Candidatus Peribacteria bacterium | reverse complement strand
TCGCCCGGAGCCTGAAAAGGTGATCCGGGCTGAGGCAGTAGGAGAGACAGGAGGATGACCATGGCTACATTCTACACGCCCAGCGAACGCGAAGAAAAAGCTCGAAACGACCTTTACATTCATAACCGCGAGCTTCGCGGTGCAGTTCTGGACCTTTTGACACTGGTTAGGGCGAGCGGCGATCCCTGGGGCGCGAGCGCGGGAACGCCAATATCGGAGCCCGAACGCCTCCGGCTGGATGCGCTGCGGATTGAGCATCGCGATTGGATCATCCAGCGCGCGCGAGAAATAGTGGACAGAACTCGCGACCTTCGCCACCTGCGCGGAAAACTCCCGTCCGAGACGATGGACGACGACCTCTCTGAGAGCCCGAAGGATAAATAATCGCCTCTCATCCCGGATAAATACCGGGCAAACATGAAGCGGCCCCGCACGGTGTTGGACGCACCGGACGAGGCCTGAGATCGAAACCTACTCACGATAGGAGACGACCCTATGACTACCCGTTACTACATCAACTCCGTTCCGTCCATGGTCGGCGGAACACTTGCTGTGGGCGGGGCGATTGCCCTTCTCACGCGAGACGCACTGCAAACCGGCATGACGCTCGAGCACGGGCTGATGCCGATCCTCGTCGGGCTGACGGTCCTCTTTGGGCATGAGGCTTGGCGGGCGCTGAAGGAGGCGAAGCTGATCTCCTTCGTCGCGTTCGTGGTGCTCGCGATCTTCGGCTCCGGCATCATCGTGACCGAGACCATGGGCCGTCGCGCCGAAACGCGGGACGCCAAGGTGAGCGCCGCAACCAAGACCGTCGATGAGTACGCCGCCCTTCTCGCAAACCTCGACCGGGCCAACAAGCTCGCCGCCGAGGCCGAGAGCTGGGTGGCCAGCGAATGCAAGACGGGCCTTGGACCCAAGTGCCGCGGCGTGACGTTCACGCGTGACCAGCGGCTTGCCTACGCTGAGAAGCTGCGGAAGGATGCCGAGGCCCACAAGGCCCCGCCTCCGGTGGACAGCAAGGCGGATCGCGTGGGCGCCGTTGCTGCCGTGTTCGGGTTGCCGGCAAAGGAGGCCGTCAAGGCGTTCCAGACCTTCGACCCGTTCACTCTGGCGCTGTTCTTCGAACTCGGGGCCATCTTCGGCTTCGGCTTCGGGGTGAAGTGCCGGAAGGTGACCGTGGAAGCCAAGGCCGTTGAGGTCGAGGCTGCCCCGGTCGAAGCACCGAAGGCGCTGAGCTTCGAGTCTGAGAGCGGAGATCGCCCGTCCGAGGAGATCGACGAACTCAAGAAGCTGTTCAGCCGACTCGAAGAAATCCTCGCGAAGAACGAGGGC
>CAZZDD010000125.1:0-3509 GCA_964652185.1 uncultured Candidatus Peribacteria bacterium | reverse complement strand
CGAACTCAAGAAGCTGTTCAGCCGACTCGAAGAAATCCTCGCGAAGAACGAGGGCATGAACAATCAGGAGATGGCCCATGCTGCGGGCATGTCGCCGGGTCACATGAGCAGGCTTCGTCAGAAGCTCGAAGCGGGCGGATACGTCACGTCGGCGAAGGTCGGCAAGGAAGTTCGCGTCCGCTTGGCCAGCTCGAACGGACGGCGCGTCGCAGCGTAACTCTACCGAGCGTAACCAAACCCCGTCAGGCGCGAGCCCGGCGGGGTTTTTTTATATCAACCGCCTCCCTCGCACGACCTTGGTCGCTTTCCTCGCTTGCTTGCTTGCGGCACGCTTGCGTGAGTAGGTGGAGCGCTTGGTGAGCTTGCCCTTCTTGTCGAAATAGTAGCCGGGAACGCTGATCTTGCGGCCGGTCACTGTGTGTACCTCTCCCGCTCGTGGTCTCTGACGTCTTCGAGGAATCTGTCGAGAGCGTCATTCGGTGGGATCGGCGGGGGAACGGACAGCCCTCGTTTCAGCGTTTCCAGCGCATCGCCGACCTTGCTGTCCAGTTCGGCAAACAGGGCGTGGTGACCGGCGCTGAACCCTGCGAAGGCGTCCATCATCTTCTCGAACGCTTCGTCTTGCTGCCTCATGATGTCGTCATGAGCGGAGCGCATGTTCAGGTAGGCGCGGTGGAGTGCTTCGGCTTCTCGTTTCATCTTCAGCGTGGTCCTTTTGCTTCTGGGCGCACGCTCGACAATGCTTTAGCCCGGTTGCTTTCCTCGGTTGCGGTAAGCTTGCGACTGGAGCGAGACTCCAACTGATACAGACGGTACGCTTCGAAGGTGTGTTCCAGGGCGGCCTTCAGGAGGCCGACAGAGACCTGTGCAAGGGCTTCCTTGCTGGTGTAGCCAGCGCCTCGCTCGCGGGCGATGTCCTGAACGGAGGCGGCCCGGCCAGTCAGCTCGCTGCGCAGGCCAATCACGAGCGCCAGCAAGGCCCGCTTGTCTCCCGGCGTCAGGCGCTTCAGGACTTCCCTCGACCGGATGTAGCGTTCCCTGAGATGGTCCGAGACACCGCCTGCTCTGGGGCCGGGATTTGATCGGGCACCGCCATCGTAGTTCGCGGTGACCATCATCGACATGGCCGCCTGGATGTCTCGATAGAACATCTCTGCTGCCTGTAACTCGTCTTGGTTGAAGTGGCGGCGATAGACGTCCACGGCGAGTTGGACTTTGTGGGCAACGTGGGCTTCCTGATAGACGTTGCCGGGGACGACTTCGGACTCTGTGAATTTTTTCTCGATTGTCTTGCCGGCGTCATCAACCCACGTCGGTTCCTTTGCTGCTCGTTCTGGTGTTGGTGTTCCTGGGGCTTTCTCACGCACAATAGGCGCGGCAGGGCGGTCCTTCTTAGGACGCTTCTTGCCGGCGTAGACCGTGATCTCGCGAGTTATGTCTTTAGACACTGGTTAGTTCGCCCCCAGATAGTGCTTCACGTGGAACGCTTCATTGCTGTGCGCCTTCCAGCGCCGCTGCCGTCAGCCCATCCTTCTCCGCAGCTATCGCGATCTGCTCAATCAGTATGAGTTGATCCAGTCGCTTCACGGCCTCCCTTAACTGTGTTTCTCCCCTGAGATGCGACACCCCTAGAATGTCCGCGATCTCCTTCCTCAGTTCATTCTTCACTGCTGCTTCAGCCTTGAGCCTTCTGTTGGCCTCGTGGCATTCTTCGCAGGTTTCATTGTGTGTGCACGCCATGTGTGTGGTCCTCCTCGGTTAGAAGGTAACCTGTCTGTCAAGGGGAGGGCGCTCATCCATGAACTTCATCTGATGCTCGGCGCAGTAGCGGCGGAAGGCGGACTCGTGCAACTCGCCCGGAAGCATGTTGATGCTGTGCCCGATGGTGCCCCCTTTCCATGATCCCTTCCGCTTGCCCGTCTCGCCGGAGAACTGGATATCCAGCGAGCGCGTGATGCGCGGCTTGCGGAACAGAGACAGCCATTTGAACCAGCCAGTCCCGAAACGCCACTCGCCCTCCATGATGCGCGTGCGCGCGGTCAGTTCCTCGCCGTCATAGTCCTTGAAGGCAAACGTCCTAGACGGGCAGGAGTCGATCTTCTCCTGCTTGGCTTCCCAGGCATTCCGCTCGTAGCGACCTAGCTTTGGTTCCGTCCAGTAATGGTCGCCATTCAGATCGTAGTGGCTCCAGCGAACATGACGCCAACTGGTCCAAGGCAAGAACTTGCACCAGTCCTGCGTCGTGCTGCTATCGTGTGTCTGCGCACCGAAGTGCACTCGCAAGAAGAGCGGATCACCGATGGCGCCGCATCGGGACAGGGAGAAGCCATACTCGCGCCTGTGCGTGTCGTAGTACCAATCTCGCCCCAGACGCTCAACCGTGGCGGCGTCCCATGATGTCGCCATGACCTTCTTCCGCCACGGCCGCACGATCGGCGGAAGCGCCGATATGAACGTATGCCCGAATGCGCTAAAGCGGATTTCGCAGCCTCGATCCTCATCGTCGCCAGATGACAGCATCAGCGCGAACGGCCTATAGGTGCGATCTCTCGCGTAGGTGAATGGCCCAAAATAATGATCGTTGTCGCTCCAGCGTCGTGCGCGCATGTTGCCCTCAATGGTTCAAGTCCATGCCGAGAACACGACGCATCTCGGGGGACAGTTCCTTGGCGATGGCTTGCCCTTCAGCACTACGCGCCCACTCGTCGCTCTCTTCCTTCGTGGCGTCGAACTCACCATCTGCCACGCGAGCCGCAAACTTCTTGAATCCCGCCGCCATCAGCTCCGTGTAAAGCTGCGTTATCGGACACGTGTACATGCTGCCGAAGTCGTCGAATTCTCCGGTCTCTGCGCGCTTGGCAAATGCCTCGTAGCGCTCGGCGTTGTCCGGCGACGCGATCTCAGCAATCTTCCGAAGTTCGGCAGCCAGCTTGTCTCTAGTCCGCATCACACCCCTCCTCTCGGCACCACGGCACAGAACGTGTGTGGCGTGTCAGTGCTCTCTGAGTGGCCGCACCAGTGCGACGAGTCCGTATCGCTCCGCTCCATAAGCGTCCTCGCTGGCGGTGTGATCCAACGATTACCAACGTAGAACTCGACTCCATCCGGCGTAACTCTATGCGGTGCCGGTCTGCAATCTTGGTTGTTGCAGCAGGACACTCCCGTCTCCGGATGCTTGAGGTACTTGTAGAAGTCGTCGTGGTGCCGTGCGTGCCCTGCTGGATCATGAGCAAGGCAGGAGGACGCGACAACCAACGCACACACGACAGCGGCAGAAGTGAATGCGCGGACCATCGCGTCGCTCCTTTCTCAGAAGAAGTTGGCCTTGTACTTCAGGGTCGCTCTCAGTTCGTGGCGGTCGGTGTCGACGGTCAGTCCGCCAGGACCCCCGATCGTCAGCGTGTCGAACATGCTGTACTTGTATTCCGCCCCGAGAAGCAGACCGCCAGCGATGCGCATCTCGACGCCGCCGCCGACCACCCAGCCTTCCAGCGTGGTGCCAGCCTTCG
>CAZZDD010000124.1:0-4984 GCA_964652185.1 uncultured Candidatus Peribacteria bacterium | reverse complement strand
TCGCGTACCTGCTCTACCATAGCCAGAAACTGCATGAGGACGCCAAAAAGCGCCTGCGGGCCATCGTCGAAGCGTGCGAGCTCGGCTCTGGGTTCCAGGTGGCCATGCGCGACCTCGAGATCCGCGGCGCGGGCGAAATCCTCGGCGTGTCGCAGGCCGGCACGATGAACACCGTAGGCATCAGTCACTACCTGCGCATGCTGAAGAACGCCGTCGAAGAACTGCGCGCCGGCGAGAAGGTGGAGACGATCGAAGAGAACGTGGAAATCCTTCTGCCCGTCGAGGCGCTGCTCCCCGGTTTCTACATCCCGGATGCGGGCGAAAAAATCTCGATGTACCAGAAGCTCGCCGGCTGCGAAGACGAAGCGACGCTCGCGGAATTCGAACGCGATCTCATCGCCGAATACGGTGACCTGCCCGTGGCGGTCGAGAACCTGTTCGGCGTGTTGCGCCTGAAGCTCGCGGCGCGCCGCTCGGGCGTGGTGCGCATCAAGTCGGAAGACAAGGGCCGCGGCCAGCGTGAACTCATCCTCACGCTTAGCCCGCGCGTGGAGGCGCAAGACATCATGCGCCTGCTCTCGCAGAACCAGAGCTGGAAGATCAGCAGCAACACGCTGCGCACCGACGCCGTGCAGTTTGAAGGCAAGAAGAAGCCGGCAGCGTGGTTGCACGACCTGGCGATCGAGATCTCCGCCCTCGCGAAGCCGAAGGCTGTCAAAAAAGAGAAGAAGGAAAAGGCTGAAAAGGGCGAGGATGAATAATTCCAACGCACCACAATGTGGGTCGCAGCCAGAAACGGCTGCTGCTGGATTATTTGTGCCCAGCCGCACCCCCCTTCGTGGGTGCGGATCATGCGGCGGCAATGACGCGCGTAAACGGCCGTTTTCTGCTATACTAATACGATGCCCCAAACCCCCGAGGAGCGGCGCGCTACGTTCGAATCGCTCGCCGCGAAACGGCAGGAATTGCTGACGCAGGAACGCGAGCGCCAGGCGCAGCGCGAACGCGAGACGCGGGAACGGACGGCCCGACAGAAAGAAGCGTCGATCGCGGAGCAAAGTGCCATGGCCGCGCGCGGGGAAGTCCGTGAGGAATGGAGGCAAAACCAGCACAGCCAGAAGGAGCAAATGCTTGCCGACGCCCGCAAGGCCGAGGCGGAAAGGGCCCGCCAAGAGGCGAAGGCCGCCGAAGAGGAGGCTGACCGCAAAGAGCGTGCCGAACGCATGCACGACCTGCACGATCGCGCCGTGACCCAGAAGGTCGCCGCAAGGAAGCTGCAGGCCGAGCATATTGAGGAAGACGCGGCGAAAAACATCAACAACCAGCTTGAGCGCGATCTTCGCGACGTGGACCAGCTGCTCGATCGCACGTTGGAGCATTTGGTGCAGGACCGCCGCAAGAAAATCGCGCAGCTGGAAGATGACGCCGGCCGGCAATTGAAGTCGATGGCCGAACGGTACGCGTCGAACAAGAAAGACGCCGAGCGCATCGACGAACTTCGCGGGGGAGCGAGCGCGTTTCGCGTGACGTCGGAATACAAGCGCACGGTCATGACGTTGCAGGCGAGCACTGCAGAAGCGCGCGCGAAAATCGAGAGCGAGTACGTGCGCCTGAAGGACGAAGCCGCCGCCCAAGCCGAACAGAAAAAGGCCCGGCTACGATCGGTCGCGGACCAGCGCCTGCGCGAAGCGAAGACCAGGCACGAGAATGCCGACGAATGGATCGATTCGCACCGGAGCTAAGCGCGAAATTGAGGTATCATCGGTACGTGCCGGGGTGGCGAAATGGCAGACGCATCAGCCTTAGGAGCTGACGGGGGCAACCCCATGGAGGTTCAAGTCCTCTCCCCGGCACCATTCGATATCAAACGCACGGTCGAGGGGTGGCAGGTATAGAACCAATGCACAAAAAATGCTATACTTACTCGATGCCCGACATCCGCTCTCCATGGCTTACGCAACTCACGAAACGACGTCCATTCGCGCTTGAGCATGATGCGACGGCGGACGTGGCGATCGTCGGCGGCGGCATCGCCGGTTTGTCGACCGCGGCGTACCTGATGAAAGACACGAACCTCTCCGTCATCCTTGTGGAGGCGGGGCGCATCGCCCACGGCGCGACGGGGCACAACGCCGGCCAGCTCGTGGCGGATTTCGAACGCCCGCTCTCGAGCATGATCGAGGAGTATGGCATCGGTCCCGCCGTCCGCGCGCAGACGGAGGTCGAAGGCGGATGGATCGGCGTCGATTGGTTGCTGCGTTCGTTCGGGCTCCGCACGCCACTTCACCGTTGCCAAGGCTTTTCGGGGTTCAGCACCATGGAGCAAATTCGTTCGCACCTCGACGCGGCTTCGTTGCGCTTGAGCCACGGCCTCCACCGCGAGCCGATGCTGGTGGCGGTGGGTTCGGAAGCGGATCGCGCCATCGGGCGGGCCGACGAATCGATGGTCGTCCGCATGCCTCATAGCGTCATCCTCCGCCTCCTCCATACCGATGATCCGTCGTTCGTCGCTGCGTCCACGTCGCCGAAGGGGTGCATGAACAGCGCTCTTTTCTGCGAAGAGCTCGCGGGCAGCATCCTTTCGCAGTACCCCGGCCGTTTCACGATCGCGGAGCATCTCCCCGTGCATGACGTGACGATCGAAGGCGACGGCGCCCTCTTGAAAACGGACGGCCCTTCGGTGCGTGCGAAATCCGTCGTGCTGTGTACGAACGGTTTCGAGAACATCAATCTCACGAATACGAATGGCCCGAACATCGACCGCGCGTTCCATCGCATGGTCCGTTCGCTCATCGGGTACATGGGCGGCTACGTCGGAAGCGAGGGCGAGCCGGTGACCGCCATCAGCTACTTCCGTAATAACAAAGACGAACTCGACCCCAACAACAATCGCTACACGTATCTCACGCGCCGGCCCTACGAGCACCAAGGCGCTCCGAGCACGTTGCTGTGCGTCGGCGGTCCCGAACGCTACCTTCCCGAAGGCGCGACGTATGATCCTTTCGCGTCGTTTCCGGGAGACGTGGAAGAAGAGATCGATCGCGCGTTCGAAGCGACGTACCGCATGTCGCCCCAGATGCCGCTCGTCAGCACGTTCCGCTGGCACGGCGTTATGGGTTTCACGCCCACGTACATCCGCTGCGTCGGTCGCGATCCGCGCGCTCCGTCGTTGCTTTATAACCTCGGCTGCAACGGCGTGGGCATTTTGCCGAGCATCGCAGGCGGACGCCGCATCGCGCAGCATCTCGCGGGCGCGCAGTTGGAGCCGTCGCTCTTTGATCCGGCTGTGCAGATGGGTCAGCTCGCGTGAGGCGTCATTCGTGGAAGCTCACGACGTCCGTGAGCGATTTTCGTTCGCGGTGTTCGCCCGCGCCGGGGCTTCCCGGGTCGGGGTGGCCGATCAGCAGTCCGCCGACGACGATGTGTTCTTGCGGCAGTTTCAACGACGCGTGGACGGGGCCGTGGTGGAACGACACCCAGCAGCCACCGAGCCCCGACGCCGCGGCGGCGAGGAGGACGTGCTCCATGGCGCCCATGCACGAGTATTCGAGCTCGCGGGGGTTCCAGACGATCTCCTGGTTGTTCGGATGCAGCGACGTGTCGCACGTGACGACGACGAGCGTGGGGTTGCCCGTCGTGAAGTTCCCGTAGCACGCCGAATCCATCACGCTCGTGCGAAGCTCTTCTTTCGCGATTACGTGGAAGTGCCACGGCTGCACGTTTTGGACGCTCGGCGCGTGGCGCGCGGCATCGAGGAGTTTCAAGAGATCTTTTTCGCTCACGGGTTCGTCGGTGAACCCGCGCACGCTGACGCGCTTTTCGCAGAGGGCGAGGAACGACTGGAGTGAGTGATGCTCGGTCATGTGGCCATCATACTCCGTTTCGTCCGAAAATGGCGTATGCTTTCCGTATGCTTCAGGACTTCGTTTCCGCCATGTTGCCCTGGATGGTCGCCGTGCACGTGGCGTCCGTTGCCTTGCTGGTGATCACGCTGACGCTCTTCGCGCAGGCCAGGACGCGGCGCAAGGCGCTTATCCAGACGCTCGCCATCACCGCGGACGATGATGACGATGTCATGCATCAGTGGACGCGCACCGATCGCCGCCAGCGCCACTTGCGCGCGTGGTACGTTGCCTCGACATTGGTAATCGCGGTCGCATCGACGGCTCTGTTTTGGTCTCTTCCGTATTGGCTATGAGTATTCGTCACCCCAGCAGCGAACACCTCGTGCGCGTGGCGGCCGGTCATTGGATCATCTACGTATTTCCGTATTTTTTGTTCGCCGTGCTCCTGGGCATTGCGCTCCTGTTGTTGGGCCTCGCCGCGATCGCCGCGTTGCAGGGCTTTGCGCTGGCCGTGCTCGTGTTTTGGGCGGGTATGCTGCTGTTACTGGCGGTACAGCATTGGTTTTTCCTCTACCTGATGAGCGATTCGCTTGGCTACATCCTCGTCACGAGCAGGCGCGTGATCGTGATTTCCACGAAGCTCCTCGTCCAGGAAACGATGCAGGAAATCTCGTTCGAGAAAATGAAAACGGTGTCAGCGATGAAGAAGGGCTTTCTGCAGAATGTCCTGATGTACGGCACGTTGACCTTCGAGGGCGGCACGACCGTTCCGTACGTCGCGCATCCCAATTCGGTCGTTAAGGATATTCAGCAGGCGATGGGGATGAACTGATCATCCGCTGATCCTCATTTCTTCTTTTTCTTTCCCCGCAGCATCTTGATCAGCGTGTCCGGGATCGGAAGCGCCGCTTCGCGCACGACCCAGCCGACGCCGTCGAGCATTTCGCCCGCGACGGTGCCTTCCTTTTTCGGTTTCTGTGGAGGAAGGGGTTTGGCCATGCCTCAGTTGACGATCTTGAGGTGCAATTCTTCCAACTGTTTCATGGGCAATTCGCTCGGAGCCGAGAGCATGAGGTCCTTCGCCTTCTGGTCCTTCGGGAAGGGTGTCACCTCGCGGATGTTCGGCTCGCCGGCCACGA
>CAZZDD010000123.1:0-5004 GCA_964652185.1 uncultured Candidatus Peribacteria bacterium | reverse complement strand
TCCACGTCGATTTTCCCTGCGAGCAGCAGTTCTTCCGCCTGCGGCGACCAGTTCATGGCGAGCTTCATACACGCGAGTGTAGCCCTGGCCGTATTAAGAAAGAATAAGCTTCTCCACCTCCGCCACCGTCTCTTTCAATTTTCCTTCGCGGTTCAAGACGCGCGCGTCGCAGTGGTCGGCGTAGGCGAGCTCTTTGTCCATGCTGTGCATGCGTCGCTGCAGTTCATCGTGCGTCATCGGCGAACGTTTTTCGATGTGCGTCACGAGCTGGCCGACCGATTCGGGTGCGATGAAGATGGATTGCAGCGGGTGCAATTTGTCTTTGAAGATCTGCGAATTTTGGATACTCAGGAATCCCTGCACGTCGACTTCGCGCAGGACGATTTTCCCCGCCTCGATGTGCGGGATGATTTCGTCGTACATCGTCGCGTAGCGGTCGCGCCCGTGGACGATGGCCCATTCGAGCACTTTGTCGTCCGCCAGAAGCCGTGCGAATTCTTCGTCGGTCACGAAGTGATACGCGTCGTCGCCTTCGCCTTTCCGTCGGGCACGCGTCGTCGCCGAACGGGGATAGTGGAATTCGGGGTGATTCTTGCGTAATTGGCGGACGATCGCCGTTTTCCCCACGCCGCTCGGACCGATGATCAAAACAAGCTTTCCGGTGCCTGATTTTGGCTCTCCCATGCAGTGATTCTACGGAGGGTGACCCTTGTCCGCAAACCGCGTTTGTGCTATACTGATTGGATTTGCTCTTTTTATCTTCAAGACACGCAATGAGGGGGAAGTGCCGCT
Source organism: uncultured Candidatus Peribacteria bacterium (assembly GCA_964652185.1). GTDB lineage: Bacteria > Patescibacteriota > Gracilibacteria > Peribacterales > Peribacteraceae > DALYDP01. The sequence goes on along the minus strand of CAZZDD010000123.1, from coordinate 4,212 downwards.
TCTAAAGCGACATTTGCCTCTCCCTGCCGCTGCGACAAGACCAGTCGCATCACCCGGTTCCCTCCTTGCGAGGGATCCACACAAACACACACATCGGGCTACGCCCGCCTCTCCCAGGCTCATAGGGACAAACAAACTCCACACAAACACACACGGCTACGGAGACCTCTCTCCGAACCGTGGTAGGGAGTGCTGCAGGTCACAGCATCTCTCTTCAGTACACGCGTGCTGAAGAGGCAACACCCCGCTCCATTCCGCGCTCGACAAACGTTCGAGCCTGGGACGGAGCGGGGTGAATTTTACAATGTCAGTTGCTTTTTCTTCGGCCGGGCCGGGCACGCGGTTTGCGCGGCGGCGGAGCTTCCGTCTGCGGCGTGTTCGTCGGTTTCGGTGCGTGGTGGTGCAATGGTATCTCGCGATCCATAAGGGCTTCCTGCTCCTCGCGTGATTTCTTCGTGTCGGACCGCTCCCGTGATATTTCTTCTTTTAGCGCGGTGGGATGCTCTTCGGAAAACAGCCTCCAGCGATTGAATGTCTCACGCGTCAGGCCTTCTGCGACGTACAGATCCTGAAAGTACGCATCGAACCTTTCCTTCTGCATTTTTAGGATGCAATCGATGTTTTGGACAGCGAGAGGCATGCGTCGAAGTCTTTCGAGAGGGCGTTTTTTCCATTCCAGAATAAGAGTGGCGTCGACTCCGTATGCGTGTTGTATGTCATCGAAGATCGTATCGGTCACTCGTCGAAACTCCCGCAGGATCGCGTTGATTTTCGTCACCGTTGCGTTCGGCGTCTCCGACAGGAGCGTTGCTATCTGCGTCCGCACGCTCGTGATGCCATGGCTGGCGAATGTGAGGATGTCATTTTCGGTCGGTTCCGTTTCTTCAGCTTCTTCTGAATCCGATTCACCAGCCTTCGGCTGTCGTTCATCGTCCTGTTTTTCTTTCCGTTCCACGACCGCACTGGTATCGATGCCTGTGTGGTACACGAGATCGTGTTGCAGTACGCACAATTGGTCGAAGCCCATCCGCGTCATACCCATCGTTTGCAGCGCATCTTCTTGATCCGCCTCGTCGAGTCCGTTCATGTATCGGAGAATCTCAGCGCTTGACGTTGGCGTGAGGGGCTCTCCCTTGTATCCCTTCATCCGCCGCTGGATATCGGCCAACGCTTCATTCAGTTCATCGATGCCGAGAGGAGTGTCATCACGCTCCGGATTGTGCGGGAATCGTTTCATGGCAAAACATGCTATTCCCGTCTTGTACCCGTCGCAACATCAGTCGTTTTGACTTTCTTCCAATCGTGCGTTCAGCGCGTCGACGAATTCATCGTACGTGCGGACGTCCTCCCAGAACGCCTGCGTAGGGTGGTACGAGTTATGTTTGCCCTGCCTCGTGAAATCGACGTGACCGTTCATTCTCAACTTCCTCAAGTGGCCGCTCGTGGCTGGTTGCGAGAGGTTCGCCGCGGCCGCCAGGTCTAATACGTCCGGTGATGTGTGGCGCGCAGGGTCGATGATGGCGCTCATGATCGAGCTGCGACTCTCGTCGCTCATCATTTTCGCGAGCCTCAGCATGCTTTGCAGCCACTCCGGCGACGGCTCGACGATCGCTTGGCCGATGGAATCCGTCGAGGATTCGACGCTTTCTTGCGACGTCACGGAAGACGGTTCGGGATCGCCGGCGGGGAATTCGAGTTCGTCCAAAGGACGTCATGCTATTCCCGTCTTTTCCCTATCGCAACATCAGTCGTTCTGATTTTCATCCTCGTTCTCTTCTTTCAGCTCCGCGTGCTTTTCCATGATCTTCTTGCCCACCGTCGCCGCGATGGCGCCGCCGATCACCAAGCCCACGACGAGCTTGGTTTTGTTCAGCTTCTTCTTTTTTCGGAAGGGCCACATGTGGCTTACAGTATAGCAGGTTTTTACGATGAAAAAGCGCTTCGGAACGCCGTTTTGCCGGCAAAAGGCTTACTTTTTCTTGAAGCTGGTCGATGCGTTGGCGCAGGCGATGTCCGTCGGCCGGTCGACGTTCGACGGACAGACGAAGAGCGTCAGCACGTACGTGCCGGGCCTGGAGTACGCGAGCATGTCCGCGAGGCTCGTTGTGAATTCCGCCTTCGGCAATTTCCCGTTCCTCGTGCGCAGCTTCATCGACTTCACGAACCACTGGCCGACTTTCTTGTTCCTGCCGCCCACGACGCGGGCCCACACGTCGTAGCCGCTCGTCGTCGGGGCTTTGACGATGTCGAATCCGAAGCTTTTCAGGTCCGCGCCGACGTACGCGTTTTCGATCACGGGCAATTTTTTTTGTTTCGTCGTCGCGAGGACGGCGGCGTCCGCCGACGGCGCTGCGAGGACCAACGCAAGGATGACGGCGAGGAGTTTCATGAAAAGGGTGGGGGGGAGTTCAGTGCAAATGGTCCCAGTCGATTTCCGGGTACGACTTCATGTGCGCCAACACTTCGTCGTCGATCGCTTTCAGTTTTTCTGGCGTGCGTGCTTCGACCGTGACGGAGAGGCACGACGACGTGTTGCTCGCGCGAATACCCGCCCACGCGCCGTCGCCGAAATCGATGCGGGCACCGTCCATCGCGTTCACGGGATATTTCGTCGCGAAGTGCGTCTTCACTTCTTCGATGATCTCGAATTTGCGGTCGTCCGGGCATTCCGGACGCCGCTCCTGCATTTTGAAGACTTTGGGGAACCGATCCATGATGCGTGATACCGGCATGCCGGCGTTCTTCATGATCGAGGCCAGCCTCATCGCCGCCACGAGCGCGTCATCGAACCCGTAGTACCCCTCGAAGCAGAAAATGTGGCCGGACAGTTCGCCCCCGAGCAGCGCCTTGCTCTCTGTCATCGCGTGTTCCACGTTGCCGTGGCCGACTTTGCACATCACGGGCACGCCGCCGAGGCGGGGGATTTCGGTTTCGAGGATGCTCGAATTGCAGACGGTGAAGACCACTGCGGTTCCGGGGTGTCGCTTGAGCATGTCCTCGGCGAGCATGAGGATGATCGAGTCGGAGGAATGGATCTCGCCTTTCTCGTCGACGAACCCGAGGCGGTCGCCGTCGCCGTCGTAGGCGAAGCCCATGTCGGCTTTTTCTTTGACCACCAATTCTTGCAGTTCCTTCAGCGTGGCGCGCTTGCTCGGGTCGGCGGGGTGGTTCGGGAAGGTACCGTCGGGTTCCGTATAGAGTTCGACGACCTCGGCGCCTGCCGCGCGCAGCGCTTCACAGTTCACCGGTCCGGCGATGCCGTTGCCGCCGTCCACGACGATCTTTACTCCTTTCAAACCCTCACCGAACATGCTCTTCATGGTCGCCAGATAGGGCGTGGTGCTGTCGTAGGGTTGCACCGATCCCGTGCCGGTCGCGAAACGCCCTTCCTCGATGCGCTTCCGAAGTCCTTGGATGTCGTCGCCGAGGAACGAGTGCGCATGGGCCAGCGAGAGCTTCAGGCCGTTGTCTTTGGCGGGGTTATGGCTGGCCGTCACGTGTACGCCCGCGTCGAATTTCCCATCGCAAATCGTGAAGTAGTTGAGGGGGCTCGGGGTGGCGCCGATTGTGAAGACGTCGCACCCCGCCTCTACGAGTCCGTCGATGGCGGCGCGCTCCAATTGCGGGCCGTGCGTGCGGGCGTCTCGTCCCACGCAGACGCGGGGCGTGCGGCCGGGCATTTTTTCGCGCAGCACGCTGCCGTAAGCGCGGCAAATCAAGCGGGCGGCTTCGACGGTCAGTTGTTCGAGCGCGACGCCGCGGATGTCGTACGCGCGGAAAATGCGGGGATCGATGGAGGGCTGCATGCCCGGATCCTATCATCGTCAGGGCGCTCCGTCAGCCCGAGAACGCTTCGACCACGAGCAGCACGATGAGGAAACTGACGAGGATGACGAACAGGCCGAGCAGCGCTCGCAGGATGAGCGACTTCATGTTCTTGAAGACTTCTTCGTCGCCGAGCGAGAGCACCATGCGGACGCCGGCGTAGATGACCACGCACACCGCGATGAGCGCCATGAAGAGCAGGATCGCCGCGATGATTGCGAGCGCGCTGTCGATGATCGGGAAGGGGCTCGGAGCTTGGGGGACTTGGTTGTAGTACAAATCGAACGTCGCGCGGAACGCCACATCGAGGATAATGATGATGATGCCCGCCGCCGCGCCGAAGACCGCGCGGCGCATCTTGGTGATCGCGTCGTCGGACCCCATGCT
>CAZZDD010000122.1:2813-5049 GCA_964652185.1 uncultured Candidatus Peribacteria bacterium | reverse complement strand
CGTCGTGGCCGAATACGATGACTTCTTTTCGAGTAGACGCTTTAGGAAAGGAGAACTATATCGATAAAAGGCTAATTCAACCGCTTCCCCACCGCTAAAAAAGCCCGTAATTCTTGGCGGCGGCGGTTCGTCTTCTTCTGCGGAAGCATCGTCTTCCGTTTTTATTCTTTCTCCCTTTCGGTATGCACACCCTACAGAAACTCGCCGCGGCGAGCAGCGCGGTCGCCATGATGGCAGCCTCTACTCCGGCCTTCGCGTTCGGCACGAACCTCGATGCGTCACTGTCGATGAACGCACACACGGACGCGCGCTACGACTCCGAGTGCCTTGAAGTCGCCGTCGAGACCCGCCACGAAGCGAAAGTCGACGCCTACGCCGAATACCGTGCCTCGGTCGCGGCGGATATCGAAACCCGCGCTGAAGCCCTCGCCGCCGCCTACGCGATCGACGATCGTGAGGACCGCATGGCCGCGGTGAAGGCCGCATGGACCGCGTACTTCAACGCCACGGCCGACGCCCGCGCCGACCTAAAGGCCGATATCAAGGCCGCGAACCAGGCGTTTATGACGGCCAAAGCCGATTGTGTCGTCGATTCCGACGATGATAACGACGATGAGGATGACGACGATGACAACGACGACCTCGTGAAAGGCTGGAACGGCAAAGACAAGGGCTGGCACCGCGGCTGGTTCAAAAACGGCAAGTACAACAGATAAGAAAATTGCATGAGTCGACGACAGCCTCCCGCACACGCGGGAGGCTTTTTTATGCCCGGAACGCACAAAAAATTGGACCTAAAAGCATATTTTTGCTATACTGATCGACTCCCTTCATACAAACACACATGAAAAAGATTCACACCTTCCTTGTCACTGCCTACTTGCTGGGCGGGCTCTGCATCATGGCCTCCACACCGTGGATGAGCCTGCAGGGCATGCTGCTCAACAGCGGCGGCGCCACGCTCGCGGTCGAAAGCATGCAGGCGGAAGCGCTCCACGCCAGCGCCGATGAGGCGGCAATGCTCGCAGAAGACGTCGTGACGGCGACAAACAGGGCCTCGGCATCGAGACAGCTGATGTTCGGCATCCTGCTCTTCACCCTCGGCGGATTCCTGCACGCGTACGAACAAGTCCGCTCCGAGCGGCCGGTGAAGATCACCGTGAAGAAGCGCAAGCCGATGACGTTGTTCTGGCTGGAAATGAAAGTGTGACCCTCTCCCCGCCGCATAAAAAAAGACGACCCTCATCGGGCCGTCTTTTTCGTTGAGCCACTTAGCAGTTACAGGAACCGCAGCAGCCGCCGCCATCGATCATGGGGATGGGAGAAGAATCTAAAACATGCTCAGTGTAGCGCATGGAATTCCCCCTGTCTAGCACTCGACGTTGACGAGTGATAACGTCGCTTATGCCACGATTTTTGGCTCCTTTATGCCATATTTCTCGAATTTGATCGTGCCGAAGTATGCCTGATGGATGTATCTCCAGGGCATGACGAGCATGTACACGTGGATATCGGCCAAACGACGCAGCACGTAGCCCGGATAACCGTAGGCGCGGATGAACAGGTACTTCACCGCCGCCCAATTCGGACCCGCCGGAATGGCATAGGCCGGGGCGCGCGGCGCGTAGGCCGACAGCGTCTTTCCTTCCCGCTCGGCTGCAATGACCTTCGCCACGAAAATACCGTCGTCGATCGCCGTCTGCGCCATGCCCGCGTACTGCGTGGATGCGGCATCGCCGAGGACGAACACGTTCGACAGCCCCTTCGCTCGCAGGTGATCGTCCACGACCGCGCGCCCGCGCTTGTCGAATTCCATGCCGGCGATGCCCGCGAGCATGCCGTGCGCCTTCACGCCCGCGGTCCACAGGATCATGCCCGCTTCGATCGTAGCGCCGCCTTTGAGCAGCAGCTTCCCCTTCTCCGCTGATTCCACCGCCGTCTGCAGCATCACGTTCACGCCGATCGAGCGCAAGCGTTGCAACGTCTTCAGGGAACACGTCGGTTCGGTCTGGGGCAGCACGCGATCGGCCGCCTCGATGAGATCAACCGTGATGAGCGACGGATCGAGCCCCGCTGACGCCGCCAATCGCCTCGCCTCGTGCAGCATATCGCCGGACATCTCGACGCCCGTGGCGCCCGCGCCGATCACGGCGAACGTCCCGAGCTTCTTCCGATCGGCCGCTGGTGCCTTCTTCATGGAGGCCACGACCGCGCGGATATCGTCGCGCAACCGCAA
>CAZZDD010000122.1:0-2713 GCA_964652185.1 uncultured Candidatus Peribacteria bacterium | reverse complement strand
AGGTGCCGCGCGACGGTGACACCGCCGAACCCTCCGCCGACGATGAGAATGCGGTGTGGCATATCACTTCACGATCGCGCCCATCCAACCGGCAAATAACGGATGCGGCTTGTGCGGACGGCTCTTGAACTCCGGGTGGAACTGGCTACCCACCATGAACGGATGATTCTTCACTTCGACGATCTCCATGAGGCCGCGCTCTTTCCAAAGCCCCGAGAACACCAATCCCTTCGCCTCAAGAGGCTTCTGCAGCGCGAGGTTGAACTCGTAGCGATGGCGATGGCGTTCCGAAATCATTGTCTTGCCGTAGGCCTTCGCGGCCTTCGTGCCGGGGACGAGTTTGCAGTCGTAGGCACCGAGGCGCAGCGTGCCACCCTTCGCCCTCTCGTTGCTCTGGCCGGGCAAGAAGTGGACGACGTACTTCTCGCGCGGGAGCTTTCCCTCTTCGTCAAACTCTTCGCTCGTCAGTTTCTGGTCGCCGAGCGCTTCGCGGGCGAATTCGATCGCGAGGATCTGCGCGCCCAAGCACAATCCCAAGTACGGCACCTTCTCGGTGCGGGCGTAGCGCGCGGCTTTGATCTTCCCTTCGATGCCGCGCTTGCCGAACCCGCCCGGCACGATGATGCCGTCGGCCTCATGCAACAACGCCCACTCCTTTTTGTCTCCTTTCTCAAGCTTTTCACTATCGATCCACAGCATCTTCGCATGCGCCCCGGCGAACACGGCGGCGGTTTTGATCGATTCAATAACGCTGATGTACGCGTCTTCCAGGTTCGTGTACTTGCCGACGAGCGCGATCTTCACCGTCTTCTTCGCGGCCTCATGGCGTTTGCCGCCATCGATCCACGGCTTCATGTTCGGACGCACGTCGCCGAAGCCGAGGCGCCTGGCGATGATCTGCCCCACGCGGTGCTGCTGGAAATTCTCCGGAACGTCATAGATCGAATCGAGCGTCGGCGCGGGGATGACAGCCTCGCGCGCGACGTCGCAAAACTTCGAAATCTTCGCGAGCAACTCCGGGTCGATATCGTAGTCGGCGCGGGCGAGGATCATGTCCGGATGCAGGCCGATGCGGCGGAGTTCCCGGACCGAAAGCTGCGTCGGCTTGGTCTTCAATTCCTTGCTGCCCGCCAGATACGGCAAGAGAGTGAGGTGCACGTGGAAAATCTGCTCAGGCCCGAGTTCTCCCTTCAACTGACGCACCGCTTCGAGAAACGGCTCGCCTTCGATGTCCCCCACCGTGCCGCCGATCTCGACCATGAGCACGTCGCAGCCGCTCTCGACCGCGGCCTTCTTCATCGAAGCCTTGATCGCATCCGTGATGTGCGGCACCACCTGAATCGTGCCACCGAGAAAATCGCCCTTCCGTTCTTTCGCCAACACTTCCGTGTAAATCTTGCCGGTCGTGACGGTGGAGAGCTTGCTCATCGGTTCGTCGATGAACCGCTCGTAGTGGCCCAGGTCCAGGTCCGTCTCCGCGCCGTCGTCCGTCACGAACACTTCGCCGTGCTGAAACGGCGACATCGTTCCCGGATCAATGTTCAAATACGGGTCGAGCTTCAGCACGAACACCTTCAATCCCGCCGCTTTCAGAATCGCCCCGATCGACGCCGCCGCGATGCCCTTTCCGAGACTGCTGCACACGCCGCCCGTGACGATCACGTAGCGCGGTGCCTTCGCCTTAGGCTTTTTAACCATAACGGAAAAGTGGGCAAGTGCGGGGAGGAGCCCGCGGGGGATACTAGCGCGATGACGGGTAAACACAACTTGCCGAGTCGTCACAAATACAGGTTCTTCCCGGGTTCGGTCGGCACGAAGCTCGCCTCGCGCGCCCAATCGATCGTTCGGCTGATTTCTTCCTCCGAGAGGATGCCGTGCTCCCGCATGAGGTCGATCTCCTTCCGGAGATTCGTCTTTAACATCGAGGGGTTGTCGGTATTGACGCAAAACTTCACGCCGTGGTCGAGCAATGTCCGCAGGATCGTCTTCATATGCGCCGGCGACTCGAAGAACCCGAGGCTGAGACTCGACGTCGGGCAGAGGCAACAGCAGAGATTGCGCTTGGAGACCTCGGCCATGAGGATCGGGTCCGTGTAGGCCTTGAAGCCATGGTTCAAACGATCCAAGGGAAGGTGTTTGAGGACGTACGCCATCTCCTCCGCGGAACCGTCTTCACCGGTGTGCACGGTCGTTTTCAGGCCGGCGTCGCGCGCCATGGCGTACAAGTCCGCGTAATCGGCATAATCGAAGCCCTCCCCCATGGGACCGGCGATATCGATGCCCACGACCCCGCGCGTGCGGTATTTGATCGCCTTCTTCACCGCGACGGTGTTCGCTTCTTTCGATTGGCGACGATCAAGCAGGACGATGATGCCCGCCCGGACCGCGGGGAACTCAACCAACGCGCGCTCCATGCCCCGCAGCGCCGCGAGAATGATCATGTCGAGGTCGCGCTCGCCCGCGCGGTTCCGATAGAGCGGGTTGAAACTCGGCTCGAGGAGCGTGATGTTGTTGACGCGATAGGCGCCGGACATGACCTGGTACACCGTCTGCTCCATCGCCACGGGCGAGCTCTGGATGAGTTCGGTCAGGTGAAAGAGCGAGTGGTAATCCTCCCACGTGATCTCCGGTTTGTTGAGCGTCACGAGATCGTGAAACTCCCAATAGTCCTTGCTGGGCAGCTTGATCCCCTGCTCGTGGGCGATCGCCCACA
>CAZZDD010000121.1:0-5053 GCA_964652185.1 uncultured Candidatus Peribacteria bacterium | reverse complement strand
GCAAGTCGTGCGCGATTTCCTGGAGACTGGCGACGAGTCGATCAGGGCCGCCGCGAGGGCCGCCGCGTGGGCCGCCGCGAGGGACGCCGCGTGGGACGCCGCGAGGGACGCCGCGTGGGCCGCCGCGAGGGACGCCCACCTCGATCTCTGCAATCAGATGCTTGAATCGCTGCTTATCGACGGCGCTGTGTCGCGTGGGCTGATCGGAGTCCAGTCATGATCCCCCGCTCTCGCCTCATCCTCCACGCGCTGTCTCGCGTCGTCGCCTTCCTCGCCGCGTTCGCCGTCGCCGCGTTCCTGCTCGCTGACCTGATCGCACTCCTCGTCGACCATGCACCGTACGTCGGCGCGCTGATCGTCGGCTGGATGCTCGGCGTGCTGACTGTCGGAGCGCTGCGCGAGCACGACTACCGCCGGAGGACGCGCGGGCTCGCGGTGCTGGGGCGCGACGCTGCGATTCCACGCGCCGTGCTGCGTGCGCGCGTACCGAGCGGGCCGGCTGTGCCGACGCGGTGGCGCAACGAGCGCGGGCATCGGCGGTACGGGATCGAGGACTGAACAGTCAATCGCGAGCATGGGCTCGCTTTGAACCGTCGCGCATTCGCGCGGCAACCAACAACCAAGGAACGAGACAATGGAACGAAAGCTCAAGGCAGAAGGCATCTGGGAATGTGACGTGCTCGGCGCGTCGGCAGGAGCGGACGACAAGGGCGTCCCCAACGTGCAGATCAACGTGCGCATCACGAGCGGCCCCAGCTCGGGGACGCCGTGCACGTACGAGGATCGCGTCGACGGCAAGAGCGCGCTCTACGTCGGTCGCTCGCTGCGCGCAGTCGGCTGGAAGGGCGTCACGCTGAAGACCGTCAAGGACGACGTCGCCGCATGGATCGCCAAGACCGGCGGCAAGTCCACCGTCGAGATCAAGCACATCGAGATCAAGAACGGGAAGCGCGCTGGCGAGATCTGGGACAAGCCCAACTCCATCGGCCGTGGCCCGCGCGTCTTGAAGCCGCTCGAGAGCGACTTGCTCTCCGACGCTGACGAAGCGCTGCGTCGTGCGGCCGAGGCCGAGGGCTCCGCACCGAGTGACGACGACGTGCCGCATTCGGCGGACTCCGATCCGGATGCGCTCCCCTTCTGATCAACGGAGAACACAATGAGCGAAACTAAAGCACTCGCCATCATTCCGAAGTCCATCGACGAGGTAAACGACCTCGCCGAGCGGTTCGCGAAGTCGTCCCTCCTCCCCAAGAGCATGCAGGGCAAGGCTGCCGACGTGCTCGTCACCATCATGGCTGGCCAGGAGATGGGTCTGTCGCCGATGGCGTCGCTGCGTGCGATTCACGTCATCGAGGGCAAGCCTGTCCTGTCCGCCGACGGCATGATCGCGCTCGTCCTTGGCTCGGGGAAGGCTGTCTACTTCGAGCGCGTCGAGGAGAGTGACAAGTCGGTCACGTACGAGACGCTGCGCCAAGGTGCGAAGACTCCGCGTCGTTGTACGTGGACAATGGACATGGCCAAGGTCGCCGGTCTGCACCTCAAGGACAACTGGCGCGCGTACCCACGCGCCATGCTCGCCTCGCGCGCCAAGTCCGAGCTCGCGCGTGACGTGTACCCAGACGTCCTGGCTGGCGTGTACTCGGACGACGAGATTTCGACGCAGCCGCGACCCGAGTACACGCCGCCACCATCGTCGAAGTTCGATACGTCGGACGCCGTCGACGCCGAGATCGTCGAGGCGGACGTCGCACGCGAGATGAACAACGACGTCGACTCGCGCGAGTACAACGCGATGTCCGCGATCGAGAACGCCAAGTCCGTCGCCGAGATGAAGTCTGACGTTGCGAAGGCGATCGAAGACATGAAACTGCCGAAGGCGAACAAGGCACGCGTGAACGATGCGTACAAGGCGAGGATGAAGGTGCTGCGTGAGCAGGAAGCGCAGCCGACTCCGGTCGTCGAGAGCGCACCCGTGACGGAGCCGGCGGCGTGAGTCGACGGCCTCTTGAGATGGTCGGCGAGCGATCCGGAATGCTCCTCGTGACGACACGTGCTGGGTCGGATGGCTTCGGTCGCGCGTTGTGGAATTGTGTGTGCGATTGCGGAGGCAGTCGAACTGCAACGTCCGCCCATCTCAAGCAAGGCCTCGTTTCGAGCTGCGGCTGCAAGAAGAACGACAAGTCAAAGACGCTCACGTATCGCTCATGGCAATCGATGCGCGATCGCTGTCTTGGCAGCGGACTGTGCTCAAAGAATTATCGCCAGCGAGGGATCGTAATCTGTGAGCGCTGGTCGCTGTATCGACATTTTCTCAGTGACATGGGTGAGCGTCCGTCTCCGCAGCACTCTATCGATCGCATCGATCCAAATGGCAACTACGAACCGTCGAACTGTCGCTGGGCGACGAAGCAAGAGCAGGGGCAGAACACCCGTTTCACAAAACTGACGACGGATCTTGTTAACGAGATCCGAGGACGCGTGGAGCACGGAGAATCGCTGTCCAGCGTTGCTCGCCGCATAGGAACGGTCAGCTCAAACATCAGCCAAATCGTTTCGCGTCGAACCTGGAGAAACGTTCCATGATCACGGCATCCAAGATCGAACTTGCGATGAAGTGCCAAGGAGCATTCGCGCTCCCCGGCATCATCGAGATTCACGCCGGCCAAGAGGAAGGCAACGAACTCCACGAGGAGCACGAGGAGGCAATCGAGTCCGGGAATATCCCCGAGATTCTTCGCGAGCGTTGGCCGAATTATCTGTGGCGCGCAGAGGTCTCGTTCGCGATCGATGTGTCGACTGGCAAGGGTCGCGTCCTCGGTGTCGGGCTGGATCGTGCGTACGATCGCGCAGGCGCTCTCGCTGCGCTCGGCATCGCACCGCTCGGTCCGTTCGAGGTGAGCGGCACCGCTGACGTAGTCGGACGCGGCCCACGCGGCGAGCTCGTCATCGCGGATTGGAAGTCTTTCGATCCGAACGTCTCTCGCGCAGCGAAGAACGCGCAACTTCACACGCTCGCGCTCGCGGCCACCCGTGCTTTCGAACTTGACGAATGCCAAGTGGCCTTGAGTCACATGCTTCGTCCGTTCGATGTAGCGGACATCGGTCCGATCGATTTGGACGTATTCGAGACCGAGCTGCGCAAGGTCTTCGAATCCGTCGCCAAGGCCAAAGGAATCGTGCGCAACGGCGGCATGGTGCCACTCACACCAGGCACGCACTGTCGCTACTGTCCAGCTCTCATTGGTCCACAGGGTGTTGCGTGTCCTGCACAGAAGGATCTGGCGGCCGAGATGACCAAGGCCGACACGGTCATGGCGATCGAGTCGCGGATCCCGTTCGAGTCAGACGCTGACGCCGCCGACGCATTCGACCTGTGGCAGCGACTGAAACTGCTCACGAACCGCGTCGGCGCGGCACTCCACGCACGAGCCGGCGAGCGCGAGTTCGTGCTCAACGACGGTCGTGTGTTCGGACCGCGCGAGAAGCAAGGGAACCTCAAACTCGACGGCGAGAAGGTGTGGCAGCTGCTGAACAAGCAGTACGGCCCGCGCATCGCCGACCAGAGCGTGCGCCGAGTCGCGACACAGAAGCATCTCGAGGAGGCGCTGAAGATGACGGGCAAGCCTGTCGCGCCGCAGAAGAAGAAAGTCATCGACGAGCTCAAGGCGCGCGGGGGTGCGACGCAGACGACGAAGACCGTCGTCGAGGTCTACGAACCGCAGAGGGTGTTGAAGGAGGGCACCGGCTAACGTTTGCCACCTCCTCTCGCTCCGCGCGTGTTGAGCAGAACCGCGTAGCAGCGAGGCGAGGCTCAGTCGTTGGTCCGCGACTGACTCGAGAGGCGAGAGCTTCGAGAGGGCTACCGTCGAGAGACGAGGACCGCTATCGATCGCGCCAAGTGGTGGCGCTCGCTCCGTTCGAATCGGAGGCGATCGGCGAATGGAACGACTACGCAACATCGTGATTCGCGTCGAAGTCGACACGAACAAGACGACGCACTCCGTCGAGTTTCGCCTGGGCGAATACGACGAAGACGAAACCACCGAGGAACTGTTCAAGCGCGCCCAGGAGTGGGCAGAGGAGAGGATGCCGTGAGCAAAGACGACATCGATACCGCACGCCGAGTTGCAAGCGCCGGTCTGTCGCCGAACCCTGGAATCGTTCTCGCGGTCCTCGAAGACTTCGACAATCTGAGGCACGAGTCCAAGCGTCGCGGCGAGATCATCAAGGAGGCTGCGAACTGGATCTCGCGCACGCAGTTTCGCGTGAGCGACGAGGAGCAGAAGAAGTTCGCGCAGGAGTTGCTGTGCAAGCTGCACGGCAATGCGCCGCACAACGACGAGTGCGGAGGTGAACCGTGACTCGCAAGCAACGCGCTCAGGTTGTCGAGCTGCTCAGGTGCGCTGCGGACGGCAAGCGCCACGGCATCGGTCTGACGGAGGCCGGATACGCCATTGGAGAGTGCGACGGAATCGAACCGTGCACGCCGATCTACTCGTGGGCATGCGACGCGTACATGGAGATCAACCGCATCCCGTCTGAGTGGTATTGGGTCAATTGGCGTCGGCGGTACGGACTCCTCGAAGCCGCGCAACGCGTCGAGGAAGGCAGCTGGCCATGAGCCGCTCTCGCCTCGCCGCCGAGCACAAGCACCGCACCGGCTGCACGTACGCCGAAGCGGCCAGGCTGCACGGCATCAAGTCAGCCGGCGCAGTGGCGCGCGAATACAAGCGCATCTACCTCGGCATCAAGCGCGTGCGCAAGGACGTGAAGCGCTACGTGCCGCGTCCAAAGCCCGTACCGGTCGACCGCATCAAGGCAGCCGTGGACTTCATGATCGCGTACGACACTACGTCGCGACGAGCCGCCGACGCGTTCGGCGTGCCGGCGCAGGAGGTGATCGATGCGTACAACGCGCGGACCGGCGCGAGAAGGCAGCTGGTGGGGTGATGCGCATCGTCGAGGAGCAACGGCTGCAGCTGGACGCGTTGAAGGAGTTGGTCGAGATGCAGGGAAGGAGAGCAGCGTGAGCAAGTGGATCACCGGCGCACCG
>CAZZDD010000120.1:0-5121 GCA_964652185.1 uncultured Candidatus Peribacteria bacterium | reverse complement strand
CTCCGCGCTCGGCATGTCGCTCGCCGACTTCGACGACGCGGTCAACCGCCTCAAGTCCGACCTCCGCATGGAGTCGGACGATCTGATCAGGAGCTTTCGATGACCACTGAACGCATCACCCGCATCGACGGTATCTGCTACTTCCTCGGCAAGCCGCTTCCGCCTGGGCCGTGGCACTCGGAGCCCGATCACGTCGACTTCGAGCACGAAGGACTCGCGTGCATTCTTCATCGCGGCCCGAGCGGCGCGTGGTGCGGATACGTCGCTGTTCCTCCTGGTCACGCGTGGCACGGCAAGGAGTACGGCGAGGTCGAATCATCCAACTCAGATCTGCGCGTCCATGGTGGTCTGACGTACTCCGACAAGTGCCAGGGCAGCATCTGTCACGTCGCGAAGCCCGGAGAATCAGACGACGTGTGGTGGCTCGGATTCGACTGCGCGCACCACCTCGACCTCGGCTTCTGGGATCTCGCTGATATGGGCGGCGCATCCTCTCGCGTCGATCATCCCGGGTTCGGTTGGGTCGCCAGCTATCGCAGTGTCGACTACGTGCGGCGCGAAACGATGAGACTCGCGGAGCAGGTGAAAGCGGCGAGCAAGTGATCTCCCCCCCCCACCGCCTCATCCTCCACGCGCTACCACGCGCCGTCGCGTACTCGCTCGCGTTCGTCGTCGCCGCCTACCTGCTCGCCGACACGATCGGACTGCTCGTCGAGCATGCACCATACGTCGGCACGCTGCTCGTCGGCTGGATGCTCGGCGTGCTCACGATCGCCGCGATCAAGGAGCACGACTACCGACGCCGCACGCGCTCGCTTGCGGTGCTGGGGCGCGATGTGCCAGTTGCGCGCGCTGTGCTGCGCGAGCGCATGCCGGCTGGGCCAGCGGTGCCGACGAAGTACAGGCGCTGGCTGAACAGCAAGGGACACGTTCGGTACTCGAACGACCAACATTGAACAACCGCTCATCGAGCGGATTCAACCAACCAACCAAGAAACGAGAACAGCAATGGCAATACTGAAGGCTGAAGGCATCTGGGAATGCGACGTGCTCGGCGCGTCGGCTGGCGGCGACGACAAGGGCGTCCCGAACGTGCAGATCAACGTGCGCATCACGAGCGGTCCGAACTCGGGGACTCCGTGCACCTACGAGGACCGTGTCGATGGCAAGTCGGCGCTCTACGTCGGCCGCTCGCTGCGCGCCGTCGGGTGGAAAGGCGTGTCGCTCAAGACCGTCAAGGAAGATGTCGACGCGTGGATCAAGGCGACGGGCGGCAAGTCCACCGTCGAGATCAAGCACATCGAGATCAAGAACGGCAAGCGCGCTGGCGAGATCTGGGATAAGCCCAACTCCATCGGCCGTGGTCCGCGCGTCCTGAAGCCGCTCGAGAGCGACATGCTCTCCGACGCAGACGAGGCGCTGCGTCGCGCGATGGAAGCCGAGGGCAGCGCGCCGAACGACGACGTGCCGCACGCGGCCGACTCCGATCCGGACGGTCTCCCCTTCTGAGGAATGAACCATGAGCGAAACCAAAGCACTCGCTATCATTCCGAAGTCCATCGACGAGGTGAACGACCTTGCCGAGCGGTTCGCGAAATCGTCTCTCCTTCCCAAGAGCATGCAGGGCAAGGCCGCTGACGTGCTCGTCACCATCATGGCCGGCCAGGAGATGGGCCTGTCTCCGATGGCGTCACTGCGCGCAATACACGTCATCGAGGGCAAGCCCGTGTTGTCCGCCGACGGCATGATCGCGCTCGTTCTCGGCTCGGGGAAGGCTGTCTACTTCGAGCGCGTCGAGGAGAGCGACACCTCGGTCACGTACGAGACGTTGCGCGTTGGCTCGAAGACGCCGCGCCGCTGCACCTGGACGATGCAGATGGCCAAGGTCGCCGGCCTGAACCTCAAGGACAACTGGCGTCAGTACCCGCGTGCCATGCTCGCGTCGCGTGCCAAGTCCGAGCTCGCGCGCGACGTGTACCCGGACGTCCTGGCTGGCGTGTACTCGGACGACGAGATCTCGACGACCGAGCGCCCTGCGTACACGCCGCCTCCGTCGTCGAAGTTCGACACGTCGGACGCCGTCGACGCCGAGATCGTCGAGGCGGACGTCGCACGTGAGATGAACAACGGCGCCGATTCGCGCGAGCGCAACGCGATGTCCGCAATCGAGAACGCCAAGTCCGTCGCCAAGATGAAGTCCGACGTCGTGAAGGCGATCGAGGACATGAAGCTCCCACGCGCCAACAAGGCGCGCGTGAACGAGGCGTACAAGGCGCGGATGAAGGTGCTGCGCGATCAGGAGGCGCAGCCGGCCCCGGCTGTCGAGACTCCTGCGACGGAGCCCGCCGCGTGATCCGCCTGTCCGCATCTAGCGTGCCTCGCGCGCTGGCCTGCCCGGCGTCGCTGGTCTTGCCGCAGACGAAGTACCACACGGACTTCGCCGACCAGGGCGAGGACCGCCATGCGGACTTCGAGGCGGCGATCGATGTCGGCGATGCCGGCGACGTGTTGCCCGAGCAGGTTCTTGCGATGCTCAAGCCTGGCGATCGACACGTCACCGAGGCGTCGTGGGCCTACGATGTCGTCACCGATCGCGCTCGCGAGCTCGGCCACATTCCACGTCGCGAGTACGCCAAGAACCTCCAGGCGACGGAGATCGGCGGCACGTGTGACCTCGTCATCATCGGCAACGGTCGCGCGATCATCGTCGACAAGAAGGGCTTCAAGCGCGTCGGCTCGGCCGAGACGAACGAGCAGACGCTGACGTACGCCGTCATGATCGCGAAGACGTACGACCTCGACGAAGTGACGGTTGTCATCTTCTACGAGCTGGGCGCGTGCTCGATTGCGACGCTCGGCCTCATCGAGATCGAGAACCACGCGCGCAGGCTGCGCCAGCTGCTCGTCGACGTTGCAGCCGCCAAGGCGAATCCGCTCGCGTGGCTCAACGTCAACCAGCACTGCGAATACTGCGAGGCGTTCCTGCACTGTCCGAAGCAGAGCGAGTTCCGCGCCGAGATGACCAAAGCTGACACGGTCATGGCCATCGAGTCGCGGATTCCATTCGAGTCCGACGCTGACGCCGCCGACGCATTCGACCTGTGGCAGCGACTGAAGCTGCTCACGAACCGCGTTGGCGCCGCGCTGCATGCACGAGCTGGCGAGCGTGAGTTCGTGCTCAACGACGGTCGTGTGTTCGGTCCGCGCGAGAAGCAAGGAAACCTCAAGCTCGACGGCGAGAAGGTGTGGCAGCTGCTGAATAAGCAGTACGGACCGCGCATCGCCGACCAAAGCGTGCGCCGCGTCGCAACGCAGAAGCATCTCGAGGAGGCGCTGAAGATGACCGGGAAGCCTGTCGCGCCGCAGAAGAAGAAGGTCATCGACGAGCTCAAGGCGCGCGGCGGTGCGACGCAGACGACGAAGACCGTCGTTGAAGTCTACGAGCCGCAGAAGGTGCTGAAGGAGGGCACCGGCTAACCGTTCGCCACCTGCGCAGTTCGTCGAGTCGAGCATGACCTGACGTGAACGAGAGCAGGCTCAGTCGTTGGTCCGCGACCGAGCTCGTCGCCGAGAGGCAGCGAGCGGCTAGTAGGACCGCTATGCGCTGGAGTGGGCAGGCCGTTCGATTCGGCACCAGCGCGCCCAACAAGGAGGTGGACTAATGCGCAAGTGACAAGCGGAGACGCAACACAGGCAGAACAAATCAGAGCGGGGACTGCCACGCTCACTTCGATCGCGCCAAGTGGTGGCGCTCGCTCCGTTCGAATCGGAGGCGATCGGCGAATGGAACCTGCAGAACCAATATCGGCTCGCGTCTCGTGCGGCGCCGCGTCTGCGGTGTCATGGCACATGGCCGTCAAGCGCTATGGCGACGCGGTCGAAGGCGTCAACGCTTTCATTACGGCGGAGCATCCGGACAATCGCCGCTTTCTGTTGGACTGCGAGAAATGGATCGGCCGGAGGGTGACTGTTCTGTGCGACACGAAGTACGGCGCCGATCCACTGAAGGTATGGTTCGCGAAGCGCTTCATCGCGAGCGGCAAAGGAGCACCATGCTCACGTGCTCTCAAGGGCGAGGTACTCGATGCCTATAAGCCTAGTGCGCCAATTGTTCTCGGCTTCACGATCGAAGAGGCGAAGCGTCTCGATAAGTTCATCGACGCGAATCCGCACAAGCGCGTGATCGCTCCACTGATCGAGGAGGGCATCACGAAGGATGATTGCAAACGCATCCTAACGAGCGCCGGTCTCACGCTGCCCGTCCCGTATCAGCAAGGATTCGACAACAGTAACTGCCTCAAGTGCCCCAAGGGGGGACTTGGATACTGGCTCCATCTCGACCGCCATTACCCGCAATACGTCGACGAAGTAATCGCACTCCAAGATGTGCTCGGCCCCGGCTCATGGTTCCTCAGCGACCGTCGCGGCGGGAAGCGTGTCCGCATCTCGCTCCGCATGTTGCGCTCGATGGATGAGGCGACCAAGGCGAAGTGGCGCATCGAGGATGAAGAGCCTATCTCGTGCGGAGGCACGTGCGAGTGGGAACAGTTCAACCTGTTCGAAAGGATTGGAACATGACGCTTCCGTATTGCGATGGCTCCGAGTTTCGCTGCCTCGACTCTGTCGAGTGTCTGCAGAAGGAGCGCGCAGATCTGGTTCGCAGATACAAGGCGAATCCGTCTGTCGAACTGGCCGCATCCATTGCCGACATCGACATTGAGCTATCCAAGAGAGCCGAGCGCGTCGAAGAAAGCTCGTGGCCATGAGCCGCCCTGCCATCGACATCACCGGCCGCATCTACGGACGCCTGTTCGTCGTCGGCCGTGCACCGGGCCGCGGACGTGACGGCTCCACGCTCTGGCTGTGCAAGTGCACGTGCGGCGCTGAGGTGACGGTCATCCGCTGCAACCTTCCGCGTACGCGGTCGTGCGGCTGCTACAAGCGCGAGGTCGCACGGTCGCTGATGAGCGAGCGCCAGATGAGCGTTCGTGGACTGATGGATCGCGTGACGCGCCTCGAGCGCATCGTCGAGGAGCAACGGCTACAGCTGGACGCGTTGAAGGAGCTGGTCGAGATGCAGGGAAGGAGAGCAGCGTGAGCAAGTGGATCACCGGCGCACCG
>CAZZDD010000119.1:0-5157 GCA_964652185.1 uncultured Candidatus Peribacteria bacterium | reverse complement strand
CATAAAATATCATCAGCATATTTATTCATCCTGTCAATTAGGCGTTTTGCTCGATTAGGAACTTGTTTAGACCAAGCACTATCTGCCATTTGTTTAGCAGCCTCTTTGTAGTTTAAAGAGGTAATTGCGGCAACGAATTTCTTAAACTTAGAAAGTCTTGTCAGTCCAAGATTGAACATCATATTTGCAATAATTTGTTTAATTTCTTCTGCGTAAGAATCAAAGCTTGGGAATAAGGTTTTGCAGTCTTTAATGACATTAGCAATATCAGACAAGAATAACTCTTGACACCTTGCTTCTGTTATCTTCATGGAATAATTAGGATTGCTCTTTTTACCAAGTTGATATTGCAAAAGTTCAGGGTCTTTATTAATCAGTAAATGCCCTATGCCAACAGTTGGATAGCCAAGATGATCGAGGTAAACTTCAAGTTTACAACCTTCATCAATAATCAATTGTTTTTTTAATTTTTCTAAGTCCATTTTCTATAAAAAAAGTAGTTGACAAGTATTTTAACAAGTAAACACAAGGGTTTATAAAATGCAAATATTTTTTGAAATAATGCTTGACTTAACTAAATTCATTAGGATAATGGAGGGCGTTAATTAACAATATAAAATATGACAAGAAAATCAGAAAATCCATATAACGACTTCGGTAAGCTGCTAATGTCAGCTCTATTGGAAGTTAAGAAATCTCAAGCTGATGTGGCAAGAGCTACAAAGGTTAATAAGAAAAGCATATCTTTTGCGTGCTTCAAGTTACATAGAATTACGCAGGAAGATGTTGTGAAGATAGTAGGTTATCTAAAAACTCAAGGTGCTAAACCAAATCTTGATGAGTTTTTAGCAACTTACAATCTAATCTCTGATGATATTAAAGAGATGTTATTAAAAGCAATTTTAAAAGATCCTAAGATTAATCCACGGAAGATTAGAAGATTGTTAATAAATTTAATAAAATAAAGGGAAAACATGGGTTTAATAGAAACTTGTAAATATTATTCAGAACAAGAGGGCAGTCTTAGTGATGATGTATGGAGATCACTTATTTTACAAGTAAGGCTTTCTAATAAAGTTATTAACTTTCTTGAAGAGTTAAAAAAGCTTGGTGTTAGTGAAGAAATAATCAATAAAGCAAATCAAATAACAAAGGAGAATTATTAATATGTCATTACAATTAATAGAAAACGGCTTAAATAATTCAGAGCTTTTAAAAGTTCAGTTGGGAAGTAATCATAATAAATATGTGATTAGCGTTCTAAATGAGATCAAAAAAACAGCCAATGATGATAAGAAAAGCTTAGTAAATTGTACTCCTGATAGCATTATTAGCGCAATCAAACAAGCTTGCGACTTACAATTAGAAATTGACGCAAGGCAACATTGCCACTTGGTTAAATATGGTAATAATGCCACTCTTCAAGTTGGTTATCGTGGCTTTATCTATGCTATTAAAAGAGCCTATCCAGACGCAAACATTGATTGTAAACTAGTTTATAAAGGCGATGTCTTTACAATAAGAAGCGAAGGAGACACAACAACCTTCTCTTTAGAAGTAAAAGACGCTTTTAGTAGAAGCCAAGCTGATGTTATTGGTGGATATTGTCATATTTCTTACACAGTAGGTAATCGCTTAGTTTCTTTTTGCGAAACTATGTCTTTAGCTGATATTAACAAGATTAAAGGGAAGGCAAAACAAGACTTTATCTGGAAAGAATGGTTTGAAGAAAAAGCAAAAGTGGCGATTATCCGCAGAGCTTGCAAAATTCACTTTAGCGGTATTCAACAAATTGAGCAAATTACAGAATTTGATAATCAAGACTATGATTTAGAAAAGGTAGTTGAAGTTGAAATTGAGACTATTGATTCAGAACAGGGAATTGAAATAGGAAACTTAGCTAAGGTTAAAGGAATCCCTATTACTAGTATCTGTAAATTCTATGGTCTTGCTTCTGGTTTAATTATCGACTTGCCAGCTACTAAGTTTCAAGAAGTTATAGATAAATTAAAAGGTAAGCCAGATGCGGTAGTTGAACCTAAAGTTGAGGTGAAAGATGCCTAAAATAATTCTATGCGAGCAAGGTTCGGATGAATGGCTAGAGCATAGAAAAGGAGTTGCAACCGCCTCTAATTTTAGCAGTATCATCACCCCAGCAACCAGCAAGGAAAGTGCAACACTCCCAAAATATGCTAAGAAATTGGCTTTGGAGTTACTGTACGAGAAAATAACTGAAAGCTCTTTTAAAAGCGCAGCTATGCAAGCAGGAAATGATTTTGAGGGTTTAGCTAGGCAAATGTACCAAGAAAAAGCTTGGAATATTGTCAAAACCACTTTACCAGATGAATCAGGAGAAGAAAAACCAATTGGAATGTTTAAAAGTGATTGCGGTAACTTTATTTATTCTCCCGATGGTTTGGTTGATGATGACGGATTAATTGAGATTAAGAATTTAGAGGCAGAAGCGCACTCTAATATTTTATTGAATCCAGTCTTGCCATCAGATCACAAGTGCCAAGTTCAAGGTGGACTTTGGATTAGTCGCAGAAAGTGGCTAGATTTTATTGCTTTTAATCGCTTTTGCAAGATACCAGAAAAGCAAATGGTGATTATTAGAGTTGAAAGAGACGAGGTTTTTATTGCAGAGCTTGCAAGATTAGCGCAAAAGACAATTGTTTTGCGTGATGAGATATTAAAACAAATTAAGGGGTGAAATGGTAAAAGGAATTAGTTTTTGGAAGCAGTCATTTTTAAAAAGAATTTTAATTCACTTGTTTGGTAAGTATAGGTGGGAAAGTGATTTGCAATTTAGGTTTGAGGGTAAGATTTATAAAGGAATATTTTACTATTATAAACAATATAGAGGCTAAGGAAATGTTTTTAACTAAATGGGGGAGTAGATGAAACTTAAACAACTACTAGAACAACTAAACCAATTAGCTAAGGAAAGACAAATTATTAAATTTCAATGATTAACCAACAAACAATAATAGATATGAAAACTACAATCTCTTGGTATGGAATCTCAATAATGTGTCTGGTGCTAGGACTGCTTTTGATATTAGATTTATCCCGCAATGAGGCTATGCTGATCTGGTTGGCAACTTCAACTTTGATATTTATTTTTTTGCGCTCCAACAACAAACAATAACAGATATGGCAAACGATATATTATTAGGCTGGGCAATCATAATACCTTGCGCTTTGGGGTTGATTTGGGTAATCAGCAACACTTGGGAATATCTTGTCGGCTTTGTGGCGATAGCGATTATGCTTATACCATTGGCTATGCTAGTGGGTAAAATGGTTAATTAACAACAAACAATAACAGATTATGAAAGTAAGCAATCTTATTAAACCTAAAATCATAGGAGAACAGCACAAAGGACAAATAGCTAATTTTCCCCCTTATTCTCACATGGCAATAGAGCAAGATGATATTCTTATTGCGATTCCATCAGGGAGAAGCGAAATCAAAACTAGGCTCATTTTAGAGAAGGCGATAGATTTAATAAAAGAGGAATTGAGAAAATTAAAAAATTAAAAATTGAGCCATTAAATGAAACTAACCTTCTTCCAAGCCGATAAATCAAACTGGGGCAACTTGCAGGCAGATGTCTCAAAAGCAATTAGAGAATACCTTAATTGTGGCAAGGATTTCTTTGTTCAGTTTGGGTATGATAAGCCAAAAAAAGACCCTAAGATTCCTAATGTATTTATCTTTAGGCAATCAAATAAAGATAATTTGATGGATATTAGGGCTAATGTAGGCAAAGAATTGACAAGGCGCATAAATGACCCTTATTTTGATGATTTTAAATTAATGTTAGTGCCAGCTTCTGCTCCAAGTGATGAACAAAGGGGTTATTATTGGGGAGTGGTTCTAATAGCAATTCAAGATCATTTTAAAAAAGAAGGTAATTTTATTGCACAACAAGCTTTACACGAAGCTATAAAAGACGCAATAGAAGACCAAGAGGGTTTGAGAGCTGAAAAAGTGAATCCGATAACTGGTGAAGTGTACCAAGCTAGACTGACTATCTCTAACGCAGGGAATAAGGCAGATGTGGTGAAGTATATTGATGCGGTTATTAGATGGGCTGCTGGATATGGGATTGATATTCCACCAGCACCTGAAAATTATTAATAATAAGGAGTAATAAATGTCAGTAAATAAATTTATCGGATTAGGTTTTTGCGGAAAAGAACCAGAAATCAAAGAGACTCAAGACGGCAAGACTGTTGCTAATTTTTCTTTAGCTATGAGCCAATCTTGGAAAGGAAAAGACGGTAGTAAGCAAGAAAAAACAGAATGGATAAAGATTATTGCTTTTGGCAATCTTGCGAACATTGTTAAAAACTATGTCAAAAAAGGAAGTAAAGTTTATGTAGAAGGCTCTATCCAAACTAGAAAATGGACTGACAAAGAAAATGTTGAAAGATACACAACTGAAATCATTTTGCAGGGTTTTAATTCAAATATTCAATTGCTTGATAGCAAGAAGGATGGAGAAGTTAGCCAGCATGTGCAGGATAAGGGAAATGCTTATGTGTCAGATAGTGTTGAAGAGGAAAATCCTTTTTGATCTAACCCTACAACCTCAAGGCTTCGTAACAAGTCTTGAGGGTAACTTTTAAATAATACAATGAGAAAAAGAGAATTTAAAGATTGCTTAGATTGGTACAGGTGGGCTATTAAAAATAATATACAAGCACTAATAATTGAGGATGGTAATTTTTTGAAAACCATCATTGATAAATATTCGCCATTAAATATATCAGAATTATCTCAATTAATGGAACTTAAAGTTAAAATTATATTAGCAAGAAAGTTATATTGGAAAAACCATTTAAACAATAAACATGACCAGTAAAAACATAGTCCAGAAATGGAGAGACCCAGAATATAAACGAATAATTATTGCTGAATTTTTAACAGGCAATGTTCAATGGGGAGTAGAGGGTACTAATAAATTCACAATCGAACCTAGAAAAAAGTTTGATTTTAGAACCAGTAAGAATAACTGGGAATTAATTTGTGCTAATTATGAAAAATAAAAAGGTAAAACAAACCCTCTTCAAAACATGCCAGAGATGCGGCAAGAAAGTATCGCATAGCTTGAGGTTTAACAATGGCAATGCTAGATATTATCCTAA
>CAZZDD010000118.1:0-5255 GCA_964652185.1 uncultured Candidatus Peribacteria bacterium | reverse complement strand
CATCGCGGAAAGCGGGCTGTATCAAGCTTGAAAGGCGCATCTCGGCGCGGGAGCGTATCGCGGCGGCGACCGACCGCGTCTGTTCATGTTGGGCGTATGCCGCAAGCTCCGCGGACGTCGCGGATGCGAGCAGTGATGCGCTCAGAACGGGCATGGCTCCCTCGGCATCTTCCGCGCGCCACGCGTCGATCGTGGCCACGTGCTCGCGCGCGAAGTGTTCAGGCAGTGGCTGCAGATCCAGCGCCTGCAGCCAGGCTACGGGATCGGCGGATGCGTCGGGCAAAAAAGCAGATGGCGCGCGCCACTGATGCATGGGAGGAATCACGGCGACGCCCTTCGGACCGCGCACGACGACCGGTACATCGAACGCGGCGACGGTCAGCCCCTGCCGCTGCTGCGAGACGTATGCCGCGCCATTCCAGAGCACGACCTCCCAGTCGCCCGCTTCGACCGTCGCGAAATCGCCGTCATACACGAGCGATGAGCGGCCGTCGGCCACACTATGATCCGGCGTCGATACGCTGGACATGGTGAAAGGATTGAACTCGCGCACGATGCCTTCGCGAATCGTCAACGCAACGACCACCATCACCACGGGCACGACGATCACCCAGCGATGAGCCGGGGTATTCGATGCCCAAGAGCGAAGAGAGAAGAACATGTGTGTTTCCGCTCATTATAGCAGAAAACAGCTATTTCCTCAATCGCTGCGCCTACCGTAGCATTGAGCCATGAGAGTCCTCGGAATCGATCCTGGATTGGCGACCGTCGGCCTCGGGCTCATCGACGCCCCGAGCCGCGATACCCCGACCGCCGTCGAATGGCTGACGATCGAGACGAAGGCGGGGTTACCGCTCCAGGATCGCCTGCTGGAGATCGAGAAAGACCTCACCGAGTACCTGGACCACGCCAAACCGGACATGGTCGTAGTGGAGAAGCTCTTCTTCGCGAAGAACGAAACCACCGCGCTCGACGTGGCCCACGCCCGCGGCATCCTCCTCGCGTGCATCGCCCGGCGCGGCATTCCCCTGCTCTGCCCCAGCCCCTCGGAAATGAAACTCGGCATCACGGGCGACGGTTCGGCCGATAAAACGCAGGTCCAAACGATGGTAAAAATGTGCCTGCGCCTACAAGACATTCCCCGTCCTGACGACGCAGCCGACGCGTTGGCGCTGGCATTGTTCGGCGTGTTGTGCGGCCACCCTCATAGTGACTCTTCTTTGATTTCTCCCGGTACGACTGCGAACACCTTGAGCGGTCGCGCCTGATCAGGCAATCGCGTCGCGGTGAGGAACACCTGCGCGCCGGGAAACCCAGAGAGCAACAGCTGTTGATGCCGTTCGTCGAGTTCCGAGCACGCGTCGTCGAGCAGCAAGACGGGCATTTCGCCGCGCGTGAGCTGCAGGTACGACACCTGCAGGAAAAGCAGCGCCAGCACCGCCGTGCGCTCCTGCCCGCGCGACGCGAAGGTCGGGATATCGCGCCCTTCAACGCTCACCTGCCAGTCCTCGCGGTGCGGACCCATGAGCGTCCCTTGCAACAGGATATCGCGGTCGCGGTTCGCCTTCAGTATCGCCACCGTCTCGGCTTCGAGCTCCTCTGGTTTGCGCGCCGTCGTCTTGCGATCGTAACGCAACCGCACGTCGTCCCACGTTTCGCCGAGCCGCGCGACCTCTTCTCCGAAACTCATCATGAAAGTCTCTATCAACTCCAAACGCCGCAGCGTGACGGTCGACCCGAACCGCGCGACTTCTTTGTCCCAAATATCCAACACCGACGTATCGCCGCCGGTCTGGGCCAATGTTTTGAGCAAAGCATTCCGTTGTTGCAACACCTGCTGGTACTGCGCCAACGCCATGAGGTACTCGGGCGACACCTGCGACAGGAGCTGATCAAGAAAGCGCCTGCGCTCGGCAGGCGGCCCACTGAAGAGCAGCAAATCCTGCGGCAAGAAGGTCACGGTCGGAATAACGCCGACGAAATCGGACGCCGAGGTTTTGATGTCGTTCAAAAACAGCGTCTTGCGTTTGCGCGGCGCCTGCTCGCTCACGACTTCGACGCGCCTACTTGTTCCGTCATCCGCGACGACCTCCGCCGTCAAACGGTAGAACGGCTGATCCCAACGGGTCAGCTCTATCTCGTCGTTGCCGCGGCACGAGCGGGTCAGCGAGAGAATCGACAACGCCTCGATGAGGTTCGTCTTCCCCGCGCCGTTCTCGCCGAGGAACGCCACGCACCCGGGAGTATCGGGAAACACTGCCGACGCCTGAGCGTACGAGCGGAAGTCCGTCAGGTGGAGCGATTGGAACCGCACGGGAATTACGCGGCAAGAAGCCTCTCCGCTTCGTCGATGAGACCGCGCACGATGGCGAGGTACTCGCCGCGATGGATGAACTTCTCCAGATCACGCGGCGAAATCCAGATGCCGCGGTCGATCTCGACGCCGTCGACTTTCATCTTCAGGTCTTCGTCGGCTTTCGAGAGCACGAAACGGATCTGCTGGCCGCAGATGCTATCCGGGCGGAAGCGACGATAGGATTCAGGGAAGTCATATTTGTACTCCGTTTTACTCACACCAAGAACCCGTATGCCCTTCTCGATCCCCGCCTCTTCGCGGATTTCGCGCAGCGCGCATTGCTCAGGACTCTCCCCTTCTTCCATCCCGCCCTGCGGCAGCTGCCAACTGTCTTTCTTCCTGGGTTTATGGACCAGCAGCAGCTCATGGCGCCCGCCGCCGCGCTTGGCGGGACGCAGCACCAGGATCGAGGCCGCTGATCGGTAGGAGTCGGACATCGACAAAGAAGCTACCCCATCGCGGACGAATCCGCCACGAGACAGAAGATTTAGTTGCTGCTGTGCTTCTCTTCCTTCGCCTTCACCGGAACGCGCTTTCGCACGATCCAGTCGTATTTCATCATTCCGGCGATGTGCTCTTTCCAGCCCACGCCTTGCTTGTCCTGCTTGTGCAAGCGGATGGTTCCGAGACGAACGTTCGTTTCGGTCGAGAAGAGGGCGAATACGGTGCGTTTACCGCGCGGCATAGTGGCGGCATGGTACACAGAATTTCCGACCGTGCAAGCGTTATTTGCCCGATTGCAGGTAGTGAAAGGCGCTGTTTACGGCAACCGTACCCTCTCCCGCAGCCGTGGTGAATTGGGCGAAGTGATTGCTTCCGCTGGTCACGTCTCCTGCCCCAAATACGCCGGGAACACTGGTTCGCATGCCTTCGTCGACCTTCAGGTGGCCTTTGTCGTCGAGCGCGCAGCCAAGCTGGTTCGAGAGCTCCACCGCCGGCGTCGAGCCGATCTCGATGAACACGCCGTCGACCGCGAGGACGTCCTGGCCGTTATGGGGCTTGTCGAGCTTGATGCCGGTCACCTTTTGCTCACCGAGGATCTCGACGACGTTGCGCTCGAGAACGAATTCGATGTTCGTCTTCTCCTTCACCTTCTCCACCCAGTACGGTTCGGCCCTGAACTCGTTGCGGCGATGGACCAGGTACACCTTCGCCGCGACTTGCGCCGCGATCGCCGCGCCTTCCACGGCGCTGTCGCCGCCGCCGAGCACTGCAACGGTCTTATTGCGGTAGAAGAAGGCATCGCACGTCGCGCAGTACGTCACGCCCTTGCCGGCGAACTCCTTCTCGCCGGGCGCGCCGAGGTGGCGCTTGTTGCTGCCCGTGGCGAAGATAATCGTCTTGCCTTCGACAGTCTCTCCGCCCTGCAGTGTCATGCGGAAACCCCCGTCGATCTTCTCGACCTTCTCGACGCGGCCGATCTTCTGTTCGACGAGCGGCGCGAAACTGAGCGCGTGGTTCTTGAACTTCTCCATCAGGTCCGGCCCGCGGATCTCGATCTCGCCCGGCCAGTTGCCGACCTCCGCCGCCGTCATGCCCATGCCGCCTTCTTCGGCGCCGATGAGCATCACCGACAGCTTGTAGCGCGCGGCGTAGACCGCCGAGGTGTAGCCCGCGATGCCGAGACCGACGATAAGAACGTCCTTCATATGACGAGCTTATCATTGATTCCAGACCGCATGAAGCGCAGGATAATCGTCTATGAATACCCCCCGCCTCTCCGCCTTCGGCCTCGCACTCCTCTCGCTCGCGATCGTCGCGTGCAACCCGACGGACCCCGTCGACAACGGATCCTCCGCAAGCTCGGCAACGTCATCGACCACCACCGTCGACCGCTCGAACCGCGATACGGTGGCAGACGCGATCCTCGACGCCTTCGCCGAACAAGACTGGGACACGCTCGCGCTGTACGTTTCGGACGACGGCGTTCGTTTCACGCCCCACACGTACGTGAACGTGAGCACGGACCAGACCTTCGCCGCGGAAGACATCACGGACTTCGGCACGGACAACACCGTGAAAACCTGGGGCACGCAGGAAGGATCGGGCTTTCCGATCGAGATGACGAACATGCAGTACTTCGACCGCTACGTCTGGGACCACGATTACCGCGATGCCGATGACGTGCGATTCGACACGGTGCAGGACTACGGCTCGGTGATCGATAACGCGCAGGACGTCTATCCGGGCTCGTCGGTCATCGAATACCATTTCGACGGCTTCGACCCGCAGTACGGCGGCATGGACTGGCGCAGTCTGCGTCTCGTGCTTCAGTACGACGGAACCGAATTCTGGCTCGTCGGCGTCATCCACGACGAGTGGGCGCCCTAAGCAAATTCAGCTTGCAGATGCCATATCACTATTTTGACATGTTTATATTTAAGTTTATTATAGCAGTACTGTCCGAAGACAGTGCATCGGTAACGATGCGACATCCTTAAAACCATCGGGCAAATCGCGCGATGGAACCATACCTACACACAGAGGAGAACGAACATGGCCAACGTGAGTCACATCAGTCTGCAGACATACGTCGGCGGGCAAATGGAAATCCAGAAAAACTCCCCGTTGCAGATTTCGCGCGGTGAGATCGAAAAGATCGAGCTTGATGCGAAAAGCATGCGTGTACGCTTCCGATGGCTCGCCACGCAGAACCGAGGGAAATGGGTAAAAACTGACACGCTCGAGTGGGAGCGTAGCTCGGCGTGCCTTTCCTTCGGCGATGCCAAACAAAGCCGCATCATGATCCAAGTCGCAGGAAACGAGGAAATTGCCATACTCTTCCCACCCGATGGCAGCCGCCTCGACCCGAAACGGGTCGAAGGATTGGTCCTCTAGACGCACATCCGCTCACTGCCCGGAATGAACACAACCCCGAGTCGTCATCGACGACTCGGGT
>CAZZDD010000117.1:2636-5322 GCA_964652185.1 uncultured Candidatus Peribacteria bacterium | reverse complement strand
GGACAGTCGACGTGCGCGTAGTGGCGCTTGGCCGACTCGTATTCGACGTGAGCGGTGTTGATCGTGATGCCGCGCTCGCGCTCTTCCGGAGCGTTGTCGATCTGGGAGTAGTCTTTCTTCTCTCCTTCCGGTGAGAAGTTGATGGACAAGGCCGCCGTAAGCGTGGTCTTGCCGTGGTCGACGTGACCAATGGTGCCCACGTTTACGTGAGTCTTGCTGCGATCGAATTTCTTGGCGTCAGCCATAATAAGGAAGGGAAAGAAGAGAAAATGTCGGGGGAGACGGGGAATAGTGCCCCGAAAGCTGCGCCAGTGTAGGGAATAGGGGAATAGGGGTCAATAACAAAACACCCCCGGGCAGATATGCCAACGGGGGTGTTGGACAAGCCGATATTAGCTCCTATACAGGGTGGATCGTACGATCGTTTCGGGATATTCGACCCAGTAGAAGGATGATCCTGATGCGTCGTCTTGATCCGACCAGGTAATATCCCCCGCGGGGGTCTGCGCATTCGAGAAGTTTTGGATGGAAACCTGGAGAGAGGAATTTAGGGACTGTGCGACTCGGGCGTCCGTAATGTCTCCTTCCAATACGAACGTTTCGGTTTCGCCGCTTTCAAGGGAGCTGTCGAAGCCGGTCAAATAACATTGAACTTTGAGCTCGGACCCGACGGGCGTTACCGGCGAGCAGCCGTATTTCGTGGACGAGTCTGCCTTGTTGTAGACCTTGAAGTTCGCATGGTTGAGCGCGACGTTCGTGGCGTCGACCGTAAAGAGGATACGACCGATGTTTACTCTGTTGAGGCCGTTCAGCGTGTTTGCGTTCGCTGCTGCCGTGAATCTGAACTGGCCGATCGGCGCGACGCCCGTTGGGACGTTCGTGTTGTCGGGGTCCGGGTTGGCGTTCGTGATCGAGGCGATCTTGGAATGGGTGACGTAGTGGACCGGGCCGCTGATCGGTTGGTTGGCAGCCGGGGTCGACGTTCCGATGAATACTTCGCCCGTGGCGGTCGTATCGCCGTTATTGACGGCGAGCGGAGACGTCACGGCCCCGTCGTTCGCTTGAACGAAACTGAGGACGCCGCTCGATACCGTATCAAGCGAGAGCTGGATCGGTTGACCGGACACCGCGCCGAGGGCGTCCGTCTTCATGCGCGCTTTCACGAGCAGATCGACGCTCTGGCCCGCGGGAATCGTCAATTGGCCCGTCGGGATGAAGGCGCAGAAGGTTTGGACGGGATTACCCGCGAACGTCGTGACGCTGAAGTCGGCGCAGGCCGTGGGGAGTGCGAGCGCGAAGGGCGATGCGCTGCCCGCTTTCGTCAATTCGAGGCGATGGATGTTCTGCGCATTCTGCGAGACGAACCGCACCATCGTCACGCCGATGTCTTTGATGTCCGCGCGGAAGTCGAGCCGCAGGAGGACGTCTGTGAGCGATCCGGCGAGTACTTGGTGTTGCGCCACGGGCGTGTTATCGGCCGTGACGTAGAGGTTGCCGCGCTGGACCGCGGGGCATTCCACCGGAAGCGTGATGATGCCGACCGCGGCCTGCATGATGTTGTTGACGTCCGCGATGTCGACGACGTTATCGCAGTTCGTGTTGGCGAGGAACAGCGCATCGCCTACGAGCGTGATAAGTCCTTCTAGGTGCTGCGATACGAGCGATGCGTCCGTACTGGAGATGAATCCGTTGAGGGACGTGTCGCCGCGCTTAGCCGGAAGCTTTGAGAGTCTTCCTTCATATTTCGCCTTGCAGAGCTCGAAGTCGTCTTGTGTGAATGTTCTGCTCTGATTCGCGTCCACTCTCATGATTTGATCGGCCGTGAAGGTCTGCGTGAACGGCGGCAGGTTCTGGAGCATGCGCGAGAAGTCCATTGCGCCGAACGTTCCGTCGCCCGTGGCGTCGCAATAGGTGAAGATGGGGGCTTCCACGAAGCATTCGTCGCGGACACCGTCGATGATATCGCTGATGATTTGGACGTCCGCTTGATCGACGCCGCCGCTGCGGTTGGCGTCGGCCAGGTATCGCTGGGCTGGGGTCGCGGGAGGTTGCAGCGTATTGTTCGTGATCTGGACAGCGATCGTTTCATCCGCTTCCGTAACGGCCATGTCGTTATCGAGGTCGCCGCACATCGCCGGTAGCGTGATGAGGGCGACGGCGCGGCCCGAAACGAGGAGTGCGTCGTTTCTCGTGATGCTGTTTTTCTTGTTCACGTCGCCGCATTTCAGTTCTTGCTCGGTCGGCGTTCTGTTTTCCGCGACGAGTCGCAGAAGGTAGGAGGCATCCGAACTGGAAACGGTTCCGTTTCCCGTGACGTCTCCTAAGACGCAGTCGGCGATCGCGGTGCAGTTGACTGTAGTCTGCGACGTCGTTTGGTTGTTCCAGAGGACTGGGTCTCCTTGTGGAGAAGCTCCAACGCGCGCGATGTGCGTGATGGGGTTCGTGCACGATGTGCTGCCTGCACCGGCGGTGGCGTTGAACGTCAGCGGGTACGAGTACGGCGTGCCGACCGTCATGCGGTTTGCCACGCAGTTGATCATGGAGTTATTCACCGTGCAGCGACTGTCGGATTGTTCGGGGACGAACGTCGTTCCAGCAGGGATGTCCACGTTGAACGATACGGGCGTCGTGGCGGTATCCGGGCCGAGATTCTTTACCGTGACGTTCAGGATGTACGGCGTGTTGA
>CAZZDD010000117.1:0-2536 GCA_964652185.1 uncultured Candidatus Peribacteria bacterium | reverse complement strand
CCGGAGGCGTCGTCGTTCCGTCGACTTTCACGATCCTCACCGCGTCGGCCATCGTGATGCCGACGCCGGCCGTCAGCGTCACGGTGATCGTGTTTTCGCTGTCGTCGACGATGTTCACCATTCCGAGCCTGTGCCAACCTCTTCCGCCGCTCGTGACGGATGACGGAGCTTGGCGCTGGTTGATCGTCGTGACGATCGGCTCGGCGAGCGAATCCGCTTCGACCGTGACCGTCGCGTTTTGCACGGCGCCGTTGTATGCGCCCCACGTCATGTCGACGTAATAGCTTTCCGGTTCGACACCCATGTATTTCCATGTGGCCGTCTGAGCCGGGCTCGTTTGTGCGGGGCTGCGGAGGACGAACGTCGTGTCGAATTTATATGCCCCCGGGAAGGCGACCCTTCGCGTGAAGTTCGACGAGAACCGCGCTTGATCGTCATCGTTGATGATGCCGTCCTCGGGCGGTCCAACCTGCGCCCGCAGTTGGACGCCGGCGGTGACGCCGAGGCCACAGAGCGAGAGACAGAGTGCGGCCGCGAGGAGCTGCGTGCGATTGACGGTACCCATAAGGGAGGTGGGGAGGATGTGTGTGAGAAAAATTGGCAAGGAGGGTTACAGCGCTTCGTGTTCGTTGGACATCAGGACACCCGTGATCGTGACGTTGCCGCCGTCGCCCGGGGGGCTTTGCTTCGTCAGCCACACGCCGGACGTTTCACCCGTCGCTTTCACGTAGCCGTCGGGATTCGTCAGGAGGGTCAGCTTCACCTTCGTGCCGGGTTGCCAGCTTGAGGAGGCTTCCTTCACGACGGCGCGGACTTCGACGCGGTTATCGATGGCGCGGATCAGGCGTGCATCGAGGAGGGCGCAATATTTGGGCAAGATATGCAATCCGCCCTGGACGGGGCCGCTCGGAACGAACGTCATACTCGCGCACTGGTCCGGGCTCGCGGAGCCGGCGTTTTGACCGTTCACGTAGATCGTGAGGTCCTCAAGGGCTTCGGAACCTTGCACCTCGAAGGCCAGCTGGTTCAGGATCAGGTTTTCATCGTCGCTCACGTTCATGGTGAGTTCCAGGAGCGCGTCGCTTTCGCCGCCGGCGAGGATGGACGACGCCGCGGGCTGGGCGTTACCGATCACCGCGAGGTTCGCGGCTTTCTTGAACGTGTGCGTGACCGACGGGCCCGTCTGCACCGCGATGGCGCAGGAGGTCGCTCCGCAGACGCCGTTCGTCGCGATGTTCATGAGCTGCGCCGTCGTCGTGCCGTACGTGGCGCGGACATAGTTGGCTCCGGTCGTGTTGAAGGTGAATTGGAGCGGGGCTTGCGGTCCCGCGGGCATGGGATGGCCCATCGGGGAGGAGAACGCGTGAGGACCCGCCTTCATGACCATGATGTAACGGTTCGTGGCTCCCGCGGGAATGGCCAGCGGCGTCGTGAAGACGATGACGCCGTTCAGACCCACGGAGCCGACTGCCACTTCGCTGTCGCCCATGCCGTCGCGGTCCGCATCGATCCAGAGGCGCGGCGGACCGAAGCCGTTGCTGGGGTTTCCCTGTACGGCCTTCAGCTCGATGCGGCGCGCGACGACTTGCTGCTGCGCGTACGCTGTGATGTCAAAAGTGAAGGCGTTGAATTCCTGGTTCGATACCGCGCGCACCGTCTGGTTATTGTCGACGCTGCGGAACACGATTGCGGCGTTGGGCGTCGAGGGCGTGGTGGCCGAATTGTTTTTGCACAGGTTGCTGCACGCGTCGGTGTTGTTGTTGTTGCCGTCGTCGCACTCTTCGCCGGGCACGTTCACCAGGCCGTCGCCGCAATCTTCGAGGCGGCATTGGAGGTTGCACTCCATCGGCGGGTTCGTTCCGGGGATGATGCGGCTAGGTGCGCTCAGCGGAATTTCGCATTCCTCGCCCGCTTCGAACAGATAGTTGCCGCATGTCGGGGACGGAGGGGTGAGCGTACAGTCGTTGCGGCATGCGTCGTTGTTGTTTTGATTGCCGTCGTCGCAGGCTTCGACCCCTGCATGAACGTGGCCGTCGCCGCAGCGCGCGTTTTGGCACGCGACGCAGGCGTCGTTGTTGGACGAGTTTCCGTCGTCGCACTGCTCGCCGGGGTTCGGCTGGTTGTTGCCGCAGGTCGGACCGGGTGTCGTGATCGCCGTGCAGGTCGCGTTGCAGGTGTCGCCGTTCACGGTGTTGCCGTCGTCGCATGCTTCGATGCCCGCGCGAACGTGGCCGTCGCCGCAGCGCGCAGCCTGGCACGCAACGCACGAGTCCGTGTTCACCGTGTTGCCGTCGTCGCAGGCTTCGATGCCCGTACGGACATGGTTGTCGCCGCAGCGCGCGTTTTGGCACGCGACGCAGGCGTCGTTATTCGAGGAGTTTCCGTCGTCGCACTGCTCGCCGGGGTTCGGTAGGTTATTGCCGCAGGTCGGACCGGGTGTCGTGATCGCCGTGCAGGTCGCGTTGCAGAAGTCGCCGTTTTGGGTGTTGCCGTCGTCGCAGATTTCAACGCCCGCGTGCGTGATCATGTCGCCGCA
>CAZZDD010000116.1:0-5433 GCA_964652185.1 uncultured Candidatus Peribacteria bacterium | reverse complement strand
GCGCCCGTCGTCTACGCTGCTCGGATCGAAGAGAAGACCAAGGTGGTCCGCAACGCTGACGGGACGACCGTCACCGTCGACACCGTCATCGCCACAAGGGCCTTCATCGGACCTCGAGATCGTGTGTGGGTCCCCGACTTTGCTGGCAACAACTCCAAGCGAGTGTTCCCGACGCCCTACACCTACGTCGACGCCAACGCGCGCACGCCGAAATACCGCGTCAACGCTCGGCGCCGTGACGGTCGTGATGGGCACACCGAGGTTGGCCTGTGAGCCGCGTCGTGCGGGCGAAGGTGGTCGGCGACCGCAACACCATGCGTCGCCTGCGAGACCTCCAGAAGAAGGCGCCTCAGGCCGTTCAGACGGCCCTCTATCGGGAGGCTTTGCGCATCTTCGCCGTGAGCCAGATGCGGGTCCCGGTCGACACCGGCCGCCTCCGATCCTCAGGCGGCGTGACGACCCCAGGCGGGGCAACGCCGCTCGTCGTGATCTATTACGGCACCGTCTATGGCGGCATCGTCCACGAGACGCACAGGAGCCGATCCAAATACCTTGAGGGGCCGTTTCTCGAAGCTGTGCCGACGATGGCGGCGAGGATCGAGAACGACACCCTGAGAATCATTCAGCGCACAGCGCGGTGAGGTCACCATGGCGATTGGCGAAAGTGCGGCGCACGACGTCGCAAGGCACATCCTGGCCCGCATCCCTGGCCTGTCGACGTCGACGGTGTCGCCGCCGTCGGTGCGCGCTGGCGACATCTTCCCCGTCGCCAAAGACGTCTCGGCGCTGGCTGTGATCTGCCGCAACGTCGCCGGCGAGCAGGAGATCCCATTCGTCGAAGGCGGCAACGGCCACCGCGAAGAACGGCCAGAGGTCCAGGTGCTCGTTCGCGGCGACAAAGACGACCCCAGGACCGCAGAGGCCCTGCTGGAGGCCATCGTCGCCGTCGTCGCCGCCCAGGACGCTGACGGGCTGGTGAGCGGCTATTTCGACGCCAAGCTGCGCGTGTCGGCGATCTTGAACCTGGGCCAAGACCCAGATGGCTTCCCGCTCTTCGCCGCCAGCTTTGGCCTCAAGCGCAACGCTCGCCTGCGCCCGATCTACACCGGGGCCGCCGCTCCACCAGGCGCCATGGACGCGGCCTTCATCCAGGGCCTGAGCTCCGTGACGGTCGGCACCAGGCGCACATCGATCTGGTCAGCAACGGCTGGCGCCGGCGAACACCTCTGGTGGGCATGCCCGGTCGATTGGCTCGGAGGCACGCCAGCCTTCTATGACGGGATCGTCGGTCGGACGACGATCGCTTTCTCGCAGGTGGCCACAGCCAATCTCTCGATCGATGGGATCGCCGTGCCATATGCTCTTTACCGGTCCACCGCGACGAACTCCGGAGCGAAGACCGTCAAGACGCTGTGACCCCAGGAGGACCCCATGCCCCGTACCGCCATCCCCGTCGACGTTGTCCCTCGTTACGGTGGCGCCGTCGTTCCAACCGGTGTCGCCGCCGACGCCACCAACGACCATGACGTCGAGAACAACGGGCAGGTGATCCTGCTCTTCGAACAGAGCGGCGCCGCCACGCCCACCGTCGACCTCATCAGCGTCGCCGACCCCTACGGGCGCACCGGCGACGTGGCGATCACGATGCCGGCGATCTCGGGCTCTGTGCCCGGCAAGGTCGCCGCTGGCCCCTTCGCTCCTCCCCTCTGGAACCAGGGCGGCGGCTCCAAGATGCACGTTGATTGCAGCGGCACCGTCACCGACCTGCGGATGTACGCCTTCAAATACCAGTACTGAGCGCCCTCGCTCGTGGTTTTGACGTCGTCAACCTTCAACCACCGACCCCTGGAGACAGCCCATGCCTCGTACCGCAATCCCTGTTGACCTGCTCCCACGCTACGGCGCTGGCGCTGTCACCCTCACCGGTGTCGTCGCTGACGGCACCAACGATCACGACGTCGAAAACAACGGCAACGTGTTCTTGCTCCTCGAGAACACGACCGGTGGCGGCGTCAGTGCCACGATCGTCAGCGTCAACGATCCCTACGGTCGTACCGGCGACGTGACGATGAGCGCCGCCGCCGCCGTGAGCTCCGTGCCTGGCAAGAGCTTCGCCGGGCCCTTCGCCCCGCCCAACTGGAACCAGGGTGGTGGGTCGAAGATGCACGTCGACACCGCCGCGGGCGCCGGTGTGCGCCTCTACGCGCTGAAGGCCCAGCCAGCCTGATCCTCGCCCTCGCCTTCTCCTTCTCCTTTCCCTTCACCTTCCCCATCGCGGGCTTCTCCCGCTGGAGGCAATCATGAGCGAATGCACAGCGGGCCGCTTTGGCGTGCTCGAGGTCTCGAACGACGGCGGCGACACCTGGGTGCGCCTGGGTCACCTTGTCGACGCCAACATCAACATCAACATCGACGAGCTCGAGTGCACCTCGCACGACAGCAACGGTGCTCGGACCTACCACCCGAACTTTCACGACGTCACGATCGACGGCTCGTGCCGCTGGTCCGACGGCGACCCTGGCCAGAGCATCGTCGCCCTCGCCGTGTTCGCGAAGACCATCTTCCGCACGCGCTTCCGTCTCACGACGGGCGAAGGCGACAAGTTCTTCGAGGCCGAGGCCTTCGCGACCACCTGGAACGCGTCGGCTCCGCTCGACGACACCGCCATGATCGAGTTCACCCTGCGGTTGAGCGGCGCGATCATGGATTACCAGGCCAGCGACGACGGCCCCTGACGCTCGGTGACGGCTCCACCGATGACGGGGCCAGTCGGGTTGCTTTTCGGGGAACCTGGGCCCAACGAGGGCGCAACGGCGGCGAGATCCAGACGGGTTTCGCCGCCGCTGTCTTTTTTGCTGGCGGTGATACCTTGACGCCGCCCCGAAAGGCAGAAGGAGCCAGCAATGTCAGACCCCGATCGTTCCTACGTGATCAAGGTGAAACTCAAAGGCAAAGAGGTGGAGCTCGCCTACGGCACCCGCGCTCTCCGGTTCATGGAGCGGGAGCGCGACACGCCGTTCCTCAAGCTGATGAACGTCTTTGAGAGCCTCGAGAAAGACCCGACGGCGATGCGCCTCGGCGACATCATCTTCTTCGTTCGGGCTGGCTTTGCCTACTTGCCCAAAGACGAGATGCCGAGCGAAGACAATGTCTGCGACCTCATCGATCTCGCCACCGGCGAAGGCGACACCGACGACCTCACGTCGCTGCTCTTGAAGGTCGTCACCGCCATCAAGAACGGCATCCCGGCTCGGAAACCGAAGCAGGGGGCGACGACGACGCCAACGGGTGAGGCGTCCCCATCGGACCCTCAGACGCCCTCATCGACTGGCACGCCCTCCTAGTCTCGGCTGTCGATGGGGGCATGACTCCCGCAGAATTCTGGAGCGGGAGCCTTGCCGATGCCTGGGTCTACATCGACGTCGCCGAGTCTCGACGAGAGGACAAGCGGGTGTTGACGGCGTGGCTGATTGCCAGCGTCGCCAACCTCGCCGGCGCCAAGCCCAAGGTGACGGTCAAATCCCTGCTGCGCACCGAACCAGCTTCTGCGGATCAGCCAATGCTTGCGGCTATGCTTTCGACAATCTCCACGCCGAAGGGCGAGAAGAAGAAAAAGAAGGGCAAGGCCCCAACCGCAGCGGAGGCGAAGGCGCAGCTTGAGGCGTTCAACGCGGCCATGAGGGCGAGGGTGAAGCCAAAGGAGTAGGCCATGTCGCTTGGGAAGATCAGTGTCGAGCTTCGCGCCGTCGTCGGGAAGTTCATCAACGACTTCTCGGCGGCGTCCAAAGAGGTCGAAAGCTTCTCGTCGAAGCTCGACAAGATCGCCGGGGCCAGCGGGGTTGCATCCGCTGGCCTCGCGGCCATCGGGGTCTTCGCCGCCAAGGCCGCCAGCGACTTCGAACAGACGGGGTCTCTCATCGGTCGAGCCTTTGGCCCAGACCGGGTGCAGGACATCGAGAGCTTTGCGTCGAAGCTGAGCGGCGATCTCGGCACATCTCTCCAGGAGACGCGCCAGGGCCTCGTCTCTGTCGGCATGCAGCTGAAAAACAGCCTCGGAGACGTCGCCGCCGCCGAGAAGCAGTCGAAGGCGATCACCCAACTCGCCGCCGACATCAGCGCGGCGATGAACGTCCCGTTCGCCGACACGCTCGAACGCATCCAGAGCGGTCTTCGCGGCGAGACCGAATCGATCGAAAAGCTGAACATCTTTATCGGCGAGAACGCGCTGAAGACCGAGGCCATGAACCAGGGCCTCACGCAAAGCGTGACGACGATGGACGAGGCGCAGAAGACGGCGCTGCGTCTCGCGGCGATCTACCGGCAAACCGCCGACGTCCAGGGTGCAGCGGCCTCTGAGGCTGGAACCTTCGCCGGGCAGCTTTCGCGCCTCGACGCCGATGTGAAAAACGCTGGGCGCGAGCTCGGCGAGGTCCTTCTCCCGGCCGCTCTCGAGATCGTCAAAGCGTTCCGCGCCGTCGTCGCCATCTTCCGCGACTCGTCCCCCGAGATGAAGAAGCTCATGGTCGCCGCGGGAGCCACCGTCGCCGCCCTGGGTGCCCTGCTGTTCGCCGTCAACAGCGTCGCCGGCGCCCTCGCCACCGTCGGCCCCATCGCCACGGTGGCGGCCACAGCGTTTCGCGGCGTCGCGGCGTCTGCAATTCAGGCCGCCGCAGGGGCAGGCGCCGCCAACATCATGGTCGCCGACTGGGCGTTGGCGCTCATCAACCTGGCCAAAGTCGCAGGCGTCGCCGCCGTCGCCGTCGGGACCTTCACCGCCAGCTACATGGCCACCAGCGCGGTCTTGGAGGCCATGGGCCTGCGGACGGTGCCGAAGAACGTCTCCGTCTGGAGCGAGCTCGTCACCGCCTTCGAGATGGCCAAAGGCAGCGCTCGAGGACTCCTGCGGGTGCTCGTCAACCTGGCCTCGGCCATTGCCGCGCTCGGCGCCACCTCGATCTTGATTTCCTCGCTCGGTGTCATCGACCTCCGGGCCCAAGTTGACCAGGTCAACGAGTTTGCCCAGGGCCTCATCGACGAAAGCGAAGCCGCCGAGCTTTCGGCCGCAGCCGCAGATCAACTTACGGCCGCCGATCGAGCGTTGCTCGCGGAGACGGTCGACCTGTCGAAGGCGACTGACGGCCTCGGCAACGTCATGCAGGGCACCGACGCCCCGCTCGCTGGCACTGCGGCGGCGACGGCGTTTCTGAAGAAGAAGCAAGACGCGGCGACCAAGGCCGCCGAGGTGTTCACCAGCGCCATCAAGGAGCAGCGTGACGCCGTCCGCGACCTTGAGGACGCCTTTGCCTCTCTCTCCGATCGCACCGGCGTGGCG
Organism: uncultured Candidatus Peribacteria bacterium; assembly: GCA_964652185.1. GTDB lineage: Bacteria > Patescibacteriota > Gracilibacteria > Peribacterales > Peribacteraceae > DALYDP01. Next base: position 101 of record CAZZDD010000116.1, on the reverse strand, counting down.
GGGCTTGAGGGCGCCGCTTTCAAAGCTCGCGACGAGGCGACGGCTCGAGCGCGAAAGGTCGGCGGCGAAGAAAGCCAGAGCATCCTCGCCAGCGAGATGAG
>CAZZDD010000115.1:4138-5469 GCA_964652185.1 uncultured Candidatus Peribacteria bacterium | reverse complement strand
GTCGCAGGCCTCGGAACTCGTTTCTTGCCATGGACGAAAATCGTCCCCAAAGAACTGCTCCCGATCGGCAATATGCCGGCCATCGCGCTCCTCGTGGACGAGTGCCTCTCGGTCGGCATCAGTGACATTTGCTTCGTCATCAGCGCGGGAAAAGAATCCATCCCGAAGTTCTTCGAACCCGACGAAGGACTGAACGCGATCCTCGAAAAAAAAGGAAAGTTGGACATGTTGAAAGACTTGCGGAAATACGACAACGTGCGGATTCACACGGTGTACCAGCACGAACAGAAAGGGGACGGCCACGCGATCATGCAAGCCACGGACTGGGTAAAAGACGATCACGTGGCGATCCTCTTCGGCGACGACCTCATCGCGCATGAGAAGAGCGGCCTGCAGCAATTGAGCACCGCGATGGACCTGCTGCCAGAAAACGAACGCGCGACCGCGGCGATGCTCTCGCTCGAAAACCTGCCGCGCGAAGAAGTCTACAAGTATGGCGTCGTCGACCCCCTCTCGCAGGACGGCCGCCTGGTGCGTGTGAAGGGCCTCGTGGAGAAGCCGAAGGTGGAAGAAGCGCCCTCGACGCTCGGGATCGTCGGCAAGTACGTCATCCCGCGGAAGACGTTCGACATACTGCCCTCGGTACAGAGCGGCCACGGCGGCGAAATCCGCCTCATCGACGCGCTCATCGCCCTGAAGGACGACATCGCCATTTGCGGCTGGGAGTTCGAAGGCAAGCGCCTCGATCTCGGCCGGCCGGAAGGCTACAAGGAAGCGGTGCAGATCTTGGGTTGAAGCTCCGTGACGAAATGAGCGGAAAACGCTATAATAAGACGATGGTTTCGCAGAACACGATTCCCGACGGCGCGAATTGGAACGACGTTCTCACATCGTTCTCCGTGCTTGCGGAGTCCGATGTGTGGAGCATCTCCGAACGCGCTCGCTCAAAACTGCTCGATCTGGAGATGGGCGCTCCGCGCGATCCTGATGCGCCACTGGCGCTCGAGGAACTGCGTGAGATTCGCGAAATGTACCTCGATATTTTGCGGGAAGCGGAGGAGATTTGATCACTTCCCGCTCCGAAGCTCCCGTTCAAGCAGCTCGATTTCGTCGCGCATATCGGCAGCTTGTTCGAACTGGAGGTTTTCGGCGGCGATTTCCATCTGCGCGTTGAGCTCGGCGATGAGCTTCTTCTTCTCGTCGCGCGGGATCTTCGTGTGGTCGCGCTTGGGGCGGCGTAATTCGAGCTTCCGTTGCTCCTCTGAGATGTCGTGCACGGCTTTGATGATCGTTTGCGGCGTGATGCCGTGCTTCTCGTTGTAGGCGATCTG
>CAZZDD010000115.1:0-4038 GCA_964652185.1 uncultured Candidatus Peribacteria bacterium | reverse complement strand
ATTTCGATGCGGTCGAGCGTCTCGACGTCGCTGTGCAGGTACTGGATGTTGTAGCCCTTATCGTCGAAGAACTTCGTGAGGTCCTCGGCCATGCGCTTCGTGAGCGTGGTGAGGAGCACGCGTTCGCCGCGCTTGATGGTCTCGTCGATCTCGAGCGTGATGTCCTGGATCTGGCCCTTCGTGGGCTTCACCGTCACCACCGGGTCGAGCAGGCCCGTCGGGCGGATGATCTGCTCGGCGAAGTTCTCCTTCGGCGTGTGCTCGTACTCGTACTTGCCGGGAGTCGCAGACACGTACACGCGCTGCGGCGCGCGCTGTTCGAACTCGTCGAACCGCAGCGGACGGTTGTCGTGCGAGCTGGGCAGACGGAAGCCGTAGTCGATGAGCGTCTGCTTGCGGCTCTTGTTGCCCTCGCTCATGCCGCCGACCTGCGGGATCGAGATGTGCGATTCGTCGATGAAAAGCAGGAAGTCTTCCGGGAAGTAATCGAGCAGCGTGCTCGGCGGCGAATCGGGCACGGTGCCTTCGAGGTAGCGGATGTAGTTCTCGATGCCCGTGCAGTAACCCGTTTCCTTGAGCATCTCGACGTCATATTCGGTACGCATGCGGATGCGTTCGGCCTTCGCGAGTTCGCCGGCCTTGAGCAGTTCGCCTTCGCGCTCTTTCAGTTCGGCCAAAATTCCGTCGATCGCGCGGTCGATTTTTTCCTTGGTGGTCACGTTGTGGCTCGCGGGGAAGATCGTCGCTTCCTGCAACTCGTGGATCACTTCGCCGGTGAAGCAGTCGACCTCCTGGATGATGTCGATCTCCTCGAACGGCATCTCGATGCGGATGACCGTGTCGCCCGCGGGCGGGAAAATTTCGACCGTGTCGCCGAGGACGTGAACCATGCCCTGCTTGAATTCCAGATTGGACCGCTTGTACTGGATGTCCGTAAGCCGTCGCAGAAACTTGTCGCGCTGGACCGCTTCGCCGCGCTTCACGGTGATCGCGAGGGCTTCGTAGTCCTGCACGTTGCCGAGGCCGTAGATACACGACACCGATGCGACGATGAGCACGTCCCTGCGGGTGAGGAGGTTGAACGTAGCGGCGTGGCGGTACTTCTCGATCTCCTCGTTGATGCTCGCGTCTTTCTCGATGTAGGTATCGGTGTGCGGCACGTACGCCTCCGGCTGGTAGTAGTCGTAGTACGACACGAAGTACGACACCGCGTTCTCCGGGAAGAAGTTCTGGAACTCGGAGCAGAGCTGCGCGGCGAGCGTCTTGTTGTGGGCCAGCACGAGCGTCGGGCGCTGCGCCTGCTGGATGATGTTGGCCATCGTGAACGTCTTGCCCGTACCCGTGGCGCCGAGGAGCGTCTGGTGCTTCTCGCCGGCGTTCACGCCCTTTATCAGCTTTTCGATAGCCTTTGGCTGGTCGCCGGTCGGTTCGAATTTCGAGACGAGCTTGAAGGGGAGCTGCTTCATAAAGACTCGGTATTGTAGCGCATGAAGGTCTGTGCTCCAATGGCTGACCCCATGTTGGCCATCCCTAATTATGAGGCAATTCGCGATTCAAAGGAGATTTCGGATGCCCGTGAAGCTTTGGCGGCCACGATACGCACATCCCCGCCGAAGATCTTCGACCGTACGGACGAACTTCTCTTTCAGCACACAACGGGCGAGAACCTGTTCCCGAAACTCGGTCGCACGAAAAAGGACATTCAAAACGCCGTTCTGGACTGCGAAGTGAAGGCGCCGATCCCAGAGGATAAATCACGCATTATTTCATGGGATGAATACCGAAAGGACCGCAGCATCGCCGATATCGCCGCCACATCACTCGATTATTCGGAAACGGAAAAATGGGTGAAGCAACTCTCCGTCACGCAACGGATCGCCATCGTGCGCGTCGTCTTCGCGCGACGTCACGCCGGACTGACGAAAAACTACGAAAAAATCGCATCGGACCCGAAAGCGAACGGGAAGATCCTCGACATCCAACAACGCATCGAATTCCTCGAAAACAATTTTGAGAACGCGCTACTCCGCTGGGCGAGCGTGAAACCGTAATCTCCCGATGACCTTGTCCTGCGCCGTGCCGCGTGCTCCACTATTCAACCATGGCAAGCGACACGTTCGACGACCGGGACAAACCGTATGACTGGCTCGATCGGGCATATCCGTACAATTTAGAGGAGGGAGACTATACGACGGGCGTACAGAACTTTTCTCGGGCGATCTCCCGGCTCAGCGTGTCCGCGCGCGAGATCATGCGCCGGAAAACGTGGGACGCTCAGAGCAACGTGCTCATCGAGTTAGACGTCATACCCGACAGCGGTTACTGGAGTTTTTCGACGCAGCTCGCCTATCTGGCGCGATATGAAAACCGACCCGCTGCAACACAACGCAAACGTACGCCCACATGGGATTTGGGGAATAAAGGAATTGAAACGCATGCCATCGTGGATGTGCCGGATGACATCGTCAGCGGCGCGCTGCTCTCCATCCATCAAGACAGCCGTCGCAGCCTTCTGAAAGGATTGTGCTACAACCAGCTGCAGGTTCTCTGCAGAAACGTCGATTGCGAGAACGTTCCAGAAGAAGTGGAAGCGCTGCAAAACATGATCGCAGTCGCCTACAGAGGCATCATGCAGGGAGAAACGCATCCGGGGTTCGACGCGGACGGCGTTACGACACGACCCCAATCAGGTACCATGCCACGCAATGATCGACCTCTCTGACCTCCGGGCCCGACCCGACGCGTACAAGGACGCCGCCACAAACAAAGGCGTAAAGTCCGACGTCCACGGGTTTTTGAAACTCGACGAAGAGCGCCGCGGGTTGCAGCAGGAAGTGGAAGCGATGCGCGCCGAGCGCAACAGCGTGAGCAAGGCCGTGCCGCAGATGAAAGGCGACGAGAAGGCGAAGACGATCGCCGCGATGAAGGAGCTCGGCGACAAACTGAAGACGAAAGAGGAGCGCCTGACGCAGATCGAAACGGAGTGGAACGCGCTCTACCTCACGATCCCGAACCTGCCGCTGCCGGAGGTGCCGGTCGGCCACAGCGAAGAGGAGAACGTCGTGATCCGCGAAGTCGGCGAGAAAAAGAAATTCGCGTTCCCAGTGAAAGACCACATGGCGCTCGGTACGGCGCTCGACATCATCGACGTGGAAAAAGCCGCGATCGTGAGCGGCTCGCGCTTCGCGTATCTGAAAGGCGACGCCGTGCGCCTGCAGATGGCGATTATTCAACTGACGTTCGATACGCTCGCCGACGAAAAAACCCTCGCGTCGCTCATCAAGAAGCACAAGCTCAACGTTGCCGCGAAGCCGTTCATCCCCATGCTCCCGCCCGTGATCATGCGCCGCGACGTGATGGACCGCATGGACCGCCTGCAACCCGAAGAACAGCGCTACCTGCTGCCGGAAGACGGCCAGGTGCTGATCGGCTCGGCGGAACACACGATGGGCCCCTACTACATGGAAGAAACGATCCCGGAGGAGAACCTCCCGATCCGCTACGTCGGCTACTCGTCGGCCTTCCGCCGCGAAGCCGGCACCTACGGCAAAGACATGGGCGGCATCCTGCGCGTGCACCAATTCGACAAACTCGAAATGGAATCGTTCACGACGGCCGAGACCGGCGCGGAGGAACAAAAGCTTATCGTCGCGCTGCAGGAACACCTCGTGCAGCTGGTCGGCGTGCCGTACCGCGTGCTGCAGAAGTGCACCTACGACATCGGCAAGCCGAACGCCAACGGTCTCGACATCGAGTGCTGGGTACCGTCGCAAGAGACATACCGCGAGACGCACACGAGCGACTACATGACCGATTACCAAGCGCGCCGCCTGGGGACGTACTACAAAGGACCGGAGGGCAAGAAGCTCGTGCACATGAACGATGCCACCGCGTTCGCCATCGGCCGCATCCTCATCGCGATCCTCGAGAACCACCAGAACGAAGACGGTTCCGTGACGATCCCGGAGGTGTTGCGCCCCTACATGGGCGGGCAGAAAACCATCGTGAAGCGCTGAAAACGCCGCCATCCTTGCGCTC
>CAZZDD010000114.1:0-5480 GCA_964652185.1 uncultured Candidatus Peribacteria bacterium | reverse complement strand
TCGATGCGTGGCTCGAACGCTCTCATCAGCAACTGTTCGCGATTGAGGGCGTCCGGGGCATTCATTTTCCGGACGACCGGGAGGGGTTGCGCGTCCGCACCATGACAAACGAGGCGGCATGGACGGTGAAGTGTTTTTTGGCATTCGCCCACATATTCGAAGGTATCGAGGTCGACGCCGAGCGATATGAGGTCGTGCAGGTGGGAGAAGGCCTCACCATGCGTTTCGCCCTGCAGTCGAAGACGCCGAACGCTTCTTAGTACGCCTTCGCGTAGAGGGCCCACTCGGTCGCGGGTTTGCCTGAGAAGGGATCCTTCTTTCCTTTCGCTTGGGCCGGGTCGCCGAGGAGGCGGATCGACGCTTTGAGATCGTTTTGGATCGTCATCGCGGTTTTTACGTCGCCGTCCCATGCGGCCCAGACCATCCCGCCCGCGTCGCTTTCGATGATCGCCGTGAGTTCTTCTTTCGTCGCGGCTTCGTGCGTGTGCGCCTTCAGGAATTCCTCCGCCTGCGCGAGCATCGTGTCTTGGATCTTCTGGAGCAGGACGCGCACCGACACGCCGTTCACCTGCGCGAGCGGCACTGCGGATTTTTCCGACGTATCGCGGCGGACCATCGTGACTTGGTTCGCGGCGAGGTCCTTCGGGCCGAGTTCGATGCGGATCGGCACACCCTTCACTTCCCACTCGGCGAACTTGAAGCCGGGCGATTTCTCGTCGCGCCAATCGAGTTTCACGCGCACTTCGTCGAGCGAACGTTCGATCTCGATCGCGGCTTTCATCACCGCCTGCTTCTCTTCGTCGCTCTTGTAAATCGGGACGATCACGACCTGGATCGGTGCGATCGCGGGCGGGATGCGCAGGCCTTTTTCATCGCCGTGGACGACGATCAGCGTGCCGATGATGCGCGTGGAGAGTCCCCAGCTCGTCATGAACGGGCGCTCCTGTTTGCCCTCTTTGCTCAGGTATTTCACGTCATATGCTTCGGAGAATCCCTGCCCGAGGTTGTGCGACGTGCCGGCCTGGATCGCCTTGCCGTCGCGCGCGAGGGCTTCGGTCGTCATCGTGTAGAGCGCGCCGGCGAACTTCTCGTGCTCCGGCTTCTTGCCGCGCACGACGGGGATCGCGAGCATGTCGCGGTCGAAATCGGCGTACATCTGCAGCGCCGCCATGACCATCTGGTCGGCCTCGTCTTTGGTGGCGTGCATCGTGTGGCCTTCCTGCCAAAGGAATTCGAGCGTGCGGAGGAAGGGTCTGGTGCGCATTTCCCAGCGGACGACGTTGGCCCACTGGTTGATCTTGAGGGGCAGGTCGCGGTAGCTCTGCACCCATTTGGCGAAGGTCGAGTAGATGATCGTTTCGCTCGTGGGGCGGATGTAGAGTTTTTCGGTGAGTTCCTTGCCGCCGCCGTGCGTGACCACCGCGCACTCGGGCGCGAAGCCTTCGATGTGGTCTTTTTCCTTCTGTAAAATCGATTCCGGGATGAGCAGCGGGAAGTAGACGTTGTCGACGCCGAGGTCTTTGATGCGCTGGTTGAGGTCGTGCTGGATCGCTTCCCACAGGGCGTAGCCGTAGGGTTTGAAGATGATGCAGCCGCGGACGTCCGCGTGCTCCGCCAGGTCGGCCTGGGCGATGACGTCCAGGTACCATTGGGGAAAATCCGTTTGTTGATCGGCGATGCGCGCCATGGGAAAAGGGGAGAAAGTCGCCCCGACTGTAGCACACGGGCGCTTCTGGGGTTACCATTGATGTATGGATATGAAGCAACGTTTGGCGGCTCATAAAGCCGAAGACACCCATGGCAGCAGTCTGGGGCCGGTCATCCACGATATCGTGTACGGCGCCCACGACGGCATCGTGACCACGTTCGCGGTGGTGGCGGGTACGGTCGGGGCGGAATTGCCCGACCGCATCATCCTCGTGCTCGGCGTCGCCAACCTCCTCGCGGACGGTTTCTCGATGGGTGCGGGGGCGTTCTTGTCGTCGCGGTCCGCGGCCGACCAGTACCAGCGTTTGCGAAAGGAGGAGCTGCAGGAAATCCTCGATCATCCCGACATGGAGCGCGAGGAGATCCGCGAGGCGTACGAAGCGAAGGGATTTTCGGGAGCCCGATTGGATGATGTCGTCGCGACCGTTACGTCCGATGTCGACCGGTGGGCCGACGCGATGATGCTCGAGGAGCACGGTCTCTCGAAGCCGGAGGCGTCCGGCGCCTTCGTGCACGGTTTCGCCACGTTCATGGGGTTCGTCGTGTTCGGTGCGGTGCCGCTCCTTCCCTACGCGTTCGGTATCGTCGCCGTCGAGTATCGCTTCGTGGCCGCTATCGTCGCGGCGGCGGTTGCGCTCTTGCTCGTGGGCCTCACGCGCAGCTACGTCACCCGGCAGCGGCCGCTCCGCGGCATCGCCGAAATCATGGCCATCGGCGCGGCCAGCACGGCGATCGCGTACGGCGTCGGCGCGGCGCTTCGCAGTCTCGCGGAGGGGGTGATGTGATATACTGCGTTCCATGAGCTTTACGCAGCGTTTCTGGGCCTGGTATGAGCGCCATTACACGCTCACGTTGGCGCTAACAACGTTCCTGTTCGCCCTGCAGGTGCTCCATTTGTGGTGGCTTGCGACGCACGTCATCTCGTTGCGGGTGTTGGGGGAGAGCTATTTCTACACGACGCCGCTGATCCAGACGGTCATCATCCTCGTCGACTACACCGAGATCCCGGCGTTGATCTCCACGACGTTCTTGTACTTCTTTGAACTGCGGAAGAAGTTCAGCTGGAAGGCGCTGCTGTTCATCGTGTTCCTCAACAGCCAGTGGTTGCACCTCTTCTGGATCACCGACGAATTCGTCATCGATCAGTTCGCGGGGCGTCGCGACGGCACAGTGTTGCCCGTCTGGCTCGCGTGGGTGGCGATCTTCATCGATTATTTGGAGCTCCCTGTCATCATCGACACGTTCATCAAGCTCGGCAAAACGCTCCGGAAGGGCGACGTGAAGGAGGCCCTCGAAGTGATCAAGAACCGCGATTAAGCGAACAAGCCGCCGACCGACCCGTCGAGCCAGATGCCGACGGCCGTGACGATCGCGCCGAAGACGATGCCCGCGGCGACCTCTTTCGACGAATGTCCCACGCGTTCGCGCAGGTGCAGTTTGTGTTGTAGGCGGTTCAGCACTTCGGCTTGTTCGCCCACGCTGCGGCGGAGCGAGATCGCGTCGTACCACACCACGCACGCGAAGACGAAGGCGATGGCGAACTCGGTCGATTCGACGCCGAGCTTGCGCGCGATGACGATGAGGAGCGACGTGACGAACGCCGAATGCGAACTCGGCATGCCGCCCGGTTGGAACATGCCCGACGTCCACCGGCCGGTCCGCGAGTATTCCACGACGATCTTCGTGCACTCGCACAGGACCATCGTGACGAGCGGGATGAGGAAGATGTAGGTGCGGAGGAAGTGCATGGTCGTATGGTAGCGGGAGATCGGTTACTCGGTCGGACGCGCGCCGACGAATTTTTGCACCGCGTCTGCCCCGGCCGTGATGTTTTTGCCGGTTTTTTCGATGAATGCGTCGACGTTGCCGTAGATCGTCCTGACGCCGCTGAAGACTTGAATGCCGAGCTCGGCGTACACGGCGACCTGCATCGTGCGCTGCGCGTTATGCACGATGTTTTGGAAGCGGCGCGCGTTCTTCTGCAGGGTCGTGAGGTCAGCCATCGTTTCGAGCGTCTTCTTGCTGTCTTTCGCGACGTCCAAGGCCTTGATGGCCTTCTGCGTTACGCCCGCGATTTCCACGCCGTTTTTTACGTTTTTATAGACCTTCGTCGCCGTGTAGGCGGCCCCGGCGCCACGGAGCGCGCGGAAGGCGACGATCGAGGTGCCGCCCGTGAAGAAGCCCGCCACGATCGATGCCGTGCCGAGCGTGCCCATGCCCGCGGCGGTCGCGCGCTGCCACGTGCTGAGTTCGCGGCCGTTGAGGTCGGTGCCCATGATCGCCGAGCGGAAGTCGAGAACTTCGCCGACGCCGGGGATGAACCCGCCGATCGCTTCGGTCGCGTCGAATGCGAATGCTTTCTTTGCGGCAGCTCCTTCTTTACCGCTGCGGAGCGCCGCCGCGCCTTCGAGCGCGAGGGGGAGGAACGAGTAGCCCGTGATGCCGCGCACCGCCCACTTGGCCGGGCCCATGCGCGTGAGTTTGTAGCCGAGCCCTTCGATGGTGCGGACGCTGCCGTCGAGGACTTTTTCTCCCAAGCTTGATCCGCCTTTCGAGCGGTCGAGTTTGAACGCCGCCTGTTGGCCGAGCAGCTCCGCGTACTCTTGGCCGAGCGCGATCTTCCGGCCGTTTACGCTCGTGTCGTAGTTTTTAATATCCGCCTTGATGGCGTCGACGGTCGATTTCTTCAGGTTGTCGGCGCTGCCGGCGTACGTGCCGGAGGCCAGGTCCTTCTGCGCTTTCACCGCGCGCGTGCGGATCTTGTCGCCGACTTCCTTGAAGCGGGGAGCTTCTTCGGTCGTGAAGAGCGACTGCATTTCCGTCTCGACGTGTTTCAAGCGTTCTTCGATGTCGATGTGCGTCGCGGTTTCCACGCTGAGAGGCTTCGTCCGCTGCAAGACGGGGTCGGCGTCGACCGCCATTTTGATGATCTGTTCAAGCTCGCGCGATTCCTTCGTCGGGCGGCCCGGTCGCACGCCGTTTCGCAGCAACTCCTGTCCGCGTTTCGCGCTCGCTGCCAAAAGGCTCTTGGCCGTGACGTCGTTCGATTGCGTTGTGTCGGCTTGGCGCGCCAGCGCGTCGAAGCGGTCTTCGATGAGGAAGAGCGAGTACGCCTTTTTCAGCATTTCCGTACCGCCGTCGCGGCGGACGCTTGCTTGGAGAGCCATGACGAACGGAGGCCGGAGCGTCTTGGTGCCGCCCATGAGGAGGTTCGGCATCGTGACGACGCCCGTTTCTTCGTCGTAGGTGCTGCCCGGCATCGCTGCCACGAGGCCTTTCACGAGCAAGCGCAGGCTGCCGTCTTTGATGTCTCCCGCGACGTTCTTCACGTTCTCCGCCATGTCGCCGACGACTTTCGTGATGTTTTCGCCTGTCTTTCCTGCGACCGCCTTGGCGTAACCTTCGAGCGAGTCGCGGTTATCGAGCATGTAGTTGTACGCCTCGCTGCCGACTTTCAGTCCGAGGCCCGCGATCAGCGCCGCGAAGATCGGGTGCTCCCGCGCGCTGTCGATGGCCGTGCGCAGGTAGCCTTTCGTGTTGATGCTTTCCCGCAGCCGCTTCGCTTTCGTAAAACCGAGCCACGAGAAGACCGTGAGCGCGCCGGCGGCTACAAGGCCCCATGCGCCGGCTTTGCTGAAGAGCTGGTCGGTGAATGTCTTTTCCGCGCGCTTCTCGGCGGCTTGTTTCGTCGTGCCGATCGAGTCCTTCAGCGTTTGCCAGTTCGATTTCGCGTCGAGCTTCACGCCCAGTTGCTCCATGCGCTGCTCGAGCGC
>CAZZDD010000113.1:2037-5481 GCA_964652185.1 uncultured Candidatus Peribacteria bacterium | reverse complement strand
GAAGCGGTGCCGATCACTTCGAGCGGCGAATCGGGAGAGGAGGTGCCGATACCGACGTTGTTCGTCGTTACGGTCATGGCGTTTTGAATCGCCACGTAGTTCGTACCCGCGAGAGACATGTAATCGGTCGACTGAATCGCGATACGATTATTCGAAACGATATCGAAGCTGGCCGTCAACTGATCGTTGCGGATGTACGAACGCTCGGAACCACCTTCGTAGAATGAAAGCCGGAACGAATCCGCATCGCCACTATCGAAGCGCACTTCGCCGTTTTCCTGCAGCACGTGAAGCGCGGCCGAGGGGGCGGCGGTGCCGATACCCACGCGGTTGTTTCCTGCTTGAACGACGAGCGTGGTGCCGTCGATGTATGCGCCGGACTCCGTCACGAGCGAGCCACTGGAGCGAAGCGCGTTACTGGCGAACACCGTGGAGCCCGATACGGTTTGGAATGACACGAGCGATCCAGTGATCGTCGTATTGAGCGAGAAGACCGTACCGTTGAGACTCAACCCCTGGCCCGCCTCGTACGAACTGCCGCCGCCATCGGATCCGCACACGATGTCTCCATCCGCATCGGTTTCCAAAGCCGTGCATCCGAAGAAGCCTGCATTGGTGATTTTGAGCGGCGTTGCGGAGTTAAGGAAAGCCGTGCCATCCACTGCCAAAGAACCCGAGGATGCGAGGGTGCTTTGGGCGTAAATGGTGGAACCAGAAACGGTGTTGAAGCGGACCAACGCACCGGTGATCGTGGAGTTGAGCGAGAACGTCGTACCATTCAAACCGAGACCTTGGCCAGCGGCGTACGTCGTGCCGGTGTCGGCGTCCGTACCGCAACTGAAGCGACCGGTGGATGCATCCCAGAGGAGTTTCGAGGTGCCGGCAATGTCGCAGTCGACGAGGCCGGCGCCTTGGAGTGAACTGGCCACGTAGAGCGACGCGCCGGATGCCGCGCCTTCCCAGACGAGCGAGCCGGAGGTGGAAAGTCCGCTGTTCGCGAAGATCGTCGAACCCGAGATCGTTTCGATGACTTCGAGACCGACGCCGAGCGACGTGCCTTGAAGGTCGATCGTCAGCGCGCCGGTCATCGTGTCGCCGGCGGTATTCACGTACCGCGCATCGGCGATGCGGACCACCGCGCCCGTGAAGCTCGCGGTGCCGACTTCGGTCGAACCGGCGCCACCTTCGTCCGATCCACAAACGAGATTCCCATTCGCGTCTGTGTCGATCGTGTTGCAGTTGATAAGCGACGAAACCGTCAGCGCGGTACCGGAGATCGTACCGACGACATCAAGCTTCGCAGTCGGGGTGATCGTGCCGATACCGACGTCCTGCGTCAGATCGGTGAGATACGTGATGCCCGTGGCGTCCGTCCACTCGTCGCTATCGACCGTTTGGACAATCGTCGTTGTCGTGTTGGTCGTAGTCGATCCTGAGGTTTGATTGCCGCCGCCACCGCCGCCGCGGCGCGTAGGTTCTCCGTTCGAAGTGGTGGCACCATCTCCGAGGCCGAACGGCCTGCGGGCCGTGCCTGAAAAATTCGGATGAGCCCAAACGATCCTGCCGTTTTTCACGGTGAGTACCTGGCCTTCGAGGCCGGTACCGAGCGCATCGAAGAGCGACGAGGCGGCGGCGCCGGGAGAAGCCACCAGTTGCTCGTTACGGCCGCCGATCGGCGAGAGCAATTCTTGCAAGCGCTGAGCTCGGCGTGATTCGACGCGCAACCGCAAGTCGCTCAACGTCGCGGCGGCCACGACTTCGCGCACGGACGATACCGGCGCGTCATCGGCGATTTCCTGCATCGCGAACAAGACGCGTCCGCCTTGGGCATTCGCCGGTTGCGTCGTGACCACGATCGAACGCGGCATTGCGGATGTCGCGTCGCCGGCGGGAATCGAATGTTCGGCATTCAAGAACGCGAGCGGGCGGCTCGTCGGAGCGAACCGAGGAATCGTCACGACGATCGCAAGCAACATGAGCGACGTGAGCCCGACGATTCCGTAGAACCGACCGAACTGCGGCATCTCGGTGCGAATAACTTCAGCGACCGCGACACGGGCCGTTTTCGGAGCCATCGCGCCGATGTACCGAGTCATCTGAGCCCGGGAATATCCCGTCACGGCCTGGATGTACGCGCGGACCACGCCGCGCTCATCGCGGTTCAGCTCGAGATACCCCACCTCGCCGATGAGCACCGCGATCCACGAGAGCTTCTCGCCGCGCGACGAACGCGCGAGCTTCGGATGAGCCCCGGATTCCAGGGCGCGTTCCAGCTCGGCGATTGTTTTTCTGAGAAGCATTGAGTGTGTGTTTGTTTCTACGCAGTGCGAAGAAATCACATAAGTATAGCAGAAAATCCTTCTTCGGTGAAGATCAAGACATGCAAAAATAGTACGACGTCAATATTTAATTTAGCCCTAATGAAAGCCAAAAATCAGGGCTCATGAGCCCGAAGGCACTTCCAGCATCCACCCACTGCCGATCGATGAGCCTATGCCGCTAATGGGCAATTCTAACGCGTATTGTGCCGGCCCTGCCGATGGGTATGACGCACAAGGGTCTGCGAGGCAGGGCTGCATCGTTGCCGACGATACCCATGACCCGTCCGCCCGGAAGTAGGCGATGTCGAGGGGGACGAGCGTGTCTTTCATCCAAAACGATTGCCGCGCTTCCGCGGGGAACACGAAGAGCATCCCCCCTTCCACGACAGGGCGATTCATGAGTCCGAGCCGCCACTCCTGGGGCTCGTCCGCCAACTCGACGGCAAGGCCCGTAGTGACGCCGTTCGGATCGCGCAAAATGATGGCGATCTGGCCTTCGCCAAGCGTGGGCGCGACGGTCGGTTCAGGCAACAGCAAACCTGCGGCCGTCAGGGCGACCAAGAGGGCCCCGAAGAACCCCCATACCCAGAACATGCGCTTCAGAAACTTAGGCAGCGCCATGGCGGAGGGCGTCGAGGAAAGCGGTTCGATCGGAGGCCGCAAAAAGCGCGCTCCCGATGACCAGGTTATCGGCTCCCGCGGCGATGGACACAGCGGCCGTTTCGGCGTTTATTCCGCCATCCACCTGGATCATGAGCCCGGAATGAGCCTCGCGCAGAACCTTGATTTTCTCGATCACAGAGCCAAGAAACGCTTGTCCGCCGAATCCGGGCTCAACGGACATCACGAGGACCATATCGACCTCCGCGACAACGTCATCGATGGCAGAAACGGGGGTCCCGGGGTTGATCGCGATGCCCACTTCGGCACCCCCCTTCCGGATGGCGGCGATAAGAGCGCGGCGGTCGTCGGTTCCGGGAACGGCCTCGGCGTGGAAGGTGATCCGCTCGACGGGGATCTTTAAAAATTCAGCGATGCGGTCGGCGGGGTTCGAGACCATCAAGTGAATATCGAGCGCGAGGTTCGTCTTCAGGCTCGCGGCGACCGGCGCGCCGAAGCTGAG
>CAZZDD010000113.1:0-1937 GCA_964652185.1 uncultured Candidatus Peribacteria bacterium | reverse complement strand
GTCGCCGTTTCCGCGGAATAGCACAGCGCTGCGCGGATACCAGGCACCTTGTTCGCCGCCATCGCCTCGCCGTTACCGCTGCCGCCGAAAAATATGCCGATGGCGTCCTTCTTCAATACCTCTTTCGCACCGGCGCGCATGATCGCGGGGTAATCGTCGCCCTCTTCCAGTTCGGGCTTCACGTCGATGACGTTGTGCCCTTCGAGCTGCAGATACTGCTTGATGGTTTCTTTGAGAGGGTGGCCGGCGTGGTCGGCGGCGAGGACGATCGTGGACATGTATGAATTGTAGCGGTAGGTTTCCCTTATGCCCAAACGACACAAGCTGCTCGCAGCCAACTGGAAAATGAACCCCGCACCGCAGGGCTTCGATATGCCGATCGGCCCGTTCCGCACCGCGGCGGACGTCGACGTCGTCGTCTTCCCGAGCGCCCCGGACATCGACAAATGCGTCGCGGCCGGCCTCACGACGGGCGGCCAAGCGGCCAGACCCGAAGCGGCGGGCGCGTTCACGGGCGATGTCTCGATGGCGATGCTCGCGGCCCACGGCTGCCAAGCGGTCCTCTGCGGCCACAGCGAACGGCGCCAGCACCATCGCGAGAGTGATGAAACGATCCACGCGCAGATGAATGCCGCGCTCGACGCGGGATTACTCCCCTTCCTCTGCGTCGGCGAAACGGCCGATGAACGCGAAATGGGACGCGCCGAAGATATCGTCCGCGCGCAGATCGACGCTGGAACGCGCGACATCACCGCACCGATCGTCATCGCCTACGAGCCCGTCTGGGCCATCGGCACAGGCAAAACCGCGACGGCGGCCGACATCCAGACGATGCACGCATTCATTCGCTCATCGCTGCCCGAAGCCCTGAAAAACACGCCGCTCCTCTACGGCGGCTCGGTAAAACCCGAAAACGCGGCCGAGATCTTCGCCTGCGACGACGTCGACGGCGCCCTGGTGGGCGGCGCGGCACTCAGAATCGATTCATTCGGTGGTATTCTGGACGCACTTCGCTCTTCCCCCCTCTAACCCATGGAATACTTCGGACTCCTCGGCATCGCGATCCCCGTCATCGTCCTCGTCCTCTCGTTCATCCGCCAGGTGGACCAGTACGAACGCGGCATCCTCTTCACGATGGGCAAGTACTCGAAGATGTGGCAGCCGGGCTGGCACCTCATCATCCCGATCTTCCAGAAGCTGACGAAGGTCGACGTCCGCGTGAAAGCGGTCGATGTGCCGGACCAGGAAGCGATCACGAAAGACAACATCCCCGTGCGCATCAACGCCGTCATCTACTTCAAAGTATCGGACGCGGCGAAAGCGGTGATCGAAGTCGAAGACTTTTTCGGCGCCGTCTCGCAGTTGGCACAGACGACGATGCGCAACGCCGTGGGCGAAGTAACGCTCGACGACCTGCTCCAGAAGAAGAAGCAGGTCAGCGACGGCATTAAAACCGTCGTCGATAAGGTGAGCGACTCGTGGGGCATCGACGTGCAGTCGGTCGAACTGAAAGACATTGTGTTGCCCGAGAGTTTGAAGCGCACGATCGCCAAGGTGGCCGAAGCACAGCGCGAGAAGCAGGCGGTGATCATCAACTCGGAAGGTGAAGTCGGCGCGGCGCAGAACATGGCCGAAGCGGCGCGATTGCTCGCAACCGTTCCGGGCGCGTTGCACCTGCGCACGCTGCAAAGCATCAACGATTTGAGTTCGGATCAGAGCAACACGACGGTATGGATGATCCCCGTCGAAGTGCTAAAGGCTCTTGAGGGATTAGGAAATCTTGCAAAGAAGTAATCACAGCGTGGCCATTCTTGGCCGCGATCAAAAAAACCCGCTCGACGCGGGTTTTTTTGAATGATAGGAAAAACAAATTACGCCACCGGATGCTGCAGCACCGTGTGCGACAGGCGGATCGAGAAAATGGCGATCCAGGCCAT
>CAZZDD010000112.1:2893-5515 GCA_964652185.1 uncultured Candidatus Peribacteria bacterium | reverse complement strand
TACACCTTCGCTGAACAGTATTTTGTCTGTGCCCGCTGCAATAAGCACGAACTCCGCACCTCAGCCACTCAGAAGTATTGCGGGAGTGATAAGCGGAAAGAGGGCTGTGCCTATCTCAACAAACTCGCCATCGCCCAACGCTATGCAGACAAGCGAAAACGCCCCAAGGCTATTGATAGAAAACTAGAGGAGTGGAGAGAACTACGCGCCCGCCCCCTCTCCTCACTTCCAAAGTCCTACCCCATCTGTGATGAAGGCCACCGCTACGTTGGAAGAGAGTGCTTGCCGTGTAAGTACGCACTACCAACCAATACGTGTTAGAATAGAACTCTTATGGCACAGTTTGGCCGCCCCCCTAAATACAACAAAGTCAAAGCCTCTCAAGGTGTAAAGGAATACATCGAGCATTGTCACACTCACAATTACCTTCCAACATGTGAAGGTTTGGCCGTCCATTTAGAGATTTCCCGCCAAACGATCTATCAGTGGCGACAAGATCACGAAGAGTTTTCTTACATCGTAGAGCAAATGTTGGCTGCACAAGCCGCGCAACTCATTCAGAACAGCTTAGTGGGCAACTACACCGCTTCCATCGCCAAGCTCTTGCTGACCAAACACAAGGGTCACGACGACAAGCCTTACATTGAGAAGCAAGACATTACGTCTGACGGCAAGCGCATTCTCATAAACGATCTTGAAGCCTGATGAAGAGCAAAGCCTCAAAGAACTCATCCACTTCTCGCCTAAACAAACCGAGGCGCTCAAAGCTGCACTCCAACACCGCTACACCCTCTACGGTGGAGCAATGGCTGGAGGTAAGAGTTATTGGCTCCGATGGATGCTTGTATGTCTTCTGGTTCGCTGGGCAGGTAAAGGACATCGCAATGTCGAAGTTGGGCTCTTCTGTGAAGATTATCCAACACTCAAAGATCGACAGCTCAGTAAAATCGGCAGCGAGTTTCCTAGTTGGCTCGGCACCCTACACGGGGATCATGCTCAACATGGGCGATGCTATATCCTTGCTGACGAATACGGGGGCGGTATTATCAAATTCCGAAACCTCGACGACCCCTCCAAGTATCAATCCGCTGAGTTCGCAGCAATCGCGGTGGACGAACTCACTAAAAACACCAGGGAAGTCTTTGATGACCTCCGTAATCGCCTTCGCTGGCCTGGTATCTCTGACATTCGGTTTCTGGGTGCTACTAACCCAGGTGGCATTGGTCATGCGTGGGTAAAGAAAGCGTGGCTCGACCGCATCTTTGACGACAACGAGACCGAGCCCGAAGAGTTTAAATACGTCCGCGCCCTCGCCCAAGACAATCCACACATTGATAAGAGCTACCTAAAGCAGCTTGAGAGCTTGCCGCCTGACAAGAGACGCGCGTACCTCGAAGGTGATTGGGATATTTTCAAAGGCCAGTACTTCAGTGAGTGGCGCAGAGAGCTACACGTTGTCACCCCATTTGAAATACCAAGCGATTGGAAGCGTTTTTGCATGGGTGACTACGGCCAGGCGAAGGCTAGTGCCATCTATTGGGGCGCAATCTCACCCGAAGGCCAGCTCTACCTGTACCGTGAGCTGAATAGGCCAGGCTACAACTACAGCGACTTGGGTAAAGAACTCGCTGCCATGACCCCGATAGACGAGAAGATCGACTACTGGGTGTGGGACCCTGCACTGTGGAGCAAGGAGCCAGCCTCATCTTCACCCCTCACAGGCATAGAAATCATCGTACAGAGCTTTAACGAAGCCTCACGCCCTGCCCCTGACAGGCCGCCATTGCGCTATATGAACGCGATAAAGGGCAACAATGACCGCATTATCGGGTGGGGGCAGCTCAGAGAGTACCTTAAACCCTATCTGAAGCAGAACGAACCTACTGCCAAGCTCCAAGTCTTTAGTACTTGCACTGAATTGATCCGCACCCTTCCCTCCCTCATCTACGACGAGCACAAGGTTGAAGACCTGGACAGCGATGGGGAAGACCACGGAGCCGATGCAATCCGCTATGGTATTATGAGTAGACCAAAACCCAATATGACTGCTGCCGAGAAAGAACGTGCACAATGGGAGCAGTCCATGAAGAACAAGCGTAGTAGCAGAGGTGGTGCCCCATTATTTTTAAGATAATCATATGACCGTAGACATCACAGAAACCGCAGAGAAAGCCGCGTTAGAAGCGAAAGTAAGTGCCTTCAAAGATGGTCTGACCAAGCTCGAAGCGGACACAGGCATGACCCTTGTCCCCATGCTCGACTTCAATGGGCAAAAGCTCGAAGCAATTATCCGCATTCTACCCAAAACAAAATGATAGAAGCACAAGGCTATTGGACAATCCTGGAGTACGAGCGTGAGAAGGATATGACCGACATAGGTGGCATCTTAGTCCCCACCGCCCGCAATCAACGCAAGATGATAAAGGGCACAACCCACACCATCTCTTCCGATCCTGACCAACAGAACCTTCCCGACGTAGTGCGTATCGGCACTGTCGTTTCAGGGAAACTGAAGAAGGACACCACGGTACTCTTCAACAAGCATGATGGATTTGGCTTCGACCTTGATGGGAAGTACCTCTACGCAATCAAAGACGAGCTGATAATGGCGGTGTTGAAATA
>CAZZDD010000112.1:0-2793 GCA_964652185.1 uncultured Candidatus Peribacteria bacterium | reverse complement strand
CTAGCAAAAGTTCTTAATTGGTTACTTGCACGTCTTGCACCTGATCCAGTTGTATACGAGCAATCACTTGAGACAACCATGACCGCGCTCAATGCCTTATACGGCACGAGTGGTGTGCAAAAGTACCTGGATAACCAAGAAACCTATCTCCGCAATGAGATAATCAAAGCATTCCTTGATGCCAAGCAGCCCCGTGCTGAGTTTGTCGCGGGGAGACTACACGAGGTACAGCTCTTCAGAGACAAGCTGAAAGCAGCCCATGTGTATGTGCAAGGGATAAAACGAGATGCATTGTCGCAAGCTGGTAAAGCCAGTTAGCGAGAGCGCAAGCTCCGCGTCAACAGAGACGTAAAATCTGTTATTAGCTAGTAACATCACACTATGCCAGAAGATGATGTGCAGAACCCAGCATTGGGGGGCGCAGCCGAAGCGACAGAAGGCACGGGGACGGAGACTACTCCTGATCCAAGCAGCGACCCACTGGATGCTATCCAGGACCCAGCAGCACGTGAGGAGGCGAAGAAGCACCGAGCAATTGCTCGACGGCTTGAAAAGAAGCCTGAGCTTCAGACCCCAACAGCTCCTTTACCAGCCACAAATGTAGCGACCAAGGAAGACCTTGGTGTACTTGTGACGAACCAGGCCAAAGAGCTTAGTTCGGCAGAGGTGCAAGAGCATTGGGATGCTCTTATGAGCATTCCCCTCGAAGGGTATAACGCCCTTGATGCACGCTCTATTGCGCAGAACATGGCCGAGCGCCTTGCGATCTTCAAAACCCGCCAGGCTGCACCAAACCCTGCGAAAGACCTCTCCACCTCTTCAGGTGAGCGAGGTACTTCTGGTAAAGCGCCAGAGACGAAGAAAGGCTCGAACATTCCCCGCCCTCTAAGCGTGGATGACCAGGCCGAACGTCTCTACGGCAAGTCCTAGATTTTCATACATAGGAACGCTGCGATTACACACTAATCGCTTATACCCATATGGCTTTCAGGCCACTTAACTACGAAGAGGGTAAAGTCGTTCTAATGCCAGCAGCCACTTCGCAAACCATCGTCAAAGGCGATGCGCTTGTTGATAACGGCTCTGGTCTTTTGGGGACCGCTTCCAGCAGCACCGCAGTTGACATCAACTATGTTGCGGCTGAAACCGTCTCCACTACTGCAAACGGACAGATTGTGAAAGTCATTCCTACTCGCGGCATCCGCTTCGAGGTGGATTGTGACGCAGCACCTGCCCAGACTGACGTTGGTACGCTCTGCGACCTCGCCACTGCTGGCACAGTCAACCCTGATGCATCAAGCAACGACCTCTTCTTCGTCGAAAGTATCGACCTCACCCGTGGTGCAGTCGGTACTTCCACTGTTGTTACCGGTTACTTCCAGCACGCTAACGAGAGCTAATCCTCTCGTTTCTTGTTATTCACTAACGTTACAAATTAATGCCTACTTATAACACAAGCGACTTTTCATCGCTCACAGAGTATCTCACAGAGATATTCAACGAGAGCGCCAAGCGCCGCATCTCGGACTGGAAAGGAAAGTTGCTCTTCGATACTTCGACCCCAGAGCGCCAGGACTACACGTACCGAATGCTCGACGGCGTTGCGAAGTTCGTCCGTGTCGCTGAAGGCGGCCAGTTCCCCGTTGCATCATCCGTACAGGGTGACACGGCTACCTGGACCCAGAAGCGTTACGGCGGTCGCGTGTCCATCACCAAGGACATGCGCAAGTTCGACCTCTATGGTGAGATGGACCGCTTGGTTCGCTCTGAGACCGACGCAGCCTTCGATGCAATCGACCAGTCTATGGCCGACTTGCTCCTCAACGGCTTCACCGGCACGAGCTACACGGACATCTTCGGAGAGGCTCAATCGAACACTGCACCAGACGGTGTTGTGCTCTTCTCTGCTTCCCACTCAAACAACCAGAACTCAAACGTAGCTCGCAACCTTATCCGCAAGGTTTCGACGGCTAATCCAGCTCTTGACCGCGCCTCTATCGTCAATGCTCGCAAAGACGCAAAGGTACACCAGGACGCTAACGGCCTTATCCGTCCGATCAACCTCGACCGCCTCATTGTTACCCCAACGAACGAAGACCTCGCAGAGCGTATCGTTATGTCCTCCGGACCCGCAGGGACCCCGAACGTGGACATCAACCCGCTCAAGTCTTCGGTCAACAACATCATTGTTTGGGAGCGCCTTGAGACTTCAGGCCAGGGTACCGATACCTCTGCGTATTGGTTTATGGCTGACAGCCGCACCGTTAAGGATGCCCTCCACGCTCCAATGACCCAGCTTCCGATGCTTACTGCACCGAAAGAGGTTCATGACAGCTTGAACTGGGAGTACATCTTGGACTGCTACTTCGCACTCGGCGTAGGCGATCCATTCGGCATCTGGGGCTCGACCGGTGTAAACGCTTAATCGTAGTCCACTTATTACTAGCTAATTGCCTAACAACACATGAGTATTGATTTACTCCGGCTTGCATCACAAGGAAGGGCATACTCGGTAGCGCGTCCTTGGACGCCTGAAGAGTGGGACGCGGTATCGCTTCTCACAAACGAGCGTGGCCTCTCCCGCGTGACTGCAGCCGATTACGTCCGCAACGGCATCATGGACCTGGAGAGCTTCGACAAAGCAACCAAGGCCGACTTCAAACCTAAAACACTTGAAGACGCGCACAAGGAAGCTGAAGACGCGCTCAAGGAAAACGGCGCTTCGGTCGTAAAGAAGAAGGGCAAGACTAAATAGCCTATGGACTACCTTAAAACAATCTTGGTCGCCGTAGT
>CAZZDD010000111.1:0-5520 GCA_964652185.1 uncultured Candidatus Peribacteria bacterium | reverse complement strand
CGGGGGCCCGAGCCAGCAAGCGATCGCTCTTGACCCGAGCGTTGTGCTCGGCTTCGACGGCCGACTTCATCGCCGCCATGTCGAAGGTCTTGACGTCGCCCTTGAGCATCTTCCAGATGGCCAAGGCGTCTTCCTTCTTGAGGGCGACGACGTCGGCGCCGTCGAGCACCAGCGACGCCATGTCCAACGCCGGGGCGACGTCGATGCCGATGCTGCGGGCCTGGGCGAGGGCGTTGCGGTTGCTTCCCACGTTGCACGCCGAGAACTCGATCATCTCCCAGCGGATGAACTTCATGGCCCAGAAGGAGCGGTCCTCCTCGTAGGTCCACTCCAGGGGGATGAAGCCCTGGGAGATCGCCTTCATGATCTTGGCGTCGAAGAGCTCACCGACCATGCCGGCGAACGGGTGCATCGCCTTGCTCGCAAAGTGGGCAATGCCCTTCCAGGCGTTGCCGTCGCGGTGGACGCCCACGCCGTTGCCGATCGCCGGGATGCGGTGGTCGTGGGCGAAGAGCATGACGTTGTTCTTTTCGAACTCGTCCATCACGCCACCGTCGGCGACGCAGACGTCGTCGTCGCGGTCAACGCTCTCGTCAGTGATGATGACGGGGATCGCCACGCGAACGTTGGCATCGTCGCCCTCGCCGATCTCCTCCATGGCGGCTTCGCGGACCTCGACGGGAGCAGCCTTCAGGAAGGCTGCGACCTCGTCTTTGGATTTGAGACGAGCGCCGGCGACGCTGCCTCGGGTCTTGGTGATCACGACGTCGTCGTCGGCGGCAGGCGTGGTCGTCCCCTTCTTGGCGGTCTTCCAGGCTTCGAGGGCTTCTTTGGTCGTGATGTTCTGGCGAGCAGGCATTGGGTCCTCCGGTCGGTGAAAGGGTGCAGCAGGCAGGCCGCTCAGTTGGCGAAGCGCTCCAAGGATCGCAGGACATCCACCTGTTGGCGAGCAAACGCGTTGCGCCAGGCCTCGGCCATCTTGCCTTCCCAGATGGCCACAGCGCGATCAAAAGCCACCCAGATCGTTTGCTCCTGGTCAGCGGTGAGGGCCTTCCCTTCGCCCGCGGCGTCGCCTTCGACGTCGACAACCGGAATCACAGTGCAGCGGCAGTTGCAGTCCTCAGACGCCTTCCCCATGGCCCCAGGGTGCATGCCCTTGGCGCCTGAGGAAGAGACGAAGGGCTCTGAGAGCTTCTTCTGCTGCCCGTTGAGACCCGCATGGGTGCTGCGCTGGCGCCCGTCCATGGTGGTGAGCCAGGCCTTCTCGGGGACGACATCGGGCCCCACCTGCTCCCACGACGCCCACTTGGCGAAGTTGGCGGCGCCAACGACTTCGGTGCGGGCGATGAGCACCGAGCGGACCCGCGAGGCCTCAGCGAACACCTCGCGCACCCGGCGTGAAAGGGGCCCGATGCCTTCGCCAGCGGCGACGCCCTGGATGAGCTCAGCCTGAATGGCTGCCCTGGTGGTCCCGTTGATGCCGACGATCTTCTCGCCGCCGTATTGGGCGAGGAAGTCGACGACGAGGGGCGAATACATCGAGAACGACGCGCCCAGGTTCAGATCGCGCAGCGCAGCCGTCCCGAAAGCAAAGACGACCTCCTCGAGCACCGTCTTCGACGAGTCAGCTGGCGCCGTGGTGATGGCGTCCAGGATCTGCTCGATGTCCGATGACGTGATCGCCTTCGCCACAGCCTTGGTCTTCTTCGGCGCCGGGGCGGGCACCAAGGATGGCGGTGGAGTCGTCTGACGTGGCGATCCGTTGACGGGGTCCCACTTCTCAAACTTGCCGGCGACGATGTGCATGTCGTCGCCGCCGTCGCGGTCAGGCAGCGCCATCCATCGACGCCATTCGTTCACCGTCGGCGCCGCAGCGGCCAGCTTCGCGGCCTCCATGAGGCGCTTGAAGTCGGGGCGAATCGGGTTGTCATAGACGGCGATGATGCGATCGCCATCGGGGAACCACCGAGCCAAGACCTCGTTGACCTCGGAGAACCAGAACTCAAGGCGAGGCACCACGACGAGCATGCCCAGGATGCTGATCGCCTCTTCAATCGTCGCCAGATTGCTGTTCTCGACGTGGCCCACGGTCTCTGGAGGCACGTTCCAGGTCTCACGGATGACCGCAGCCTCGTATTTGCGCACGTCGACGATGGCCATGTCCTTGAAATTGTCGTCGAGGCGCACGGGCGTCAGCTTTCCGTTGTGGAAATGGACGCGGTGACGTCGCTGTGGTCCCTGGTTGCGCTCCTTCCACTTCTGACTCGCGACCTCGGTCTCTTCGGGGGAGGCGCCCTCGACGCCAACCATCATTGAAGGGATCGCCCCGTTCGTGAACCACGCGCGCATGTGCTTGGCGGCGAACTCGTCGACGTCGAGCTCATCGGCGACGGCGCGACCGATGCCGGCGCCACGGAAGTAGGGCTGCTCGGCGTCGAGATCCCGCATGTACCAAACGCGCTCGGGAGGAACGCGAACGGATGGCCCATTCCATTGGATGTCGAAGTAGTTAGCGCCAGGCCGAGGGATGTCTTTCACCCAGTGCGGTGGGATCGGCCAAAGCTCGACGGGAATACCAGCCTCGTTGTCCTCGCGAATGAAGATGCCTTCGCCGACGGTTTCGAGGTGGGTCTGCACGAGCTTCCGAGCCGCGAGGCCCGTTTGCTCTGGGTTGGGCTTGTTCAACAGGCGAGCGAGCGCATGGCCAGGGATCTCGACGAGGTCGCCGGTGTCGACGGCGCTGCTGATCATCTTCCTGCGGAAGTGGACCCCTTCGATGTCATTGGCCATGCCGGTGAATGCGCTCTTGGAAGTGTCCATCGAGCGGGCTCTGGGGATCTTGTAGACGCGCCACGGGACCGAGGCGACGCTGCCGGCGACGCGGCCGACGACGCTGCGCAGGTGGGGCATATAGCGGTAGGCCGCCAGGAGCTCGCGCGTGCCCTTTCGCGGCGGCGCCGTCGTCCGCAGGTTGCCCAGCAACAGCGTCGCGATGTCGGAGCTGCGGCCCTCAAGATCGTTGACGATCGCCTTCAACACCTTCTCGGTGTAGTCATCGCCCTCGGCGTAGGGGATGTCGTCGACGAAGGGCGCCACCTGGCCCCTCTCTTCGGCCGCCTTCGGCGACGGGGCCTCGAGCATCAGGGGCGGATCGGCAGCGACGGCTGGTGTGCGACCGAGAAGCGAGAGCAAAGAGTCAAGAATCGACACGTGGCCTCCAAATACCCTTGCAGGGTAGCGGACACCCGCTGCGAGGTCTGCAACCCGATCGTGGGCTGCACCAAGCGGCGGCGATACGATGGGAGCTCACCCACCGAAGGAGTCACCCATGGCCGCACCCTATCGCTCGCCCATCATCAACACCCGCACGCTGCCCAATCCCCGTGGCAGCGTCGGCTCTCGCTTCCGCATGACCGCTCGCAGCGGCCTGCTCACCACCGTCGCCGCAAAGACGGCTTCGGCTGGTCACATCGCCGCCTTCCGCAACACCTCGACGACCAAGAGCATCCTCGTGGATCGCGTGCGTCTCGACGGCTCCGTGATCACCGACTTCACGACGCTCCAACGCCTCGGCTTCGGGCTCTTCATCGCCCGCGGCTACACCGCCAGCCACAGCGGCGGCACGGCGCAGACGCTGACCGGCAACAACGGCAAGCTGCGCACCAGCGACCCCGCGATCAGCGCCCTGGGCGACTTCCGCATCGGCGACACCGGCGCCCTGACGGCCGGCACGCACACCCTCGACGCCCAGCCCGTCACCAGCGCCGACTTCGGCGTGCCCAGCGACGGCGCCACCGTCGAGAACAAGGCGCTCGCCATGGAGTTCAGCGGCGACAACGGCCCCATCGTCCTCGCGCAGGACGAAGGCCTGGTCCTGGCCAACATGGTCCTGATGGGCGCCGCTGGCACCGTGGCCCTCGATCTGACCATCGACTGGCGCGAGGTCCTGAACGCCGAAGTTCTCGCCTGAGCGGCCCCAGGCTGCGCAAAAGGAGAGGCCCCCGCCAACCAGCGGGGGCCTCTTTGCTTTAGCGCCTACGCCGCTCTCGTGGCGCCAGGCCCACAAACCTGGGAGGGATGGGCGGCGGTTCCTTCTCCCAGACCTTCAGGGCCTCGCGCAGGTCTTCGATCGGGAGCTCATCCACGCCGAAGACCTCGACGGGCACGGCCATCACTGGCGTCTCAACAGGGGTCGTCCCGTCGCCGCAGAGGATGGCGACCTCGTGGTCTTCATCGGCTCGCTTGACGTCCGCGAGGAGCGCTTTGATCTCCTCGCGTGTCGGCGGCCTATTCGTCGTCTTCGACATCGCCGACCTCGCTTTCTTGCGCAGCTTCGTCGCTGCTGTAGGACACTGGCGTCGTGCTGATGAATGGGGCCCCAAACAGCTGACCAGGGAACAGCCTACGCCTCATCGGCGCACCGGTGGCGGCCTCGGTGGTGCCCAGCCAGCACTTCTCTGACCCGCACGATACGCAGGGCACGACGCTGGGGCGTTGCCGCTCCATCGCCTCCAGGGCGCTGTTGAGGTCGTCGGCTTGGCTGTCGACGTTAAGGACGCGAGGGACGCCGTCAGGAGTGGTCCATTCGACCCTGAAGAAGTCGACCCAGGTCTCTTCAACCTCGATGTGGTCATCGCCTCTCAAGCCCATGCTGGCTTGAAGCGACATGCGCCCAGGTCGATCTGCCCTCAGCGAGGCGAAATCCTCGATCGGCACCCGGCGCCTCACCGTCATCCGACGTTCCGGTCGAGAAGAAGGCGCAAAGCTTCGAGTGGCTTCGCCCCATTGGGTGATTTCAATGGGATCTCGCTCCTCCACCACCGCTACGTCGATGACGCCGGCGACGGCGTCGCCGTGAATGAAAACGCGAGGGGGCTGGTATCGTGTGGCCATGGAAAACTCCTAGCGGCGGCGCCTTGGAGGGTTTGGGCTCTGCATGAAAAGCTTTTCGACGTCGTGAACGTCGATGCCTTGCAGCGGCTCGTTCTTCGGCACGAAAAGCGGGTGACGAGGAGCTCCGCTCTGGGTGCGGCCGAGGCAATGCATGATCGGCAAGAAGCTGCCCCTGGACCTCAAGCGCCCAAGGAGGAACGGGAGCGCCCTGAACGCTCGAGGGTCGGCACCCCAGGCGAGCAGCACGTCATTGGCGTGTTCCAAGGCGATGCCCATCGCGACGTCGTTCTCGGGCCCGATGGTGGCGTTGAGCCCATCGCGATCCAAAAACTGCTGCAACAACTCTGGGTGCGTCGCCCGTCTCGCGAAGAGGTTGACGACGATGAAGTCGGCGAAGCCCTCGCGCTCAGCGAAGCCTGTGACGCGGCGAATGGTGGGGTCGTCCTGGTGCGCGTCTGCCGTCGACGGATTCAGCATCACGACGGTGAGAAGGCCACGCCAGCCACCGCCGTTGTTGACCTGGCGGTGAAGCCAGTAGCGGTAGACCTCGTCGTTGACGACGTGTGGGTTGTTGGCGAGCTCGATGACAGCGTTCGGCGTCATTTTCTCAGCCCCAGCCGAAGATGG
>CAZZDD010000110.1:0-5553 GCA_964652185.1 uncultured Candidatus Peribacteria bacterium | reverse complement strand
GCGGCGGCAAGCAAGGCGATCAAGGCCGCGGTGAGTAAGCTCCAGCCGGGTTACGGTGGGTTCGGTGTGGGTGGCTTCTTCGAGCTTGGTGATGGCGTCCACGTCTACCTTATGACGCGCGTCGATCCGCCCCTTCTTCCCGACATCGACTGATCGTTCGCCGGAACTGGATGCTGCGAACACCCAGTTCCGACTTGCACCCGCCGAGCTCGGAGGCCCGACGATGCCATGGACAGACTAGGCAGAAGACGACTAGGGGGTATAGACCCAATGTCGAGTCGGCCCGAAGAATTGTTGAAGACGCTCGCCAACCACGACGCGGCCATCAACACTCTGGGCGGACGAATGTCCGGCGTCGAAACCAGCGTGCACAAGCTCCAGGGCGAGGTGCACACCGGCTTCGCTGCTCTCGGCTCAAAGCTCGACAAGATCGATGCCCGCCCGACGTTTAATGTCCACGAGACCGTTCGTACGGTCCTGAGCCTCGCCATCCTGTTCGGCATGGTGGTGTCCGGCATCATCTGGATCACCACAGGCCAGTTCGGCGGCATCGTCGCCGAGCAGAAGGCCCACAACCAGGCCGTCACCGAAAAGCTCAAAGAGCACTCCGAGCGCATCCGGTGGATGCCGCGCGTCGAACCTAGCCGGAAATAGACCATGCTCAACATGCAGTCGGGCGAGACCCTGGATGGTCTCGGCCCCCTCTACCGTGTTGTCCCCGTCTCCAAGTGGGCCGAGCTGACCAACCTCACCGTCCCCTACACGGTGCCTCATCCTTTCCGCACCATTACGAAGACGCGCCCCATCTTCTTGGATGCCCTCGAGACCGCCAAGGACGCCTTCCTGAAGGCCGGCGCGGTTCTCCCGATCGACATCTACGAGGATGACATCCTGGTCCAGGAGTACCCCCTGACGGGCTCCGTGGTGTTCGTGTTCCGTCGCTTCATCGGCGTCGAGGAAAAGTTCGTTCCCCGCAAATACGATCTGCCCCCCTCTGCGATCGCCTGGCTCAAGGCCACGGGACGCTGGTCCGACACCATCACCCATCACTAAGGAGACTTCCCTATGAGTGGAGGCCCTGTTTTCACGGCGCCGTTCTCGGCGGTCGCCTTGACCACCAATCCCTACGATCTCTTTCACATCACCGCGCCGTCGAACGCCCGCGTTGCGCTCCGCGAAATCCGTCTCGGCCAGTACAGCGAGTTCGGTGACTCGCAGGCCGAACTCTTGTCCTTGCAGGTGATGGTGGGAACCACCGCGGCAAGCACCGGAACGGCCATCACGCCCCGCAACGTCCTCCTGCACACAGGCGCTCCGACCGCAGGAACGGCCGTTGTCGGCCCGTCCACCGCGCTCGCCTCGACGGCATCCGCGGTCGAGATGATCGCCGACGCGTGGAACGTCGAGGCTGGCTACTGGCTGAGCCCCGCCGAGTGCGACCGCATCGTGCTCAACCCCGGCCAGCGGGCAATCGTCCGCATGACCGCCCCGAATGACGCCGTCACTCTCAACGGAACGCTGATGTTCCAGGAAATGGGGAGCCCGCGACTCTGATGGCTAGCAACAAATTCACCGCCGCCCAGAAAGAGCTTCGCGCCTTTACGGGCATGCTGAGGACGCTCACCGAGCTCTCTGACGAACTCGGTGAAGCCGGCGCCCTCGAGCGCGTCGTCGAAAACCACAAGCGCACCATCGAGGCGCTTGCGGCGGATGAGAAAGAACGCCAGGAGCGGATCGCGGAGCTGGATGCGAAGATCGCTGCGGCCTCCGAAGAGGCCTCCGCGAAAGCCGCCGCGATCATTGCGGACGCGGAAGGCATCAAGGCCCACGCCACCGCCCTCAAGAATGAAGCGGTCGCAGAGCTCGCCGCGGCGGAGTCCAAGGCTTTCGCCGTGGTGGCCGAGGCGCAGACCATGGCCGCGGGGATCACGGCGCAGACCGACGCCATCCTCGCTGAAGCACGGGCCAAGGCTGAGGAGATCGTTGCGGCAGCCAAGAGGCGACAGGTCGAACTCGAGGCGGATGCCAAGGCGGCCGACGAGCGCCGCTCCATGGCGGAGCGTGATGCCGAAGCGGCGCGCGACATGAAGGCAAAGGTGATTGCTGAGATCGACGCGCTCAAGGCGCGTGTTGCTGTGGTCTAAGGAGGGACGCAATGTCTAAGGGCAACACGTTCGAGAACGATTTGATGCGTCTCATCTTTAACGGCGTGGCGATCTCCAACATCGCCGACAACGCAGCGAGCGGCGCCCTCACAAACCTTCAGGTCGCCCTGCACACGTCGGATCCCGGCGAGGCGGGCGATCAGACCTCGGGTGAGGTGAACTATACGGGTTACGCTCGGACAGCCGTCGCGCGCACCACGGGTGGATGGGTGGTCACCAACAACTCAGTGTCACCCGTCTCTGCGATTGCGTTTCCCTCCGCCACCTCCACGTCAACCATGACGGCCACCTATGCCTCGGTGGGAACGTCGACATCGGGTGCGGGAAAGATCCTCTACAAGGGCGCCCTTTCGCCGAATATCAACATCAGCGAGGGCGTAACCCCTCGAGTTACGACGGGTTCGTCGATTACAGAGGACTGAACTGGGACGCCATGGAATAGGAGCCGTCCATGGCCGACATCACATCCAATCTTGTCGGCCACTGGAAGCTCGACGAGGGCAGCGGCACAACAGCTAACGATAGCTCTGTCGAGAATAACGACGGCACGATCAACGGCGCGACGTGGTCCAGCGGCGAACTCGATTTTGATGGGACCAACGATTACATAAGCGTTCCGTTCGATGCGGCGATCAATCTCCAAGGGGAGATGACGTTCTCCGCGAAAGTCAAAATATCTGGGCTTCCGGGTGTTTCCTGGGTGCTTGCATGTCCGTACAACAACACCAACGGCGTGACGCCATTTGTTCCTCTGATTGGGGCGGTCGGCGAGTTCATTTTTACTTGGTCGGATAACGCAGCGGCGCAAGTTGCTTGGAACACGGCGAGCGGCGTCGTCACGACCGACAGCACTTGGCAGACACTAACGGTTGTCAGGCAATCCGACCTGTCGCTGACGTTCTATCGCAACGCCTCAGTGGTCAGCCATAGCCAATACATCGGTTCTGGAACCAATACGCCGGCCTCTACTTCCAATCAATTTGACATCGGCGCATTAAACGCTTTCGCGTCCTATTACTTCGATGGGCGCATGAAGGATGTGCGGCTCTACAGCCGCGCGCTGTCGGCGGCTGACGTTGCGGCGATCCACGGCTACGACGGGACGGATTCGTCAGACGCATATCCAGACGTCCACACTGTCGCACAAGGCCGCACATCGGCCGCGGATACGACGTCGCATTCTATCACTATGCCGGCCGATGTGGCGGTCGGCGATATTATCCTGGTGCTGTTCTCGGTCGACGGCAGTCCGACGATCTCGGTCAACACGGGCGTATCGGGGAGTAACTGGACGCTCGGCACTCAGGCGTCGAACAGTACGGTCGTCAAGGGTGTCTATGCGTGGAAGGTGGCGGAAGGTTCCGATGTTCTGACGCTGACCACGTCGGCGAGCGAGCAGTCGAGCCATATTTCGTATTGCATCAAGAACCACGGCAGCGCCGTTGAAGGCGCATCGGCGAACGGCTCATCGACAAACAGCAACCCGCCGAGTCTGACGCCATCGTGGGGCTCGGCGGACAATCTCTGGATCGCGACGCGCCATGGCGATAGCACCGTTCTCGCGACGGTGCCGCCAAGTAATTTCACGTCGCTATATAGTGAAGCCGCATCTGGCACGAGCGGCGCCTCGACATCGAGCGCACACCGCAAGCATACGAATAGCGTTCTTGATCCCGGCACGTTCACGTCGTCGACTGAGCAATGGGTTTCGTTCACCATTGCGGTCAAGCCAGGGTCCGATGAAGATTTTGCGGACGGCGACGTTGATGTCGATGCTGTTGGTGCCGCGAATTTCGGCGCTATGTCGACCGCAGATGCGCGGGTATTCGTTCTAGGTCAGGGATCAGGACTCTTCGCGGGCGCCAGCCTAACGGGTGCCGCCCTTTCAATATCCGGCGCAGCGGCTGTCACTTGGACAGGTGGTGCTCTTTCTGACGCTTATGTTTCGGTGGCCGGTGGCGCAACGGTCCAACTGGTGGGCGCTGCGAGCATCGACGCTCCCGCTGCTATGGAGTCGGCAGGCACATCCGCTGCCAGCTTCACGGCAGAGTCGTTTGCGGATGGCGCGGCTGATGCGGACGGCGCGGCAACGGTCAGCCTTGTTGGCGCATCCATCGCAGAGGGCGCAGCCAGCGCGATCGGGCAGGCATCGGTTCAACCGATCGGGGCCGCGACTGCAGATGCGTTGCTCGCAATTGCGGGTGAGTCATCAGTCAATATCGAAGGCG
This sequence comes from uncultured Candidatus Peribacteria bacterium, assembly GCA_964652185.1. Classification (GTDB taxonomy): domain Bacteria; phylum Patescibacteriota; class Gracilibacteria; order Peribacterales; family Peribacteraceae; genus DALYDP01. The sequence continues at coordinate 1,160 of CAZZDD010000110.1, read as the reverse complement.
CCGCGACCGCAGATGGTGCGGTTCAATCAGCAGGGGAATCGACGGTCAACTGGTCCGGTCAGGCGGCCATAGCTGGCGATGCCGACATTGTTTCAGCGGGACAGGCGACCGTGCTTCCTGTTGGTGCATCTCTCGCTGACGCCGCGTTCATGATGGCCGGCACCGGCACGTTTGAAATGCAGTCAGACAACGATGATGAAGGCGGTGGCGGTGGGGCATGGCTTGCCTCAATCGTTCGTCGTCGCATACCACAGAAGAGAATGGGCGCGGATTGATGAAAAGTGTCCTCGTGACTGGTGGAACAGGGTCTTTCTCGCGTGCCTTCACTCGTCGACTTCTCGAAACCGACGCATCCGACCGCATCTGCCTGTTCAGTAGGGGCGAGCACGCTCAAGCAGCCTTCCGCCAGGAGTTGAACGACGATCCGCGGCTGCGGTGGTTCATCGGCGATGTTCGAGATGCCCAGCGCCTCAAGCGCGCCATGCAAGGTGTTGACGTGGTGGTCCACGCGGCTGCACTCAAGCGCATCGAAGTCGGCCATTGGAACCCGATCGAACTGTGCCGCACCAACATTGACGGCTCGATCAACGTGATCGAAGCGGCTCAGGATGCGGGCGTTAAGAAGGTGGTGGCGCTGTCGTCGGACAAAGCGTGCTCGCCGATCTCGGCGTATGGCGCTAGCAAGGCGTTGATGGAGAGTCTTTTTCTGGCAGCCAACAATACTGTTGCTGCGGATGGGCCACGCTTCGCCGTGACGAGATACGGCAACGTCTGGAATTCTGCAGGCTCCGTTGTTCCAACTTGGCGAAGCATGATAGAATCAGGCGCGAAAGCGGTTCCGTGTACCGACCCCTCGGCGACTAGATTCTGGATGTCGCTCGATCAGGCTGTTGATCTGGTTCTCGATACCATAGCCACGATGAAGGGCGGCGAACTTGCAATCCCCGATTTGCCTGCGTATCGGCTCGGTGACTTGGCGGAAGCCATGGGCGTGAAGACGATCGTTAATGGCATGCCCGCGCACGAGAAACTGCACGAAAGCATGCGCGATGGCGAACCCTCCAACCTCGCCCGCCGCATGTCGATTGAAGAACTCAAGTACCAGCTCGAGTTGATCGGATACAAAGTGCCTGCGAGGGCTGCTTGAACCCGCACAAGGT
>CAZZDD010000109.1:4353-5563 GCA_964652185.1 uncultured Candidatus Peribacteria bacterium | reverse complement strand
GTCACTTTGAGGCACACTCCCCGCTTGAACGGGGCGCCTTTCGGCAACGGAACCGGGCGCATGTTGAGCGCGTTCCAGGTGTACTGAAGAGCGGGAGATTTGCTCTTCGTGCGCTTATTCTTGCGCGGACGGCGGATGAGCTGGTTGATGGTAGGCATAGATTGGGAAGTGCTCACCACGACATATCCGTGGATGAAGCCCGGGGATGGTAGGGCTCGAAACAACCCCTGTAAAGGGAAATTTGCCGATTTGCCGATGCCTCACCCCTTCAGAATTACCGAGGGTAACCGGTCATAAAACAGAAATGCACTTCGCCAGCATCATCCTTGATGGCAACACCACGGACCAAACGGCCATCCGTATCTCTGAATGAGCGAACATAGAGGATATTTTCGACTTTCGGCTCAAAAAGAGGGGCATCAAGACTTCGCCTCAATGATGCATCATCCTTGAAACGATGACTATCATCCGGTGAACCTGATGGCTGCACTGGTCTATGGCCGCGATCCGCTTCTCTCCTGATCTCAGCCAACTCAAGCGCATTCACGCCCAACAGCGACGCTTTCGACATGGCATCGGCAATCACGCCCTTCTTCATCGTATACGGAGCGTCGAAAGCATTTCGAGAACCGGTTTTTTGAAGCTGTTGTGCAACCTCTTCCGGCGAGAAATCTCCGACGTTCCACGTTTTGAGATACCATGAAAGATTTGCCGCGTAATTTTCAACACTCACATTCCGGATCTCCTTCGTTTGATCAAGCAGCGCAGGATTTTTCTGCCACGCATTCGGATCATATTTCCGCAGCTCAGGTAACTCGAACCTGCTCTTTTTTTCGTTGTACGGAACGACATCGACGACGCCGTTTTTTGGGTTTTTGATTTCGGCTTGGATTCCCCCGTTCGGCTTTACAACGAGCTTCGCCGACCGTGCGGGGTGTTGGCCGATGACGGTGGCAAGGTCTTTGCGCGTGCGAGGAACGCGCTTCTCGATCACCGCGGGAGGCATATCCGCTTGAACGGCGCGCTTCTCGACTCTCTCGTTTTGGTCTTGCACATGTGCGACGTTAAAGCCGGAATGAAGAACATTCATGATGTTCTTCATCAATTCGAAACAGGCAGGCATCGCCTCGCGGAGCGAATCGATGAAATTCTTTTCCACAGGACGGCCCGCTGCGACCTCGGCTTTCACATCCGTGACCTGCCGTTGCTG
>CAZZDD010000109.1:0-4253 GCA_964652185.1 uncultured Candidatus Peribacteria bacterium | reverse complement strand
TCTCGATCCTGCCGAACACGAGATCCGGTTCGATGCCGATCATCGTGAAATTGTAGAGGTCTTCGACCGTCCACGATTCGCCCTTCACGTCTGTTTTTGTGCGTAAAACCATTAAGAATATTATACCATATTTTATACATTTCTGATAGTTCTAAGCATCATTAAAAGGGCCCTTTCGGACCCTTATAATGATTTAAATCGTTTTAATGACTTACGCGTCCTTGTGGTTCAGCTTCTCGGTGCCGTCGAGGTTGAAGCGGTTGCGGTACACCTCGCCCGTGGGGATGAGGCGGCCGATGATCACGTTTTCCTTGAGACCCTTGAGGAGGTCGACGCGGCGGGTCGTGGCGGCGTCGACGAGGACGCGGATCGTTTCCTGGAAGGACGCGCCGGAGAGCCAGGATTCCGTGGCGAGCGCCGCGCGCGTGATGCCGAGGAGGAGCTGCTCGTAGGTGGCGGGCTTCGACTTGCCCTTCGTCTTCTTGGCGCGGCGTTCGTTCTCGTAGTCGACTTCGCCCTTGTCCACCACTTCGCCCGGCAGGTACTCGGTGTCGCCGGCGTCGGTGATGCGGATCTTGGAGAACATCTTGCGGACGATGATCTCAAGGTGCTTGTCGTTGATCGTCTGACCCTGCGAAGCGTAGATGTGCTGCACTTCCTGGATGACGTAGTGCTGCACGGCGTAGACGCTGCGCTTGGCGAGAAGGTCCTGGAGGTTGAAGTGACCCATGTTGATCGGATCGCCGACTTCGATCTTGGAACCCGACTTCATGAGGATCGATTCGCGACCGTCGAACGCGTACTCCTTTTCGAGGAGGCCGACGTGGCGGACTTTGATCACACCGTCGACGATATCCGTGACTTTGCCTGCGTACTCCGAACGGAGGACAGATTTGTCGTACTTCGACTTGGCCAGGATCGTGCGCTCTTCGACCGAATCACCCTTCGAGATGACGACTTCGAAGCCCGGCTGCAAATGGTAGGAGTCTTCGCCAGATTCTTCTTCGCTAACCGTGACCGTCGTCTTGCCGCCGCTGTGGCTGACTTTGACGACGCCCGTGAGATCGGAGAGCTGCGCGGACGTGCGCGGGTTGCGCGCTTCGAAGAGTTCTTCGACGCGGGTAAGACCCTGCGTGATGTCGGCGCCTTCAGCGACGCCACCCATGTGGAACGTGCGCATGGTGAGCTGCGTACCCGGTTCGCCGATACTCTGCGCGGCGATGATGCCGACGGGGGTGCCGATCTTCACCGTCTTGTTATTGCCGAGGTCGCGGCCGTAGCACTTCACGCAGATGCCCTGGCGCGTCTTGCACGTCATGACCGAGCGCACGTTAAGCTGCGGGAGCTTGGCCTTTTCGATGAGCTCCACGAGATCGGCGTCGACTTCGGTATCGCGCTTAGCGACGACCTTGCCGTCGATCTTGAGATCTTCCGCCAGCGTGCGACCGAAGATGCGGACGTCGAACTTCTCGCCGATCTTGTCGGAATCTTCGCGGGTGATGAGGTGGGCCTTCTCCGTGCCGCAATCCTCTTCGCGGATGACCGTGTCCTGCACGGCGTCGACGAGGCGGCGCGTGAGGTAGCCGGCTTCGGCGGTTTTGAGAGCGGTGTCGGACTTGCCTTTGCGTCCACCGTGCGTGGCGATGAAGAACTCGAGCACCGAGAACCCTTGCTTGAGGTTGGATTTGATCGGAAGTTCGATGGTGCGGCCGGAGGGGTTGGCGACCAAACCCTTCATGGCGCCGAGCTGCGCGACCTGGCCCCAGTTACCGCGAGCACCGGAATCGATGACGTACGTGATGTCGTTCTCGGGGACTTTGAGGAATTCCGCCACCATGAACTGGGACACTTTGTTCTTCGTTTCGCTCCACACGCGGATGGCGTGCACGTAGCGTTCTTCGGCGGTGATGAAGCCCTTCCAGAAGTGGTTGTTGATCTTCTTCACTTTCTCGTTGGCTTCGTCGACGAGCACGTCGTACTCCTTCGGCACGATGATGTCGCTTGCCGCGATCGACACGCCCGAGAGCGTGGCGTACTTGAAGCCGATGTCCTTGATGCGGTCGGCGAAGTTCACCGTTTCGTCTTCGGCGTGAAGTTCCAAACACTTGGCCATGAGCTTCGAGAGCTCTTTCTTCGTCATCGCTTTCGTGAGGTGACCGAGGCCCTTGGGCATGATGTCCTCGAAGTACAAACGGCCGACCGACGTATCGATAATTTCGTTCTCGCCGGACTCATCCTGCTTCGGCACGCGGACCTTGATCTTGGCCTGGAGGTCGAGCACTTCGTGGTTATGCGCCAAGAAGGCTTCGTCCGGAGACGAGAAGATCATTCCTTCGCCCTTCTTGCCGTCGTGCACCTGGGTGAGGAAATAGCAACCGAGCACCATGTCCTGCACCGGGTTGATGATCGGTTCACCGGCGGAGGGCTTCAAGACGTTGCGGTTGCTGGCCATGAGCGTGCGCGCTTCTTCCTGCGCCTTTTCGCTGAGCGGCACGTGGACGGCCATCTGGTCGCCGTCGAAGTCGGCGTTGAAGGCCGTACATGCGAGCGGGTGGAGCTGGATGGCGAGGCCTTCGATGAGCGTCGGCATGAACGCCTGGATACCGAGGCGGTGAAGTGTCGGAGCGCGGTTCAGGAGGACGTACTTGTTTTTGATGACTTCTTCGAGGATATCCCACACTTCCTTCGCGCCGTCTTGGATCAGACGCTCGGCGGCCTTCACGTTGTGCGCGAGCTCGCGGCGGATGATCGTGCCGATCACGAACGGCTTGAAGAGCTTCATCGCCATTTCCTTCGGGAGGCCGCACTGGCTGAGCTTGAGGTGCGGACCGGCGACGATGACGGAGCGTCCGGAGTAGTCGACGCGCTTACCGAGGAGGTTCTGGCGGAAGCGGCCCTGCTTACCCTTCAACATGTCGGAGAGCGAGCGGAGCTTGCGGCGATCCCCCGCCGTGAAGAGCGTCTTGCCGCCTCGGGCGGAGTTGTTGAGAAGCGTGTCGACGGCTTCCTGCAACATGCGTTTTTCGTTGCGGTTGATGACTTCGGGAGCGCCGATGCTCATGAGCTTCTTGAGGCGCGAGTTGCGGTTGATGACGCGGCGGTAGAGATCGTTGAGGTCGGACGCGGCGAAGCGGCCGCCGTCGAGCTGCACCATCGGGCGAAGGTCGGGCGGAAGGACCGGCAAGCGCGTCGGAATCATCCACGACGGATCGATGCCCGCTTTCGTGAGCGAGTTGACGAACTTCAGGCGCTTCATGACCTTCTTCAGCTTCTGACCCGAGGACTTCTCGCGCTCCGTCTGGAGGTCGACCGAGATCTGCTCGAGGTCGGCGCCCGCGATCACTTCCTTCAGCGATTCCGCTCCGGTGCCGGCGCGGAAGACGTGGCCGAATTTCATGTTCATCTCGCGGAATTTCAGCTCCGAGAGCACGGCTCCGGAATGCAGGTTCTTGAGGTCGTCGAGCGCTTCTTTGTGATTTCCCTTAAGACCATCAAGCTTCTCCGCGTGCTCAGCGTCGAGTGCGTCGAGCTGCGCGCGCGTCGCGTCACTGTCCTTCAACTGCTTCTTCGCGTCTTCGTATTCGCGCACCACCTGCTTGCGGCGGTTCTCCATCGCGGTCATGAGTTCCTTCTCCGCTTCCTTCTTCATCTCCTCGTTCACCGAGATCACGATGTACGCGGCGAAGTAGACGATCTGTTCGAGCGTCTTGATGGGGAGGTCGAGGAGGAGACCGATGCGGGACGGCGAGGAGCGGAGGAACCAGATATGTGCGATCGGCACGGCCAAGTTGATGTGACCCATGCGCTCGCGGCGGACGATGCTGCGCGTGACTTCCACACCGCATTTTTCACACACCACGCCTTTGTAGCGGATGCCCTTATACTTGCCGCAGAAGCACTGGAAGTTCTTCGTGGGTCCGAAAATGCGTTCGCAGAAGAGGCCGTCCGGCTCCGCGCGCTGGGTGCGGTAGTTCACCGTTTCTGCCTTGGTGACCTCGCCGCGGCTCCAGCCGAGGATGTCGTCGGGTCCGGCGACCGAGAGCGCGATTGCGTCGAAGCTGTCGGTAGCGGTGGTCTGCTGGTGCGGTGCGGCCATACGAGTGAGGGGGTAGGAGGAGATTTCCGCTTGCCGTAGCCAAACTCGTAATTCGGCCACACACGCGTTTTACCGCCGCTCCCCCGCTCTCTTCGTCTGAAAAAGAGGGGGCAACGTCGGTGGATTGGCCTGATATTACAAAAAAGGATCCCGGGAC
>CAZZDD010000108.1:3584-5724 GCA_964652185.1 uncultured Candidatus Peribacteria bacterium | reverse complement strand
CGCATAAATCGTTTAAGTATAGCAGAAAAGTCGTATTTCGACAATCAAGCCCGTTTCGTTGCGAAGCCGATATTCGCGGGTAGAATGGCGATATGCAATTCTCCTCTACCCGAAGCCAACCGATCGCTCTCAGTGCTTCTACGGAAGCCCAGGCATACCTCCTCTTTACCCTGGCCATGGGTTTGACCCTGCTGGGGGTGTATGTGGGCATGAATTTCGCCGACACACTGCTTTCGACGGGCATGCATGTCTTCTTCGTCATCGCTGAGTTGGCGCTCATCGTCACCGCCACCTGGTGGTCCCGGTCATCGCCCTTGAACATCTTTCTCTTCGCTCTCTTCCCGCTCCTGTCGGGCATCACGGTCACGCCGTACATCCTTTCGGTGCTCTACGGCCTCGCGAACGGTCCCGCCATTCTCCTCAACGCAGTGGCCGCCACGGTCGGCATCAGCCTCTCCGCCGCCGCCCTCGCGCGGTTGGCGCCCGGGTTGAACGCCTGGGGCAGTTCGCTCTTCTACGGTGTTATCGGCTTGCTCTTCCTCTCGGTTTTTCAGATCTTTTTCCCAGGTCTTCGGACGCCGGGGTTTGAGCTGGTCATTTCGGGCGCGGGCATCGTCGTCTTCGCGCTGTTTGCCGCGTTCGATATTCAGCGAATCCGCCGCATGGGTACGCTTGGGGCCAATCCCTTCACACTGGCCCTCAGCCTGTACCTCGATATCTTCAACCTGTTCCTGTACGTCCTCCGGTTCATGAGCGTTCTGTCCGGCGAGCGTCGATAAAGCCCGAAATGCCCTTTACAGGGCCAATCGTAGACCGTACCCTGCGCAGCACTTATGGGTAAACGACCAGTACCAAAGAAGAAGCGCGCCAAGCGCGCAACGCGGCTCCAGCACTCGCACTACGCGAGCTCGGAGGTGAAGCGCCTGCGCGATAATTCCATGTCGCCGTATTCCACTCCCGCCGCCCCCAAGAACAAGGGCAAGAAGGCGCTGAAGGGTATTACGCGCATCAAAGCCTAATTGTATGGCACGCCGCCGCCACCTCTCGCGCATCGCAGTCATGCAGGTGCTCTTCGAGCGCGAGCGCCGCGCCAATGTCGATCCCGAGGCGGCACTGAAGATGAATCATGCGGAGCTCGGCGAGATGGACGATGCGTTCGCGAAGGCGTTGCTCGAGGGCGTGTTGAAGAACGAAGACATGTTGAAGCAGACGATCCAAGATCACGCGCCGGGCTGGACGCTCGACCGCATGGATCCCGTGTCGCGTTGCGTGTTGCAGATCGGCGCGTACGAATTGCTTATTACGAAAGATGCGCCGCCGGCCGTGGTGATGAATGAGGCCATCGACATCGCGAAGGAATTCGGCACCGACGAGTCCGGTAAATTCGTGAACGGCGTGCTCAATGCCATTGCGAACGGGTCGAAGCCCGCCTGACGCTCCGCTACAATCGATCCATGCCAGGCGCATCACACGTCATGCTCGAGAAGGCCATCGGAGTCGCATTCCGCGATAAGGATTTGCTGGTGCAGGCGCTGACGCACCGCAGTTCGGTGCGCGAGAGCAAGCGCGCGGCGCACAACGAGCGCATGGAGTTCCTCGGCGACGCGGTGCTCGAATTGGTCGCGACCGAATACCTCTATCACTTGAGCGACAAGCCCGAAGGCGAGCTGACTAACTGGCGCTCTGCGCTCGTGCAGCGCGAGCATTTGGCCGTGGTGGCACGCGAATTGAAGCTCGGCGAATATTTGCTCCTCAGCCGCGGCGAAGAAGCGAGCGGCGGTCGCGACCGCGATTCGACGTTGGCCAACGCGCTCGAAGCGCTCATCGGGGCGTTGTACCTCGACCGCGGGTTCGAAGCGGCGTCCGTCTTCTGCCATCAGTTCATCCTCGGCCGCCTTGAGGGACTCCTTGCGCAGGGCAAGGACCGCGACGAGAAGAGCCTCTTCCAAGAGAAGGCGCAGGAGAAACACGGTATCACGCCGCATTACGAGACGATCGACGCGGAAGGGCCCGACCACTTGAAGGAATTCACGACGGCCGTGTTCATCGGCGAGGAGAAGGTCGCGGTGGGCAAAGGCATGAGCAAGCAGCGTTCCGAGCAGGCCGCGGCGAAAGCGGGACTCAAGGCGAAGGGGTGGAA
>CAZZDD010000108.1:0-3484 GCA_964652185.1 uncultured Candidatus Peribacteria bacterium | reverse complement strand
CAGCCGCACCCCTACGTGGGTGCAGCCCATACAAAACATCCAATGCATGATATGCGACCATTCCACACATGTCTCAACCTCACCCCGTTCAGAGCGGTTTTCCCGTCCTCATCACGATCGTCACGCGTAAACGTGCGCCGTTTTTCGAGGATTCGACGCATGCACGTGCGGGGATCGAATTGTTGTATCGCGTTCGCGAGCGGCATCCGTTTTATCTCTATGGATTCGTGTTCATGCCCGATCATTGCCATCTCTTGATGCGCGTTGTCGCACCGTTAACGATCACGACGGTGATGAATTCGTACAAAACGGGAATGTTTTTCGCCGTTGGTATTCCGCAATTTTGGCAGGGCCGATTTCATGTGCGCATCGCGCGTAATGTATCGGCCGCGTTGCGATACGTTCATTTGAATCCCGTTCATGCCCGTCTCGTAAAACGTGTGAACGATTATCCATGGTCGTCGGCGAGCGGTTTGTGGGAGGTGGATCCGATCGGTCATGGGATTACGTAATACACGCAGCCGTGTAGGATGTGTCACCGTGTTCCGCGCAGCCGCGTAGGGCTGCTTCTAAGACCGTAACGGAATAAGCTATACATATGCCTTACCCCAAACTCGTCCGCGATCGCATCCCGCAGATCATCCGTGCCGATGGCAAAACGCCCGTGACGCGCGTTGTGACTCGAGATGAATTAATTTCGTCGTTGAAAACGAAATTAGTAGAAGAGGCGGAGGGGATCGACGATTAATCCAGCATCGAATCGAACGCGTCCGCGAACGTTTCGTACGGATACGCACCGCTGATCTGCTGCGACTGACCGTTCGGTCCGAGGATCCAGAAGCCCGGCGTACCCGAGATGCCGGAGTCAGAAGCGTCGTCCGCGTCGTCGGCGATTTCATCGGCCATGTCTTCGTTTTCGATGCAGCGTTCGAAGTCCGCTTCGTCGATGCCGATTTCTTCCGCGAAGCCGACGAAGGTCGCGAGCGGATCCGCTTTGTTCATCCAGGCGGACTGTTTGCCGTAGAGCATGTCGTGCATCGCCCAAAACTCATCCTGTTCGCCGGCGCATTCCGATGCTTCGGCGGCCATGTAGGCGTTTTGATGGAACGACAGCGGGAAGTCACGGAATACGAATTTCACTTTGCCCGTGTCGATGTAGTCCTTTTTGATCTGTGGGAGCGTGCCCGAAAAGTGCCGCTCGCAGAAGGGGCACTGGTAATCGCCGAATTCGATCAGCGTGACCTTCGCGGTCGATTTGCCAAGTACCGCATCATCGTCGGCCGTCGCGGGTTCGTAGGTCGGCGGTACGTACGGGTCCGGTGCCGGCGGGACGTACGTGTCGTCGTTCCGCTGGCGGTAGAGCACCATTGCAAGCTGCGCGCGTGTGACCGGTTCGTCGGGAGCGAACGTATTTTCGCTTACGCCGATCATCAATCCTTCATCCACCACGTATCCGATGGCTTTCGTCGCCCAGTGATCGTCCGGAACGTCCGTGAACCAACGGAAGTTGGCGTGGAGCCCGCCGACGAACGAGGCGAATGCGACGGAAGCGATCGTGACGGTGAGGAGGATGTGGCGCTGCATACGGAGAGTGTAGGAGAAATTACAGTTTTTTCATAAATTGGATATTCCGCTTCGCGAAGCCGTTTTTCGTATAAAACTTCTGGGCGATGTCGTTCGTCTCAAGGCAGTCGAGCCTGACGTACGCGCATCCGACCGATTTCAAATACTCTTCCATGGCCGCCAAGAGCCGCTGGCCGACGTTCTGTTTCCGGTGGCGTTCATGGACGCACACCTCGAAAATTTGCCCGAATTTTTCCGGGTAATGTGCCATCTGGTATTCCTCGTCCTGGTGGATCACCGCGCCTATCGTCACGCCCGCGATCTCCCCGTTGTCGTCCGCGACGATCACCATCCCTTCGCGATTCGTCACATCGTCTATGACGGTCTTGAAATGCCGGGCAGTGTCGAAATCTTTCAGCCGGCGGAGCCTGTGATGAGGATCGATCTTCGCGACGTGCTCCTGCAATACACCCACCAATTCTTGGATTGCGGGCACGTCTTCCGGTCGGAAGCGGCGGATTTCCATGCGTAGAGCCTACCAGATTCGCGTACGAAAAAGAGGGCCTCAGCCCTCTGATTCGTTTGATTTCGATGGTTGCAATCACTTCATCTTGATCTCGATGTCGACGCCCGAGGGCAGCGACAAGGACTGGAGCGACTCGACCGTCTTGAAGGTCGTCTCCGTGAGGTCGATCAGACGGCGGTGGATGCGCATCTCGTACTGGTCGCGCGCGTTCTTGTGCACGAAGGTCGACTTGTTCACCGTGAACTTGCGGATTTTGGTCGGCAAGGGGATCGGACCGTGGACGACTGCGCCCGAGCGCTCGGCGGTATCGATGATCTTCGCGGCGGCTTCGTCGAGCACGCGGTGATCAAACGCGCTCAAACGGATCCGGATGCCGGCGGCACCCATATCCTTTTTCTTGGCTTGCTTCGCCTCCTTCACTTCCGCCTCCGCTGCCTTCGGAGCGGCCTTTTTTGGGGCTGCTTTGGCCTTGGGAGCGGCTTTTTCCTTCTTCGGGGCTGCGGGCTTTTTCGTAACCATGGGAAGTGGGGGGAGAAAGAGCGGGGGAGTGATTTTTGGCTTCAGGGAGCCCCTTTCGGGGCCCCCTTGGCCGATGAATTACTTGATGATCTTCGTGACGACGCCGGAGCCGACCGTGCGGCCGCCTTCGCGGATAGCGAAGCGCGTGCCCTCTTCGAGAGCGACCGGAGCCACGAGCTCGACCGTGAATTTCACGTTATCGCCCGGCATGACCATCTCCACGTTGTCCGGGAGGGTCACGGCGCCCGTCACGTCCGTCGTGCGGACGTAGAACTGGGGCTTATATCCCTTGAAGAACGGCGTGTGGCGGCCGCCTTCCTCCTTCGTGAGGACGTAGACTTCGGACTCGAAGCCCGTGTGCGGCTTGATGGAACCCGGCTTGGCCAAGACCTGGCCGCGCTGGATGTCCTCGCGCTCGATACCGCGGAGGAGGAGACCGACGTTGTCACCGGCCTGGCCTTCGTCGAGGAGCTTGTGGAACATTTCCACGCCCGTACACACCGTCTTCTTCGTTTCCGTGATACCGACGATTTCGACTTCTTCGTTCACCTTGATGATGCCCTGCTCGATGCGGCCCGTGGCCACCGTGCCGCGTCCCTTGATGGAGAACACGTCTTCGACGGACATGAGGAACGGCTTGTCGAGGGCGCGGACCGGGTCCGGGATGTAGGAGTCGAGCGTGTCGAGAAGCTCCTTGAGCTTGGCGATGGCGTCGGCGTCTCCTTCGACCGCCTTAAGGGCGGAGCCGCGGATGATCGGCGTGGCGTCGCCGGGGAAGTTGTACTTCGTGAGGAGTTCGCGGACTTCGGATTCAACGAGGTCGATCAACTCCGGATCCTTCACCATGTCGCACTTGTTGAGGAAGACCACGATGTA
>CAZZDD010000107.1:0-5805 GCA_964652185.1 uncultured Candidatus Peribacteria bacterium | reverse complement strand
TGTTTCAAAAGCCCGGCTGGCGGTTGTCGTGTCGAACGTCTCTAGCGTTTGGTGTTTGAACCTTGCCACGAGCCGCCAGACCGGGGGAGGCACGGGCGCTACTTGTTCGTGTAGTTCGTCGTGTTGCTCATCCACTTACGCAAGGCGTTCGCCGCCACCGACACAACCGCCGCTGTAATCACGCCCTGCATCGTGCTCATCTCGAATTCCAGGTTGCCGAGATACACCGCAACGGCACCCGCAGCGGCTAGGCCTGCGCCCTTGGCAATCGTCCAGGTGTCGTCCAAGCTCCACTCGAACGGCAGTGAGCCGTTGTAAAACTTGCCCATGGCTATTTCCTTTCGTGGCCGTTTCGCCGCATGATGTCCGCAAGTGATTTGCCGTCGACGTACACGGAGCAGCTACGGCGTCCGAATGGATCGCGCTCGCCGCTCTCGACCACCTCGACCCGCTTCGCTTCGTGAACCAGCTTGGCCAATGCCGCTTTCGCCTTTTCGCCCTTGGCCATCTCCGCTTCATCGACCTGCACCGTGCGTCTGCGGCGCGAGACTTCCCAGGCGTCAAAGCCAAACAAGCGGATGGTTTGCTCCCTGAGTACCACGTCAAAGCCAAGGTGAATGTCCGCGCGTACGGTGTCGCCATCCAGTACGACGATGCTGCGGGCTTCGGCGCTGTAGCACGCCTTGACGATGCACGTCAGCAGCACGATCGCGGCAATGGTGGCGATGAGGTATTTCATGAATACCACTTCTCCAGCTTGTGGAACTCGGCGACGGTTTTGCTGAAGCCAAGCTTCTCCAGTATTTTGCAGAGCAGGTCATCGGCAAGTCCGTGCTGTGATTCCGGGTCGCCGAACGTCGATAGCTCCGCCATCAATTTGGCGAAGTGCTCATCCGTTCCCGGAACTAGCTCTATCCCAACGCTAACCACGTCACAACCTCCAGTCCTGCCCAATCTCAATCAGAACCGCCTTACGCCACTTCTTATCGCACTTGTAGTTGCAGCACTCGACTAACGCATGCGCGATGCTCTCCAGCCCAATCGCTCTCGCCGCTTCAAAGTCATCCGAGATCCTGTGTCGCTTCTTCTTCACCGGCTCACTGAACCACTGCACCGCTTGGATTGGTGTGAATGGGTCGTCGTAGCCCGGCAACCAGCCGATGATTCGTCCCGTCTTACGGCACACCACCCACCGAAACTCGTCGGCAACCTCCCCTAGCTCTCTCAGGAATGGTGCGATCTTGTCGGACATCCATGTTCAGCCTTTGACGTGTCCCCTGCGCCGCCACCCCCCTCAGAGAAACGACGCAGGGGCGTAGGAGGTTTGTTACAGTTCGTTCGCGGCTTTTACCAAAGCTTCCTTGCTCGCGGTCCACTCCGCAGCCGCAGCATCAAGCGCCACTTTCGCAGCATCCAATGCAGCGCGGCATTCATCGCACTTGGTCATCGTTGCACGGCATTTTGCAACCGCCGCTTCAACAGCTTCCAGCGTCATTGCTTGGCTCCCTGCAACTGGCTGATATGCTCGACCGGAATCAAGTTTCCGTTGGCATCGTAGAACCTCACGTCGTATTCGCTGTCAGAGACGGACGTTGTAGGCGGTGGCGGTGGCGGCACTGCCTCTTTACCGTCACCCATCAGCGAAAGGGCCAATGCCCCGGCAGTCAGCGCCGATGGAATACCCGCTGCCGCCGCAATCCCAACAGCGCCCGCCGTACTAATGCCCGTTTTGTTCTGAACGATTTGCATGTCATCGCTCGGTATATCCAGGGCCTTGCGCACGGCTTGCTCGTGCAGCTTGTTCTGCCACTCCTGCTGGTTCGCCCAGTTGGGCCAAATGCTGCGTCCGTTCACGTCTTTTGGCACATCTGCGGAGGTGTCTATTGGTCCTGTACTCATGGCGATTCCCCCGCTCTTTCCATCGCTTCCGTCGCCGCCTCGTCGCGTGCGATTGCTTCCTCGACGAACTTCCGGCCCGCTTGCACTAGGTCCAGGGCTTGCAAGTCGGCCAGCTTGCGCCAGTCAACTTGCTCGCCCCGTTCCATGGCGGAAATTGCGTCACCGATGCGATCAGGGATCGTAATCATCGCGTGACCTTTCGGGTTTAAGCGCCGTTGTTCATCTTGTTCATCAGGATGTCGGCGATCTTGTTGCGGCGGTCCGCATTCGCTTCAAAGTTCTTGCCCATCAGGGTCAAGGTCGCAGACTGCTCACGAGCCACGACGGCGTTCACATTCACGTCGGTCGGGGTGTCGTTCGCGTTGCTGTGCTGCGCCTGCCGGGTTTCGTCGGCATTCGCATTCGGGCCATACGGGTCGTACCCGTTGACATTCGGATCGGCCATGGTCACTACCTCTTACGCGGCTTGATGTCGAAATAGACAGGCTGACCGGGCCGCGTGGCCGCGTCGTCCTGGCTGTTACACTCACATGGTTTGGTTTGCTTGGCGACTTCCGCCACGATTGCTGCGATGTCTACTGTGGCTGGCGCACCGGGCTCTCCCTTGTCGCCCTTGTCGCCCTTCTGTCCGGTTGGGCCTGGTTGTCCTGGTACTGCCAAGCCAGCGAGTCGGACAATCTCCGCTTCCAGCTTTGCGATGCGTGCGATGAGCGCTGCGTTGTCGCAGTTGCACGGCTTGGCGTCTGGCTTCGCAGGGAGTGGCGAGAGAGGTTGCGCGGGGCGGACAACCGGCTGGTAGGGCTGCTGGATCCGGTAAGGCTGACAAACGCGGCCGGGTGGGCATTGCGCTAGAACAGCGGACATGCGAGCGGATCCAGTTCCGACTACCCCGTCGCCCTCTGCCCCACCCCACAGTACGGCTGCGACTTCACCACGGTCATTGAACATGGGGCCGCCAGAATCGCCGGGCCTCACGGATCCGCTGATATGGATTCCCGGGAACGTGTTGTCGCCTCGGTCGGCATAGAACTCAACCACACCAGCGTTAATGGCAAGTCGGTTCGTTTCCGTGGATCCGAAGCCAGCCGAATAAATGCGTTCGCCCTTTTCGGGGCGGTAGTTCGCAAGCGGTACTGGATCCGCAGAAGGTGCGGCAATGGCGATGGCCGCAAGGTCATTGATTGGATCCGCAGCCACCAGTACGCCCTGAAACTGCTGCCCATTTGGGAACGTGACTATCGGCTGTGCGTTTTCGCCGTCAAACAGATGGTTGCAGGTGACAATGAGGCCGGTCTGGGAATCCTTGCCTACCAGGCAGCCGGATCCGGCCGAACCGCCGCAGTGGATCCGCACGCACGCTTGCGTCATCTCGGCGGTAGGTTCGCCCCCCATCGCCACAGCGGCGAGGCAGCCGAGATAGAACGCAAGGATGGTGAGGACGACCTTCATTCGACCTCCCCGATTTCGAACATCACGTCCTCGGGCGTTAATTTCGCATCACCCCAAACGCGCTCGCACTCGACGGTGAAGTAGTGTTTGCCGGTGTGCTCGGGATAGAATCCACCGAACTGCACTTCGTTCGTGGTGTAGATGGAGTCCTGTGAGTATCCGCCCGACTCCTTGCGCCGGTCGGCGTCCATGTAATGACTCACGTACTCAACGCGCCAACCAGACCTCGCTACGCTGGCAACAGCCCGGTAAGATCCAACCTTGGCGATGTCCTTTTCGAAGTAGACGCCGACGTACATTGTTCCCTCGTCGGACCACTTGCCGACTTCGTACCGCTTTGGGGTGGCGCTAACGAAGGCGAGGCAGCCGATAGCAAACGCGATGATGGCGGCAAGGGGCTTCAACGATTCGCCTCGCACTTCGGGCACTTGCACGGAACCGGCTCGCCGGGTACGCGAGCGTTCTCACAGCCAGCCAGCAACAGAAATCCGATAAGCAAAAGAGCTTTCATCACTTCGCCTGAAACCTTGGCTTGATTCCCGTCGCCCACCGAAAGCCCGCACCCGTCCACCGAAACGGACCTTGCCACGGCCACCTCGCGCGCGTGTCAACCACCTTCGGCTGCGGACGACATGCCACCGGGCACGCACCGCTCGCGCACTGACACTTAACGCAGGTCGCACACTTCGGAGCCGGGTCTTGAACCGCGTAGGCTGCCGAAGCACAGAGAAACAAAACGCAAGCAATCACGAACCGCATGTCTGGAACTCCTCGATTTTCCATTGCAGCAACGCCCGGAACCGTTCGTCCTCAATCGCGTTCCGCAGAATTGCTAGGTCACAAAACCGATGCGTGTTAAAGGCCGGCTCGGCCATCAACCGCTTTTCCATCAGGTGGACGCTCTCGCGAGCCATGTCCTGGATTGCGAAGGGCTCCACCATGAGATACTCACATCACGGTGCGGTATGAAAACGAAAAAACGCCGCGGACGGTCTGAGCTTTCGGCTCTAAGACCATTCGCAGCGTTTTGGTTGCTGGTGCCCTTTCGGGGCGTCAAGTTGTAAATCGCTGTTTTGCCCGAATGAGGCCTCGGGTTGGCCATGTGGCAGCCGGGGAAGCTGAGGGCTAAATCACACCGGCACCATAATTCAACCCTATTGGGGTGGCGTTGTCAAGGTTTTCAGCGCAGGGGTAGTGTCTTAAAGATCGTGTGCAGGAAAGTTGAGCCCGTCACGGGCTTCACACCCGTGACGGGCTCGCGGACTACCGAGTTGTCTTGCGACCGGGTTTATCTTCTGAGTGGTTTCCTCAAAGGTCTTCGGTCGCGCGTATCCCTACGTTGAGCCGGTGATCGGCCCTGGCGCTGCCAGGGGTCGCCCCCCTTGCGCCTTCCTTTTTTGGCAGTCATAATAGTTGCTGCCGAGAGCTTGACGCCTGACGGTCGATTCCTTTATGCTCTCGCCGCCAGGCGTAAGCCCTGGCATCGAAAAGGTGATGTGATTGTGACGGGCCAAGCTGATGACTTGGTCCCACGGAATGCGAGAGCTGGCGACCCCGGCAAGGGTCGCCGCTCTCACCATCTATGCGGTTTTCGTGTGCATCCACACCATCCACCTCCCTGCGGTTGCGGATCGCGGGCACGGCCGATCCGGAATCCTAGTGCCCACGGCGACAACGTAACGCCACTCCGGGCGCACGATCGGTTGCCGTTCATTGCAGCACGAACACCGTGCTGCCGCTGTCAGCGTGACAAGAGAGAATGGCTAAAAACACTCACGTCACAACAAGGTATAGTACCATCTGGGACTGAATATCTGTGCACCCCAAACACACAGAGCCCCGGACGTACAAGACGACCGAGGCTCTAGTGTGAGTGTTTTTAGCATCTGTATTCTAACCTGCCGAAGCTGCAATTCAACGGGGCGTGTTGTCAAGGTTTTCATTGCAGCAGCGTGAAGTCGGTTGCAGGCAGGCAATCCGTGAACCCATGCTCTGTTGCCATCTCCTTGCTAATCAGGAACGTCGACCTGTTAGCGGCGGAGTCGTAGCTGGCGCGCGGAACAGTCATGCCGTAAATCATTATCGCGCGAACGTCAGCGTCGACAGTCAGCGTGTAATAAGGCGGCTCCGGCGGCGCTGCACATGACACGTAAATGCCGTCGTGTGATTCTTTTAAATCCGCGATGCGACCTTTGCCGTTCTCATCGAATTCGACCTGGCCGACATGGTAGGACATCACGCACCTGCCTTTCTAGTCGCCACTGTACCAACAATCCCGCCGGGTGTCTCGTGCCATTCTACCCACGGAACATTGCCGTCAACAGCTATCAGGGCTACGTCACTGTGTTTTGACCCCTCCGGCAACGTCACGTAGAAGTCGCCGAGTAGCAGGAACATGTCATCGCGTAGGCCCACTGGCTTTCGCTTCGCTCCGTCTTTGGGCGGCGCTCCGGCCGC
>CAZZDD010000106.1:1760-5866 GCA_964652185.1 uncultured Candidatus Peribacteria bacterium | reverse complement strand
ACGCCGCAGTTGAGGAGCAGGTACTTCTCGCCGTCCGTCAGGTAGAAGAGCTTCTGCAGCGCGTCGACCGTGGCGGGGGATTGCTTGAGGAGGATCTGCAAACTGGAGTTCGTGATGATCGGTTTGCCGAAGGGCGATTCGACGAAGTCGTCGATGTCCTGCGTGATGGTGGTGACGCCGAGCCAGTACTTGCGGGCGCGCTTCACGATGCCGTAGAGGAACCGGGCCGAGTCTTCGTACTGCATGAGGTTCCACGCTTCGTCGATCACGAGGATGCGCTTCTTCAGCTCCGCGCGGATGCGGTTCCAGATGAAGTTGAGCACGATGTAGATCGCGATCGGGCGGAGCTGCTCTTCCAGGTCGCGGATCTGGAAGATGATCATCTGGTTATCGAGCTCGACGTTCGTGCGCTGGTCGAAGAGGCCGGCGAAGCTGCCCGTCGTGTACTTCTGGAGCACGAGGCCCATGTTTTCGCCGCCTTCGGTCGTCATGAGCACGTCCACGAGGTCGTGGAGCGTCGGCACTTCGACCGAACCCGGATCGGGCGTGTTCACCGTGATGCCCTTGAGGGCGTAGGTGTCCATGATCGCCTTGTCGAGCACGCCGTCTTCACCCGGGGTGATGGGGCCGAGCATGAGGCGCAAGAGGCCGTGCAGGTTGATCGCAGACGCGCGGAGGATCTCGCCCGGGCCTGCGTCTTCGCCGCGGATGGCTTTCGGCAGGTCGAACGGGTTGATGCGGAACTTGCTCTGGATCGAGAGGGGGATGAACGATCCGCCCACGGCTTCGCAGAGGTTCGTGTATTCGTTTTCCGGGTCGATGACCATGACCTCGGTGCCGAGCATGAGGTAGCGCAAGATCTCGAGTTTGGCGGTGAACGACTTACCCGCGCCGGACGTGGCGAACAGGTTGCAGTTGGCGTTCGGCAGGTCGAAACGGTCGAAGATCACGAGCGATTCGTTGTGGCGGTTGATGCCGTACAAGACGCCGTGGTCCGACGTGAGGTCGGAGCTCGAGAACGGGAAGCTCGATGCCAGCGGCGACGTGTTCATGTTGCGATTGATCTCGACCTCGTCGAGGCACAGCGGCATCGTCGAGTTCCAGCCGTGCTCCATTTGGAAGTAGCAGGGCTTCGTGAGCACGAGCTTGCCGCCGAGGAGCGATTCGATGTCCGTCTGGACCTTCTTCAAACGCTCTTCGTCTTCGGCGTAGATCGTGATGTACATGCCGAACTGGAACAGCTTCTCCTGGCCGCGGGCCAAGAGATCGCGCAGTTCTTCGGCGTCTTGGAGGGCGGCTTCCAAGGTCGGATCGCGGACGATGCCGCGCTGTTCGAGCATGCGGATCGAGCTGCGAAGTTCGGCCACCTTCTTCTTGAGCATTTTCATGATCGCTTTGTTGCTCGAGGGGTAGATGAACTGCGAAATGTCCATCGTCGCGTCGAGGTTGATCGTCTGCGCCAGCCAGTTCGGGTAGATGTAGTTGGGCCAGTTGTAGACGTAGAGCGTGCGGGCGTACTGGTCGTTGATGATGATGTCTTTCGTGCGGATCTGCACGCCGGCCGGCGCGATGATGTCGAGCACCTTCTGCAAACCTTCTTCGTAGTGCTTGATGAGTTCGCGGTCTTCGTTCGTCAGGTCGTCTCCTTCGCCCACGCCTGATGCGATGATTTGCCGGTTGATGCCGAGCAGCTCGTCGATCGCGTCGAGAAGGGGGTGGTGGAGGCCTTTGGTGGCGGTGGCGGGAGCCAAGATGTGTGTGTTTGAGATTTCTACTAAGTATAGCGGAAAACGCCCATTTTCGCAATGCGTGGAGGTGCGCTAAACCAGTGAGAATTGTTTATTCTGCGGGCTGTACCGGTCCGAAGACGTCTTCCGGGTCGGCCCTGCGTCGGCCGCGTTCCGGGTCCATGATCACGCCGAGGTCGTCGGCGCCCGGAATATCGGTCACGGACACGCCCGCGAGGAGCGCTTCGCGGTTGGCGTCGATCGCCTGCACGCGTTCGGCTGCGAGTTCGAGGGAATCTTCAAATAGATTGGTGATGTTGCGGACTTCTTTCTGCGTGGAGGTCGCGACGGCGAGCTCGCCCTGCACCTCGCTGAGGTCGGCCTGGTGGCTGCTGGCGGAGGCGTAGTCTTTCGCGCGCAGCGAGTCGTTCAAATTGCGCTGCACGAGAGAAGATTGTTTCCGTAGTTCGCGCACCTCCGTGTCGACGTCGTCTTGGCGTTGTTCTAATACGTCGGTCCGGTGCGCCTGCGCGCGCGTCGCGACGTCGGTGAGGCTCTCCACATATGTATCCAGCGCCATCTGGCGATCGAGCGCCCGGTTGAGGTAATCGTCGAGGTCCACCTGCAGCGTCAGTCCCAGCTCTTCGAGCAGCGCGTAGGATTCATCGGCGACGCCGCCTTCGTCGAAGAGGATGGCCGTGCCGGAAAGAACGCCGCTCACTGCCGCGTGCGATGTTTCGGCGAAGGGTACCGAGAGGAACGCCGCCACGTACGGGCCGAGCATCGCGCTGGGGCGCAGGGGAGGGAGTGGTTTCACGGCGCCTGTTTCGAGCAGTTCCTGTGACCAGCGTGCGCCGTTGCGCGCCGACATCGAGATCATCGACGGCGTCGCGGGTGCACCACCGAAGCACGCCGTGAGGCAGAGCATCGAGAGTGCCGATAGGCGAAGCGGGAGCTGTCGCATCAAAGTATTATACCACAAATGTGGGTATTTTGACAATGAACACCTGGAGTGCTCATGAGTACGAAAAGTGACCACCCTCCAATCTGCGCCATTATTGTGTTCAAAACATGAGACAATCCTGTGAGCAAGATCAAATAATGTCTACAACTAGATAGGTCGATTTTCGCTGCTATTCTTCACGCAATCGCCGAGTAGGAATTTTGTTCATATCTGATGTTTTCTTCCCTCACATCCGCGGCCGAAAAGCACCTCCAGACAGAGGGTGTGAACGATGGTGTGGTCGTAGAATGGAGCCCTCCGCAGAACGCGGATCATGGTGACATTGCGACGTCCATCGCGCTGCGGCTTGCCAAGAAGGTCAACAAATCGCCGCGCGATATCGCGGAGAAATTGGCCGCCGCGCTGCAATCGCACGAAGATGTGGAGAAGGCGGAGGTCGCGGGCGCCGGGTACGTGAATCTCTGGCTCAAGCCGTCGGCGTTCCTCGCGGAGGTCGCGGGTGTTGAGAAGGCGATCGAGCCGAAGAAAGGCAGGAAAGGGGATGCTCCTGTCATCATTGAAGGAGCCGATCCGAACATTGCGAAGCCTCTTGGCATCCATCACATCTTGGCGACGACCATCGGACAATCCCTCACGAATCTCTATCGTCACGCGGGCTATCCGGTGATCGCGTGGAACTACATCGGGGACTGGGGAACGCAGTTCGGAAAATTGGCGGTGGCGTACGAATTATGGGGCGGCAAGAAGCCGGTGAAGGAACATACACTCGACGAATTGTTGGCGCTGTACGTGAAATTCCATGATGAATTGAAGCACGACGAATCGTTGGAAGAGAAAGGCCGCGATGCATTTCAGAAGCTCGAAAAGGGTGATGCCGCTCTTCGAACGTTCTGGTTGGACGTCGTGTCCGTGACGAAGGCATCGCTCGGCGACATCTTCAAGCGTTTGCAGGTGTCGTATGATCTCGAACTCGGCGAAAGCTTCTACGAAGACAAAATGGAACCGGTACTCGCAGAGGGAAAGAAGAAGGGTGTGTTCGTGGAGGGGAAGGAAGGTTCTCTCATCGTCGAGTTCCCGGAGGAGAAGAACATGCCGCCGTATCTGATCGTGAAAGGCGACGGTGCGACGCTCTATTCGACGCGCGACCTGGCACAAATGCGCTATCGCATCGATACGTACCATCCGCAGGAAATCCTCATTCCTACCGATATTGCGCAGAAGCTGCACTTCGAACAGTTGATCGAAACGTGCACGAGACTGGGATGGGAATTGCCGAAGTTCGAAAACGTCTTGTTCGGTCGGATGCGTTTCGCCGACAAGAGCATGAGCACCCGGAAGGGAAACATTCTGAAGCTGGAACACGTATTGGACGAAGCCGTCGATCGTGCGACGGAAATCATCAAAGAACGCGGCGA
>CAZZDD010000106.1:0-1660 GCA_964652185.1 uncultured Candidatus Peribacteria bacterium | reverse complement strand
CGGCTCCGCCTCACATCCCTCACCGCCGCCGTCCTCAAGGCCGGCGCCACCCTCCTCACGCTCCGGGTCCCGGAGCGGATGTAATTCTTTTTTCTCCCCCAGTCCCATGGCTCCGTTCCGTTCACGCCGCTCCCGGCACTACACCGCCGCGGCACCCCTGACCTGGTTCCTGCTCGTCGCATCGTTCGGCATCCTCTTCGTGGGGTGCGGCGGCGCTGCTCCGGGTGAAGAAGAATTCACGTTCACCGAAGACGACATGGCGGACTTCACGGAGATCGCCGATGACATCACGGTGTCCGGTTCTGGAGTCGTGACCACGTCGGGATCGGATGTTCCGTACTTGCTGCCGTTGCCGTCGGGGAGCGGTGCGGCGATGCCGGAGATCGTCCTCGATCTCACGAAGGTTCCGCAGTACAACGCCATTCGTGCGGGATCGCAGACCGACGCGAACCAGTACCGCGTGACGAATGAATTCGTGAACGTGCGTGAATCCCAAAGCAGTCAGTCGCCGCTCGTGCAACGGCTTGAGCGCGGCGCGATGGTCTCGGTGATCTCGTTCCCCGACGCGTCGTGGGCGGAGGTGCAGCTGGCCGACGGGAGGAAAGGGTTCATCGCATTGCAGTACCTCGCCCGCGTGACGAGCGACGATCGCTTGGCCGCCGAGAAGAAACAGTTCGAAGGGCAGTACTACGTGAACTTCGCGTTCGTGAACGTCCGTCAGTCGCCGGACCAGAGCAGCCCGAAGATCGGGGAGATCCCGGGCCAGCGCCTCGTGAAGCCGATCTCCATCCAGAACGGGTGGGCGGCGGTGCCGTTCGACGGTAAGACGGGGTACGTCTCCGAGGGCTATTTGGCGCCGTTTCTGCCGTCGTTCCAGGTGCGTCAGAACACGTTCGAATTGCCGATTCTCCATTATAAGCTTGATCGGGACGGCACGGCGCTGTTGCAGGCGTTGCCGAACCACGTGAAGGCGCTGCGCGACCAGGGCTATACGTTCATGACGCTTCGGCAGTTCGCTGATCTGCTTACGCAGCAGGAGAGCCGCGACGTGCGCCTCAACCCCAAGTCCGCGGTGATCGCGGTGTCGGGCATCACGGTCGACAATCTTCAGGCAGCGTCCGACACGCTGAACGCGGCGGGCATTGACGCGACACTCTTCATCGAGACGTCGCTGCTCGGTATGACGGGTATTACGGAGAAGCAACTCTTGACGCTCCGCGCCAACGGCTTCGACGTGCAGTCGGCTGGCCACATGGGCGACGACTTCCGCGCCCTTACGAACGCGCAGGCGACGTTGGAACTGCAGCAGAGCAGGAAGCTCCTCGAAGACCGCGGACAGACGCAGGTGATGGCCGTGGCGTTCCCGCAGGGAGGCGTCAACGACCGCATCGCGATGCTGGCGAGCGAGGCGGGGTACCTCTTGGGCCTCAGCGAAGGCTCAGCGAGGACGTTCACGCGCAGCGATCTCTTGAGGTTACCGGGGATCGTCGTCTTCCCGACGATGACGACGGAGGAGGTGACGAAACTCGCTACAGGCCAATAAGGGCCCCTCTCTCGCATCCGACAACACCAACATACATACGAACATGCGGAAACCGCCCACCCTTGCAGGGGGAGGGTGGCTTTCGCCGTGTGCCGATCATTGCTCTCCGATCCCGAA
>CAZZDD010000105.1:0-5918 GCA_964652185.1 uncultured Candidatus Peribacteria bacterium | reverse complement strand
GAACGCGTCTACCGGAATGACAAGAAACAGCGGTTGCCGCAGCGGCAGCAATTCGCGGTGTTTTGGAGCAACGTCGAGACGCTGAAGCCGGCAATCTACAGCCGCCCGCCGATCCCGGTTGTGGCGCGCACGTTCGGCGACGCTGACCCGATCGGCCGGGCGGCATCGATGATATTGCGCCGGTGCATCCAGCACGAAATCGAGGCGTATAAGCTCGATCGGAAGCTAAAACAGGTCCGCGACGACTATCTGATGTATGGCCGCGGCGTGCTGTGGGTGCGGTATGAGGCTGAAATCGGCACGCAACCGCAGATCACGGACGACAGCGAGGAAGCCGGTGAGCGGGTTGAGCAAGAGGCGGTTGAGTGGGACTTCGTTCGGCGGGACGACTTTCTGCATTCGTCGAGCCCGAATTGGGAAAGCGTGACGTGGGTTGCGCGGCGGGTGCGGTTGACGCGTGAGGATGGTGTCAAGCGGTTTGGGCGGAAGTTCAACAACGTGCCGTTGAAGCGGGATGACAGCATCCCTCGGCGCGGACACGACCTTGACGCGCATGACGTGCTGGCGCGGGCGGTGGTCTATGAGATTTGGGACAAGCGGGCTCGTAAGGTCCATTGGCTGGCGGACGGATATGACGAAATTCTGGATACGCGCGATGATCCTCTTCGCCTGCGGGACTTTTTCCCGACCCCACGGCCGCTTTATGCAACGATGTCGGACAGCAATCTGGTCCCTGTCCCGGACTATCAGGAATATGCGCCACAAGCGGAACAACTGAATGAACTGACGGGGCGTATTCGTGGGCTGACCAAGGCCATTCGTGCGTCAGGCGTGTATGACGCGAAATATCCCGAGATCAAGCGGCTGTTTCAGGAGGCCGGGGACAACGATCTGATCCCGGTGGTGGACTTCGCTGCTTTGGCGCAACGCGGCGGCGTGGCTAAAGCGGTCGAATTGATGCCGATGCTTGAGATGGCACAGACATTACAGACGCTGATTGAGGCGCGCGCGCAGGTGAAATCCGACCTGTATGAGATCACTGGCATCTCGGACGTGATCCGAGGCGCGGAGACTGCGTCCGGGGACAAGACGGCCACTGAGATTAGGACCAAGGGGCGGTATGCCACCTTGAGGCTGTCCGATCGGCAGTTGGCGATGGCCGAGTATGTTCGCGACGTGCTGCGGATTACCGGAGAGCTTATCGCGGAGCATTTCACCCCGGAGACGATGGCCGGGGCTTCCAATTGGGACCAGTCCGAGATGGCGGCGGATCAGGCTGCACAGATGCCTCCTGCTCCTGCCCCGCAAGCGGGTGTAGAACCTGGTATGGGCGTCGGCGGGGTGCCAGGTGGGGCGCAGGTTCAGCCGGCGCAGCAGGTGCCACCGGAGGTCGTCCGCGAGTTCCAGGGCGTGGCGCAGTTGAAGGGTGCGCCGCTGTTCATAGACGCGGTTTTGTTGCTACGGAACGACCGGTTGCGCGGGTTTCGGATCGATGTCGAGGACAAAAGCACGATCGCCATCGACGAAAACGAGGAAAAGGTCGCGCGGGTTCAGTTCTTGGAGGCGGTTGGGGGCTACATCCAGCAGGCCATTGCAATTCCGCCCGAGTTGGCGCCCGTCCTGGCGCCGGCGCTGGGCAAGATGCTGATGTTTGGCGTGCGTGGGTTCCCGATCGGGTTGGAACTGGAAACGATGCTGGAAGACACCATCCAGAAGATGCAGAAATTCCTAGACGCGAAGGCGCAGGCTGGTCCGCAACCGACGCCGGAGATGGTCAAGGCGCAGGCTGACGCCAAGCGGGCCGATGGTGAGTTGGCGATGAAGCAGGCCGAGATACAGGCCAAGCAGCAACAGGACGCCATGCGCGCGCAGGCCGAGATGCAGAAGACCCAGGCTGATATGGCCATGGCCCAACAGAAAGCGCAGTCCGATTTGGCCATTGCGCAGGCGCAGTTGCAGATCAAGCAACTGGAGATGCAGATGATGCAACTCCGGATGCGCGCCGACCAGCAGCAGGCGGAAGCGCAGAACGCCCAAGACGCGACGGATCATGCCTTGGCGATTGACGCCGCGGACCTGAAGAGGGCCGAGGCGGCGCATCAGGAAGCGATCGATTGGGAGAAGATCAACCTAGATTGGGCTGCTCTCGATGTGCAACGGGAAGCGGCCGAGGCGCGAGAAGGGGCGGAGGCAGAATGACGTTTGCACCCCTAACCATTCCGGAGTATATCTAACGCATGGCCAAATATGTCTGGCACGATGGCGGGTGGTGCAGGGTCGAGAAGCGGACGCCGGGACCGGCTCTGTTTCCGTCGATCCATCGCGACACCATGAGCGTAGGCGTCCATCCTGCGACCGGACAAGCGACTGACAGCAAATCCACGTGGCGCAGGCTGAACAAGGAACACGGCTACACCGAGATGGGCACCGATGCTCCTACTGAGATGCCTGTCCGATCCCATCGGCCGGCTGTGACGAAGGCCGATATTGCCGAAAGCATCCAGATGCTCAAGCAGGGTTATAAACCGCCGCCGGTGGATCAGATCAACGCGGGTGATTTCGCGGATGCTGGGGTGAAGATGCTATGAGCGAAACCCTGGACACCTCTGCCCCGGTTGAAACTTCCGCCGATACTGCGCCGGTCGAAAATACCGAACAGCGTGGCGGCGATGATCTTCGGTCAGTTATCCAGCGTGCCTACGCGGACAGCGTGGGACGCGACGCGCCGCAACGAGACGACAGGGGAAGGTTCGCGGCTGGCCACAATGGCGGCCCGCCGCTTGAGCCCGAAGTGCAGGCGGAAGAATCCGCTGCCCCAGCAGAAGAACCGACCGCGACAGAGGCCGTAGAACGTCCGTCGTCGTGGTCGGAAAGCGACTGGTCGGCTCTTACTCCCGAGGCGCGCGAACGCGTTGCCGTGCGGGAGCGGGACCTGATGGCCGCATTGGAAGAACGAGTTCAACACACACAGGAGGTCGAACGCTTTCGTCAAGCCGCCGCACCGTATGATGCCCGTCTTCGTGAATTGGGCGTGGATGCACCGACAGCCTTTCAACGGCTGCTGGAGTGGGAACACGCCATTCGCCAGGACCCGGCCCGTGCGCTGCCCGCGCTGGCACAGACGTTCGGTTTCGACCTCCGCACCCTGGTCCCGAATGGAGCCCAGGTCGATCCCCAACCCCAGCAATTCCGCGACCCGCGCGTTGACCAAATACTGGCGCAGCAGCAGGCACGCGAAGCCGACGAAAAGCGCCGATCCGAGGCGCAGACCGCCGCACAAATCGAGGCGTTCCGTGCTGATAGCCGGAACGTCCACTTTGACGCCGTTCGGGTGAAAATGGGCCATCTGATGATGGCCGATCCTTCGCTCACGCTACAGGATGCTTACGATGCGGCCATTTGGGCTGATCCGAAGCTCCGGGCTGACCGGCTGAAAGCGGAGACGGCGGCGCGTGAAGCGGAACGTCGGAAGGCCGAGACCGAGCGAGCCAAGGCGGCCCGTGCGGCGTCGGTAGGACTGCGTGACAGCGCCGGGAGCGGCGTCAATGGTCACTCGATGTCCACTGCTGGAATGACGTTGAGGGATACGATCCGGGCGGCCATGCGCGAGCAGGGATAACCCCATGCTTGGAGCCCTGAAAAATGGCATCGCCGAATCTGACGGAGATCGTCACCACCACCCTGCGTAACCGCACGGGTGAACTTGCCGACAACGTAACCCGTAACAACGCCCTGCTCATGTACATGAAGCAGAAGCGGTTCATCAAAAAGTTCTCAGGCGGTCGCACGATTGTCCAGGAACTGAATTACGCGAACAACCGCACATACACGCGTTACAGCGGGTATGAACTGCTGAACATCGCCCCGTCTGACACGATGACTGCGGCAGAGTTCCCGATCCGTCAGATGGCAGTTGCTATCTCGATTTCGGGTCTGGAGCAGTTGCAGAACGCCGGCGAAGAGCAGGTGATTGACCTGCTGGAAAGCCGCATTCAGAACGCGGACGAGACGCTCGCGAACGGCATTGCCTACGATATGTATTCCGACGGCAGCCAGACCGGGCAAATCGGCGGATTGGCGTCCCTGGTGTCGGCGTCCCCGACTTCCGGTGTGGTCGGCGGCATCGATCGTGCGACCTGGACCTTCTGGCAAAACAAGCGGTTCCAGGGCGTAGCGGATGGTGGCGCGACTGTGAGTGCGGCGAACATCCGCGATTACATGAACCGCTTGGCGGTGCAACTCATGCGTGGTCCGGACGGACCCGATCTCGCGATCACCGGCGGGACCTGGTATTCGATGTTCGTGGCGTCGCTCGAAGCGATCCAGCGCATCCAGGACAGTACATCGCCCCTGACCAAGTCAGAGTTTCCGTTCGTCTCTTACATGGGGGCCGGCAAGCGGATGGACGTGGTGCTTGACGGCGGGTTTCAGGGCACGACCGGAGACGGGAACACGTTCGGGGCTGCCGGCGCTGGCGCAGTCGGTGGCGCGCCGGCAGACCGCATGTGGATGCTGAACAGCAAATACATCCACTATCGTCCGCACTCCGCTCGCGATTGCGTGCCGATCGGCGACGATCGCATGTCGGTCAATCAGGACGCCATGGTCCAACTGATCGGGTGGGCCGGCAACATGACCATCAGCAATTCTTCGCTCCAGGGCATCCTGGTAGCGTAAGGGGAGGCACCAATGGCACTTTTCGGAACTCTCCCCACCAGCGGGATTGATTTCACAACCGCCTACACGATCGATGCGGAGACAACCCCGGAATATCCGGGTTCGCCGATCGCGCTAGGAACCAAAATCATCGGCTCCATGGGGTCCGAGTGGATTTTGTGCAAACTCGAAGCGGCTGCAACCTGCACGGCCGGTGATGTCCTGATTGTCACCGACAACACCATCTGGGAAGTCGAGGGCGTCACCAACACGCTCGCGACCGGCGCTCTCGGGCAGATGCTCGGCGTGGCCGGTGCAACCGGGACCGCTGGCCAGTATGTCTGGATGCAGGTCGCTGGGTATGCCGCTGTGGTCAATGCGACCACATCGTCGGCCGCGTTTACCGCGCTGCACACGACGGCAACGGGCGGGCGGGTGATCGCCACGGCGACCGGCGGCACGACCTTTGCGGTCAACGGGATGGTTCTGACTGCCACGGCCGCCGCGAACCTGGGGCCGGCGATCCTCACCAACCCTGTCGTAGGAGCGGCTGACTGACATGAGTGATTTCGTCAGGGCACAGGACATCGAATGGGAACCCGGCGGCGCCGTGGGGCGTGTCTCCTACTACGAGGGGGACAAGGCCCTGGCCGTCGAGTTCTATCGGAAATCCGAGCCGAACGGGCTGGCGGCCATCCAAAGCGGTGGGCCGGCCTTCGTGGCCAAAGACTACGTCAAGATTTACCGACCGGCGGAAATGAAAATCTGGACTGTGGACCGAGAGGCCACGGAACAGGACAAGCATCGTTTCCCACGACACTGGGACGCCTACAAGGAAAGCCGGGCGCAAATTCCGGACGGTTATCCGATCGCGCTGTTGTTCCCGCACGATCCTGATCGGGTGGACATCATGCGCGGGCTGCGTATCCACACGATAGAACAACTCGCGGGCGTATCGGACGGGGCGGTCGGGCGCCTTGGCATGGGCGGGCGCGAGCTTGTCGAGCAGGCCAAGGATTACCTTGATCGTGCCGGCGACCGGGAGCAGTGGGCGGCAATGCAGCAGGCCAGGGAACAGGACCAGGCGGTCATTGCGGCCCTGAAGGCGCAAATGGCGGAACTGTCGGCCATGGTCCAGAAGCGTGAAGGAGTGGCGGCATGAGTGCGGCATCTTCCATCCAGGCTTTGATGACCTGGGGCGTCAGTCCTCAGATGGCAAACCAAATGGTCAATGGTTTGCCGTTTCCTCTGACGCTGACGAT
>CAZZDD010000104.1:0-5934 GCA_964652185.1 uncultured Candidatus Peribacteria bacterium | reverse complement strand
GCGAAGAGCGCGCTGCTCGTCGTCCTCGAACACGCCGGGACGCTTGGAGTCGGATGGTGGCACTGGCTCCAGCCTCCCAGTCCGTCGCCACGGGGGCGATTCGCGACAGGTAGACACCGTCTGCGCCGTCGGACTACCGTACTGACATGCTCGATGTGTCCGTGATCGTGTGGATTATCGTCATTGCCGTTCTCAACTCGCTCCTGATGTGGGGCTTCATTCGATCGGCTGTCGCGAGCGCGGTGAAGACGGAGCAGCGCATGAAGCACACGTGGGCACAGACCGAGTTGCTCATGGCGATGGCGCGCCAACTCGAGGTTCCGGAGACGGAGTTGCGCGTGATTGCCGACGGGCTGCGGTGACACCGAGCCGGTGGGTGGGATTGGGCGCGGCTACCCCATGGACACGCGGGCTTGGGGCGCTTACGTTCGATCGCTATGAAGCTCTTGCTGGTGGTTGCGGTATTGGTGTCGGGTTGCTCGATTGTGTTGCAGGACAAACCGCGCGTTCCGACGCTGGGTCACGCAGAGCAGAGCTGCTCAACCTCGAGCAAGTTCTGGATAGCGGATGCAGCGCTGGCCGGCCTTGGGGCATCGGCTGCTGCCGGTGGTCGCATCTACGCCGACGTGGCGCCCGAGCACGACACGCTCGCGTATACCGTGGCAGGCGTCGGAGCGGTCGCCGCGATCGTGTACCTCGCGTCCGCGGGCAACGGTCACACATGGGCTACCGAGTGCCGTGCGCAGGCTCCGTTGCTCACGGCTGCGCGCTGACTATTAAGCGTCCGGATCGAGGATCGGTGGCGTCGGGAACGGCGTGACGCCGCCGGTGTGAACGATGCTTCGATGCACGTAGAACACGTCCTCGATCAAGTCGAGTCGCACATGGTTGTCCGACGGAGATCCGAGTGACACGCCTACAACGCGCATGATTCGCTTCGAGATGTTGAGGTCCGGGTAAGTCACGCTGACGACGTCCGCGAGCCGCGTGTTGATGAAGGCGCGGCTCGCGATGGAAGTGAACCTCACGCCGGGCGAGCTCTCCCACGCAAGCTCGCGCGCAGCGATCGTTTCAGCAAGGTCTGCGGTCTTCACGCCGGGGTACCGCTTCGACAGCTCGATGCGTTGGCCGTTCTGCCCGACGGCATTCGCCAGCGATTGCGCTACCGAGGAACGCTGCGTGTATCCGCTGTCGCGGTCCTCCCAGAGCACACGCAGCGAATTTGGCGTCTCGATGGTGCCGCCAGCCGCGAAGTTCTCGATGCGGCAGTTCGACGGGTCAAGCTCAGGCACGGTAACCGGATCGTAGTCGGCGCGGACGAGCTTGATATGCCACTTCCCTGTCGAGTGTTCTCGCCACAGCGCGCCGTCGATCTGCGCGAGCACATCGTTGATCATGTCGCGTACAGGCTTTCGCTCCTCCCAGCTGATCGAGATACCGTGGTTCTCTGCAGCGAGCGTCTGCGCCGCTTTCTTGAAGCTCGACGCGTCGAGGACGTCCGTGGACAGCCCGAGTTTTCCGAAGCGATCACAGAGTAGCGCCGCGATCACGATCGCCGGATTCGCCTCAAGCCCGATTTGCGTCGGGATGAAGAACGGCAACAGATACTGCGTCGGGTACGTCGACACCTCGAAGTCTAGATCGGGAAGCGACGGGCGCGAGGTGCCGATGAAGCACGCGGCAGTCAGGTAGCCGCGGAAGTTCGGGCGTCCCTCTTGCGCTGCCGAGTAGTCTGACAAGAGGCCGTCGGTAAACGATGACCCGCCGATGTCCTGCGTCGATGACCCTCCGAGAAACTCGATACCGGTGACGGAGACTCCGCGAGCCGGTGGCGGTGGCTGAAAAGGGCCAGCCTGCGACCCTTGGTTGGGGGCGGTGTTGAATTCTCCGCTTGCCTCGTCTCCGAAGTAGACGCGGTGGAGGTGCTGGTCGCCGTCCTGAAACGGAATTCCGATCGCGAAGACGATGTTCGCAAACGTGCCGTCAAGTTCGGCGGTCGGCGTCCGATACACGACGACCGGCGCGCGAACGCGAACGCGACCGAACACGAGAGGAACCGAGACGCCTTCATCGGTCTCTGGGATCTCAAGCCAGCGTCGCTCGCGAACCGGATCTTTCGCGGTGACGCGATGGTAGATGTAGCTGCCTACCGAGCAGCCAAGAACTGCAAGCTCCAACCACATGGCTTACTCCGTATACACGCCGAGCCCCGTCGGCGAGATGAGGTTGGTCGACTGCATCTGCGGAAAGCCGCCGAAGTTGAGCCGGTTATTGAACTTGCCGTCGCAGTCCTCGACGATGCGATGAAGGCACCCGGCGAAGACTTCCACGGCGTCTCCGATCTTCATCTCGACGACCGGTCGCTTCATCGTGATGACTGTTCCAACTTGCGTGAACACGCTCATTCGCTCGCCGCTTGCCGTGTGGACGATCTCGCCTGCATCGGCCCAGAAGTCAGGGTTCGCTCCCATCGATGCCACGTGGATGATGCGTCCGTTGACGCTCGTGATCGTCGTCGAGACCTTGAACGACGCGCGCGCTACCTGGCAGTTGGCGTCGTAGAGGATGTGCGGGCACTCGCGGCCAACGAGGATGGTCGGCAGCTTCAAGTTGAGCAACGTACTCGCGACTGACGGCACACGCAGCGTGGCGACGGTGTTGTTGTCAGCTGCGCCAATGGAGGATACGTATCCGTTCCACACGCGCTCGTATTCGCCGCTCGTCAGCTGCATGCGGTACACGTTCACTTCGATCGCATTCGGCGGCGACGCTGATGCAAGCCAGCGCTGCGGCACCGGATGCTTCATCGGCAGGCGGATGATCAGCGCTGACTCGTCCTCGGTGGTCTCGAGCTTGATCTCCTCGCGCTGGGATGTGCCGGCGCGGAACCGCTGTCCATTGATCGTGATGTCGCGTGTACCGGTCGCGATGCGGTACACGACGAGCGGCAGCCGGATCTCGATGCCCTCTCTCGGCCGCGACGTCTGGACGCCTGATTCATCTGCCAGCAGAGTCATTCCTGCACCACTCTCGCCTGGATCGAGAACTTGAACTGCCGCCCCTGGAACGTCACCGGCACTTCGTCGCTCTCGAGGTGGCACAGCTCGAGCCAGCTCACCGTCTGAGGAACCGCGCCCAAGCTGACTGCGACATCGCCCTCGTCCACCAGAGCAAGCGTCGTCGTCCCGTCGCCGTTATTCGTCGCGCTCGCGATGCGCACGTAGGTCACCGTGCCGTCCGCCGCGCGACACTGCAGGTCGCGGCGGTGCAGCGGGTACCACGTACGCACGTCGCCGGCCGCGTCACCGTCGGTGACCGTCAGCGTCCCAGTACCAACGCTTACAGGGCGCAGATCTGCGCGCCACGTCGGCAGCCAGAACGACAGGAACCGTCCCTTGAGCGTCCACAGGATCCGCTTGGCCCACTGCCACTCGTCGCCGAGCATCGTGTCCATCGTGATTGCACGCCCCCAGTCCGGCACCTTCGCGGTCTGCGCGGTGAACGGCAGGCCGCCCATGTCTTGCGGTGTCACCATCGAGTTGATCGAGTCGCCGATCGTCCCGTTCACGACGAGCTTGCGATCCCACACCGGGCTCGAGCGGTACGTGGCGACGGTCGCGCCGAGTCCGACCTCGATCGCGCTCGGGTCCGTGCCGCCGGCAAGCGGCTCGGTGTCGAGGATCTCACCCGAGATCGTGTCGGTGTCGTCCGCAACGGAGCCGTCGATGCGCACGATGGTCGACGATTGAAACGCGGCGATAAAGTCGGCGATCGTCGTGACGCCCGTCTGGTACTGATACTCGACGTGGTTCGTCGTCTCCACGAGCGTACCCGCCGGATCGGATCCGCCGCCGAAATACGAGACCGTGATCGCGTTGCCGTCTGTCCCCGGCGAGCGTGCGTAAATCGTCAGTCCCGTGAAGACGGAATCGAGAGCGAGCTCGGCTGCAGCGCCCGCTTCCATGAATCCCGCATCGGCATTGCGCGCGCGAATCTGCCAGCGCTCGATCGGCTCAGACGGCTCGTAGCGGTCGAACACCTGCTGCGCATCGAGGAAGATCGCCGCCGCGGGCATGATCACGGCGCCGAGCTTGCCGACGTTGCCGAGGTCTGCTCCGTCGTCAGTTGCGACGACGATCGTGTCCGAGGTGACGGTCTGGATCACCGCCTGTGTCGAGCCGTACGCCTCGTGGCTCACGATAACGCGCACGCCTGGGACGGCCCAGTCCGCCTGCGCGAGCAAGCCCGAGAACACCGCCACAGTCAGCGCTGTCGAGTCGATGCGAATCGACAGCGCTTCGAACGGCAGGCCGAGCAGGAACGAGCTGCCGAGCGCCGCAAACCGCGCAAGCCGCGTGCGTGCCGCGCGGACCTGTGCGCCTCTTGCCTGCGCGTCGGGGCCGAGCAGGAGCGCGGAGCCTTCGTAGCGGACCGCTGGATCGTCGACGAGCGAAGCACGCCGCTCGCCGCCGTCGTAATGCTTTTCAACAGCCGTCGACCACGCATAGGTGACCGTCGCCGTATCCTCGAGCGCGAGCTCGAACACCCCGGCGCCGCCGGGCCCCGTCGGCGGAACGCCATCGTCTGCGTTCGGCCAGTGGTTCTGCGCGAAGTGCACGCCACCGACGCCAGCGCCTCCGTCGGGCCAGTGATGCGGCGGCCAGTGGAGATCGAACGGCATGGGTTACGTCAGGTCGTTGATCGTGATGACGGTTCGGCCGTCGGTGGTGTGCGTGATCGTGATGCGCGGCGTGACGCCATCGGCGGCGTAGTACGTCGCGTCGCCGTTGCCGCCTGCGGTGCGAATCGCGTCGAGTCCAGTCAGCTTGCCGGCGACCATCGCGAAGATGCCGCGCAGTAGGTCGCCCGGCTTGTTCGATCCTTCCAGCGAGCGCTCCTCCCAGACGTTGAACGACACGTCGACGATGTCTTCCCAGCGCACGCGCGTCTCGTAGTCCCAAAGTACCTCGCGCGTCGACGCGGTGTCGACGAGCGTGTGTGTGCCCGAGCCGGCCGAGGTCATGTCGATCTCGACGTTATTGACCGCTTGTGCCTTCGACGTGGCGAGCGAGAACGCGTCGTCGGTACGGCGGATGATCCAGTAGTCCGTGCCGGTCGCGAGCCCGCTCGGCAGGGAGCCGGTCGTGGTGAAGCGAATCGGTCCGTCGCCGGTCTTGCGGCCGTGCCCGGTCCAGTCCACCTCGTTGTCCGTCGTGTCGAACGTAACCGTCTCGTCCGGGATCACGAGCGACTGCGACGGAAGCCAGCGGTAGTAGACCTTGCCGGCGACGTCCGTCTCGTTCGACGCGCTGGCGAGCTCGTAGTGTCCGAAGCCGTCGCCGTGCTGAAACAGGCGAGCGATCGTCGCGTTCGCGTAGACCGCGCCAGATCCAGCATCTGGAAGGCGCACGAGGAAGTCATCGGTGATACCCCCGCCGAGATCGTTCCAGGCGTAGTCGGTAACCCACTCGCCGTTCGCGTCGAGCAAATCGAACGGCAGGACCGCAGCGCCCGCATTTGCCTTCAGCGGGATCACGGTGCGCCCTGCTCCATGACCGCCACCTCGACGTAGCCGGCGAACTTCAGCGGCACAGCTCCGGTGTTGCGCACGATGACCTCACACGTCGTCTCAGGCGCGAGCGGCGCCTCGGAGCACGACGAGTGCAGCTCCCACGGACCGGGCGACAGGACGCAGACCCGCGTCGCGTCGCTGTACTGCCCGACGCACGAGGCCAGCGGGACGAGGCGCGAGCCGAGATCGACCTGGCCGCTCGCGATGATTGATGCGCCGGGCGCGATTTCGACGTCGGTGGCGACGTCGAGTCGCTTGCGCGGTCCGGTCGGCTGAGGCGCGGGCACCGCGAGATCGAGCTGTTCGGCAGTTGTCGGGCTCGACGCCGCGGTCGGCGCGGACGGCTCGCTGCCACCCGTCGC
>CAZZDD010000103.1:0-5972 GCA_964652185.1 uncultured Candidatus Peribacteria bacterium | reverse complement strand
CAGCTCGGCCCCGCGCATCCGCGCGAGCTTACGACCGAGCACATCGCAGAAGTCATCGCGAGTCCAACGAACACGCTCCTCATCGCGGAAAACAAGGAGGGAACTGCTATCGGCATGCTGCTCATGATTTCGTTCCCGGCCGTTACCGGAGCAAAGACATGGATTGAGGATGTCGTGGTCGATGAAAAGCATCGACGGCAGGGGATTGCGAAAGCACTCTTCGACGAAGCGATCTCCATTGCGAAAGAGAAGAAGCTAACGCACATCAATCTCACCGTGCGTCCGCATCGAACAGAAGCGAACGAGCTGTATATGAAACTCGGATTCATGCCGCACGAGACGAATTACTACCGGTACGAACTAACAAACG
The DNA here is from genome assembly GCA_964652185.1 of uncultured Candidatus Peribacteria bacterium. Lineage (GTDB taxonomy): Bacteria > Patescibacteriota > Gracilibacteria > Peribacterales > Peribacteraceae > DALYDP01. The sequence goes on along the minus strand of CAZZDD010000103.1, from coordinate 5,602 downwards.
ATGCTCTTTAGTTATTGAGCGAACGACGTATTTCCGCAACAACCTCTTCGGTCTTCTTTTTGCTCGTATCAATCACCGTCCCAGCATCAAACGCCGAAACCATCGCGTGCACCGCGCGTGCTGCGTCTTCGCCGTACGATCGCGATCTTTGAGTGTCACGCTCGATACAGACCTCGACCGGTGCTTTTAAAGTAATAATTCGCACATCATCGCCAAAACGCGTCACGAAATCATCAACTTGTTCTTTGTGATAGAAATTTCCGTCGATGACTGTATTTATATCACTTCTCATTTTTTCGACGACATGAGCGTTCGCCGCGAGGAAATTCACTAGCGGAATGCCGTTCTCGTCTGCGGTATCCAATTTGAGCTCTTCCAACACGCCGTCGATCGACACGTACGAAGCCCCGAGCTCTTCGGCCACGGCTTTCGCAACGGTCGATTTGCCGACTCCGAGCGGGCCGCGAATGAGAACAATGCGAGGCATATCAGAGTCCCGACACAATCACGCCCAAGAGCGCCATGATCCCTCCCACGATCCACATGCGCATCGTGACCTTGCTTTCGCCCCACCCCAGCGCCTCGAAGTGGTGGTGGATCGGCGCGGAGAGGAACACTTTCTTGCCGCCGCGGAGGCGCTTGCTCGTGAGCTGGATGATCACGGAGAGCATTTCGACGACGAAGATGAAGCCGACGAGCGGCAGGATCAGCGGCTGACCGATCATCATCGCGATGACGGCAAGAACTCCTCCAAGGGGAAGCGAGCCGGCGTCGCCCATGAAGAAGATGGCCGGAGGAACGTTATTCCAGAGGAAGCCCGCGATCGCGCCAACGCACACGGCGCAGAAGCCCGCGAGGACGTACAGTTCGGCGAGGTAGGCAATGACGCCGAAAGAACCGAAGGCAATCACAAGAAGGCCGCTCGCGAGGCCGTCGAGGCCGTCGGTGAAGTTCACGGCGTTCACGGTGCCGATGAAGATGAACATGAAGATCGGCACATACCACCAGCCCACATACACATCGCCGACAGTCGGCACGTGGATCGTCTCGTAGCCGAGCTTAAGGTAGAACCACAGCGCCGCGACGAGCGAGAGGAGGAGCAGCGTGAAGATTTTCTGGCGGAAGCCGAGACCCTTCTGCTTCTTCTGGTTGCCGACCATGCCGCGCAGGAGCGCGCCGCCGAAGGTTCCACCAAGGGCCACGAAGGCGATGAGGAGCACGACGATGCCGCCGATGATCACGGAACCGATCGGACCCGTGCTCGCGGTCAGTTGGCCGATGTACGAAACGGCGTCGCCTGTGGTGAACACAAGGTACGCGACCGCGGCCACGAGCATCGCGCCACCGACCAGGATGAGCCACTTGATGCGCGGCATCGCTTTCTTCATGCGGTCGTCGTCAGCGGAAATGATGTTCAAGTAATCGTCGAGCGCGCCGAGGAGACCGAGCGCCGCGAGCGCGAAGAGCGGGAGGTACACCTGTCCGCGCTGGAGGAGCGAGGTATCGACGACCCCTGTAAAAGAGAGGACTCGCGAGAAGAGCACGGTGAGCAAGATACCTCCCCACATGAGGATGCCGCCCATCGTCGGCGTGCCGAACTTCGATTGGTGATACGTGCGGAAGATCGCGGGATCTTTGCCGTCGATGGTCTCGACGCGCAGCTGCTTGCCAACTTTGTTGCGCTTCAGGAAGTCGACGAACGCCGGCGTGATGGCAAGCACCACGACGAATGCGAAGAAGCTGTACCCGAGGATTTCAAGCAACGAGAAGTCCGGACGGACAAGATCGGTGAGGTTCATATACCGAAAATCCTAGCCTCTGCGCCCGCTTCTGTCACCAAGAAGCATTGTCAGGCCGAGTGCCATGCACCAGCACGGTGCATGGCGTACCGAGGCCTTAATCGTCCCCGCCGCCGGACGAGTGCTTCTGGTCGATGTCGTAGAAGCGCATCTGCTCTTTCTTGAACATCAATTCGACGCGGCCGGTCGGACCGTTGCGGTGTTTGCGGATGAAAATTTCGCAAATACCCTGCTTGTCACTGTCTTCGTTGTAGTACTCGTCACGGTACATCATCATCACGATGTCGGCGTCCTGTTCGATGGAGCCGGATTCGCGGAGATCCGAGAGCTGCGGCATTTTGTCGGGTCGGGCTTCGACCGCGCGCGAGAGCTGCGACAGTGCGAGGATCGGAATGCGCAGTTCGCGCGCGATCTGCTTCACGCTGCGCGAAATTTCGGAGATTTCCTGCACGCGATTGCCGGCGTAACTCGCGTTGCCCGTGCTCATGAGCTGCAAGTAATCGATGATGATCATGTCGAGGCCATGCTCCATCTGGAGGCGGCGGGCTTTGGTGCGGAATTCAGTGAGAGACGACGCGGACGAATCGTCGACGAAGATGTTCGCCTTCGCGAGGTCATCCATGATCGGGCCCATGTTCTGGAAGTCGCTGTCGTCGAGCTTGCCGCGCTGGAGCTTCCACGAGTCAACACCGAGCATCGAGGCGAAGAGGCGGTCCACGAGCTGTTCCTTGCTCATTTCGAGCGAGAAGATGCCGACCGTCTTGCGGTGGCGCACGGCGGCGTTCACGGCCATGTTGAGCGCCAAACTGGTCTTACCCATCGAGGGGCGGGCGGCGAGGATCACAAGGTCGCTCGGTTGCAGGCCCGACAATTTGTAATCGAGCGCTTGGAAGCCCGTCGGCACGCCCTTCACGCCGCCGCTGTCTTCCGACGCGTGCAACTCCGCGAATTTCTCGTAGCGCTCGTCGAGGATGTCTTTGATGTGCACGAACTTATCTTTCATGAAGACGTTCGTGATCTGGAAGATGGTGCGTTCGACGGCGTCGAGGAGCTCCGGCACGGGGGTATCGACTTCGTAGCCGAGACCGACGATGCGGCGGCCGGCATCGATGATCGATCGGTGCAACGCCTTCGCCTTCACGATCTGGCCGTATTGGTAGATGTGTGAGCTCGTCGGGACAGACGACGCGAGCTCCGCGAGGAATGCGCTGCCGCCGACCTGTTGGATCGCTTTATTGTCGGCGAGTTTGTTACTGACCGTGATGAAGTCGATCGCTTCGTGATTGTTGTATAGTTCAAAAATCGCGCCGAAAATCGTGCGGTACGTCGGATCGTAGAAATCTTCCGGCTTCAAGAAATCCGAAATCTTGATGATCGCCTCAGGATCAAGCAAAACGGCGCCCAAGACCGTTTTTTCGGCCTCGATCGAGTGCGGTGGAGTATCGAAGGCGATGGGAGTTGTGGCCATGGGAGATGCATTGTGCGGTCCGGAGACGACGGACGGAAGGGGACGGGATGTGGAAAAGTTGTGGAGAATCAAAAACCCCGCCGGAGCCGAAGCACAAGCGAGGTTCGTGGTGTGAAGCGTGAATCAGAGCGCGGCGTCGTGTGCCGCTTTCTCCGTGATGAGCGTTTCCAACTCCTTGGCGATTTCTTTGTGTTCGGCGAGGAACGCCTTCGCCTGTTCGCGCCCCTGACCCAGCGTATCGTCGCCGCGGCGGAAGTATGCGCCGGACTTCTCGATGAAGCCGAACTTCACGCCGAGGTCGAGGATATCGGCCTCTTTAGAGATGCCGCGGGCGTAGAGGATGTCGAATTCGGCCTGGCGGAAGGGCGGCGCGACCTTGTTCTTCACGACCTTCACGCGCGTGCGGTTGCCGATGATCTCCTGTGCTTCGCCTTCGGCCGCACCACCTACCGCCTTCTCGACGATCTTCTCGATGCGGCGGATGTCCAAGCGGACGGAACAGTAGAACTTGAGCGCGTTGCCGCCGGCGGTCGTTTCGGGGTTGCCGAACATGACGCCGATCTTCATGCGCAGCTGGTTCAAGAAGATGACCGAGCAGTTCGTCTTGCTCACGATGGCCGTCAGCTTGCGCAGCGCTTGGCTCATGAGACGGGCCTGCAGACCCATGTGCGAATCGCCCATGGTGCCTTCGATTTCGGCGCGGGGCGTAAGGGCAGCCACCGAGTCGATGACGATGAGGTCGATACCGCCGGAGCGGACGAGCGTCTCGCAGATCTCCAAGGCCTGTTCGCCGTCGTCCGGCTGGGCCACGAGGAGGTTATCGACGTCGACGCCGATCTTCTTCGCATAACTCGTATCGAGCGCGTGCTCCGCGTCGATGAAGGCAGCCTTGCCGCCGCGCTTCTGGATTTCGGCGATGGCGTGGAGCGAAAGCGTGGTTTTACCCGACGATTCCGGGCCGTAGATCTCGATGATACGTCCTTCGGGGAAGCCGCCTCCGAGCGCAAGATCGAGGGAGAGGCTACCGGACGGGAAGCGTCCGATTTTGGTCGCGTTGATGTCGCTCATCTCCATGATGGCGCCGTCGCCGTACTGCTTCTTGATTTGCGCGAGGGCGTTCTGAATCGCGGCGAGCTTGGCCCCGGCGATCGGGTCTGCCTTTTTACCGGCGGGGGATTTTGCTTTCGGCGTCTCGGTTTTCGGTGCGTCCATGACTGCGGAGGGGGAAGAAGTCTTCGGGCTCATACTAGTGGGGGGATGAAAGTGTGTGAACCGCTCGTGCGAGGTGCATGAACGTACACCCACTGTGTCATCGCCAATCCCAGCGATCAAGTAGGTTCTCTTGCGTGATGGAACAGATGTTGTGGTGTACTATCGTACACCTTAGTTCAGCGGCACACACGTACCGACGCCGTCGGGCGAATTGACTGAACAGAAGCTGCCCGCGGGGCAAAGCACGCCGGCGGGGCCGCCGCACGGTTGCGGCTTGAACGACGACTGTGATCCCACGGATCCGCCAACCGATGCGGCCGAGCGCGATGACGCACTGAGGACCGCGCCGCTCATTGCTCGCGAAGACGACGCAGCGCGAACGACCGCCGTACGCAGGAGCTGTGCGAAGGCGGGGGAGTGTTCGCTATTGCCGGACCACGTGAACGTCACGATCGTACGGCCGCCTTCGATGACGACGGTCTGCTGGCCGCCGTCACCTTCGATGCGCACCGCGTCGTAGCCGCCGATGAACATGGGCGTGCCCTCGGGGAGGCGTGTGAGGGCCGAGCGCGCGATGCGCAGCAGGGGAGTCGTGGAACCGGTCAACGAGAACGCAACGCCGTCGTCGAACTGTTGCAGGGTCCATTCGTCGGGGACGCGGAGCGTGAGCCCGACCGAGGGGAGATCGACGCTGCGGGCGGGGATTTCGACCGCGCGGATGGACGACACGACGAAGACGGGGAGGTCGGAGGGATCGGTGTTGTGCTGGAAGGTGCCCGTGATGCCGACCTCCGTGAGCTCGTAGACGCGCAAGCTGACGGATGAACTTTCCACATACGTGACCTCTTCATCATCGACTTTCAGCATGTGCGTGCCACGGCGACTGAGGCTTAGCTCCGCGGGAATAAGCGTGCCCGTGAGCGTTTGAGTCCCTTCGGGCAACACGCGCGGCCGACCGGGACCGGAGAGGATGGACCACGTGACCGCCCCGGCGAGGAGCAGGACGATGATGACGGCGATGATCTGGACCGGGCGATTGTGCATGCGGCCATTGTCCCCGCGGATCAGCGCAGGTCAACCCATGAAAAAACCGCCTGCACGCCAAATCCTCTCCCGTTACGAG
>CAZZDD010000102.1:2373-6068 GCA_964652185.1 uncultured Candidatus Peribacteria bacterium | reverse complement strand
TGGTCGGGGCGGCGGGACTCGAACTCGCGGCCTTCTGGTCCCAAACCAGACGCTCTAGCCAACTGAGCTACGCCCCGATGAAGTGAAGAATGCTTGTCTGCTGACAGTATAGCGGAAAAATGCTCGAATTTCCTCATCGGAAAACGACTGTTGACCATGGGGGAATTCGTGAAATGATAGCCGACCCCATGTATCTCGACGCACCCACCGGCAAAGCCAGGAAACGGGAGGATTATCCTACACAGGAAGCATGCGAGCGGTGGCAACAACTGGAAGAAGGTGAGATGAAATATCTCGTACTCCGGCACACGCTCTACGCACGGAACCGCATCCAGAAGATGTTAGGTATTCATTTGTCGCCCATCGACATTTACCATCTACGGAACATCACGGAACAGGTATTGCCGACGGTGATTCAACATAACATCACCTCAAAACGCCGCGATGTCGCACTGCTCTTCCCCACCGACGAAATCTTCAGCCGTTTCTGCATCGACGTGTTGAAGGTAACGCCGGAACAGCTCGATCGGGATATTGAAGAATTCGGACTCGGAAGAGTGCAACGACGTGTCTTTCAACAATTTGAGCGCCAATATCACCTGTACGGCGACGAGGATTAAAGACGCTTGTCCAACAACACGAAATCCCTCCCACCGTAATACCCTTTCAGTTCGGCACGTAGCACATACCCGTGCTTTTCGTAGAAAGCTCGCGCTGCCCAATCGATGCCCGTTTCGAGCTTCATGATGTGACAATCATTTTTCCTCGCGAGCTCCTCGGCCGCTGCGAGCAACGATGCGCCGATGCCCGAACGATGCTTTTCATAATCGACGAGCAACGAATCGATGATCCCGACGCCCGTATCGATTGCCATGAAGACGAATCCGACGATCGCCTCGCCCTCGCGAGCGATGAGCGTGAAGGACTCTTTCCGAAACGCCGGCATGTCATCGCCGTAATGCTCGTGATCAGCGCGAGGCCAATTGAGCTCCTCGAATTCCTTCACAAGGTCTTTCTGTGTGCCGTCATGGGTGGATATCTCGATCACAATAGGCCGATTCTAGCAGTGTAAACGCGCTATGATACCCCCGTGCGCTGGCTCGTCCTCCCCCTCTCGAAATCCACGGCGATCGGCAACGGCCTGACCTATATGAGCAACGACGACCGGGTGCAACCGGGCGTGTTGGTGCGCATGAAGCTCCGCGGCAAGGCGACGCAGGGCATCGTGACCGCAAAGGACGAAGAATCGACATTGGACGAGGCGAAAGTGCTGCCGATCGAAACGGTCGAGAGCGAACTGCCGCTCCTGCCGACACACTCGCTCGATACGCTGAAATGGATGGCCGGCTACTACCGAACGACGCAGCGCCAGGCGCTCACGGTATTTCTGCCGCCCGCGCCGTGGCACCGCGTATTCTTGAATGCGAAGAACGAAGAGCCGACAGACGAACCGATTCCGCAGGGATCGATCCTCACGCCGGCGCAGCAAGCCGCGGCCGATGCGATTTTGAAACCCGACAAGAATCCGAAACCGAAACTCCTCTACGGCGTGGCGGGCAGCGGCAAAACCGAGATCTACGCGGAGCTTGTGAGGGCGATGCTGGCAAAAGGCAAGCAGTCGATCGTCTTAGTTCCGGAAATCTTCCTCGCCGAACACATCGTCGAACGGTTGATGCGCCGACTGCCCAAAGACCTCACCGTCGTGTTACACAGCCGCCTCACGCCGACCGAACGCCGCAAAGCATGGATGAAGGTCCGCACCGGGCGCGCGCGCATCGTGATTGGCCCGCGGTCGGCGCTCTTCGCGCCGTGCGAAGACCTGGGGCTCGTGATCCTCGACGAAGAACACGAATGGACCTATAAGAGCGAGCAGACGCCGCGCTACCACGCGCGCGAAACCGCTGAGGCTCTCTGCAAACATTCCGGCGCAACGCTCGTGCTCGGTACCGCGACCCCCTCGCTCGAAAGCTGGAGCCGTAGCGAAAGCGGCCGCTACGAGATGCTGAAAATCGGCGAACGCTACGGCGGCGCGCAATTCCCTGCGGTGCGCATCATCGATTTGGCCGAAGTGGAAGGAAACCTCTACCCATGTTCGCCCGCGCTACTGCAAGCCATACAAGAACGCTTAGAAAAGAAAGAGCAGACCGTCCTCTTCCTCAACCGCCGCGGCCTCTCCGCGGGCGTACTCTGCTTGGATTGCCGCAAGCGCCTCCTCTCCGCCACGTCGCAACTCCCCTACGCCGTGCACCGAGATCAGTATTCCGGGCGGCCCTACCTGCTCGACCACGTCACGAACCAGCGCGCCGACCTTCCCGCGAAGTGCCCGCACTGCGGATCGGTGCGCCTGCACCCCGTGGGAACGGGCACGCAAAAATTGGAAGAATTGCTCGGCCGGCTGTTCCCGTCCGCGCGCATCGCCCGCGCCGACGGCGACATCCTCGCAAAACCGGAAGACATGCGTGATCTTTTGAAGAAACTGGAAGCCGGCGAGATCGACATCTTGCTCGGGACGCAGATGGTGGCGAAGGGCCTCGACCTCTCGAACGTCACGCTCGCCGCCGTGCTCGTGGCCGACATCGGCATGTCGCTCCCCCACTTCCGCGCAGGAGAACGAACGTTCCAACTCCTCTCGCAGCTCACGGGCCGCAGCGGCCGCCATACGCCGGGCGAAGTGATCATCCAAACGTACCGGCCCGACGCGCAAGAAGTTGTCGCCGCATCGCAGCACCGCACCGAAGACTATCTCCGGTCCGAAATGGAGATCCGCACGATGCTCGGGTACCCGCCGGCATCCGACATGATCCGCTTCATCGTCCCGGCACCCAACGCTGCGAATATCGCTGGAGCCCTGAAGGAAGCCATTTCCGCGAAGATCGCCGCGACGAAATCGACAGCCCATGTGTTCGCATCGCCAACCTTCTACGGCGGCGGCGCCGAGTGGCACGTGATCCTGAAAGGAGCGGGTATTCGCGAACTGTTGGATGGATTGGATCTCGAAAACGTGACGACGGACGTGGATCCGATGGATCTGCTCTAGCCGCGCCCCTTCGCGGGCGCGGTTCGCAACCGATGCAGCGCCACGCCCGTCGCGACCGCCACGTTGAGCGATTCTTTTTTGCCGAGCATCGGGATCTGGATCGCGACGTCACAAAGCTTCAGGAGGTCATCCGACACGCCCGTCACCTCATGACCAAGCAGCAAACAAATTTTCTCCGGCGGATCGTACGCCATGATATCGACGGCATCCGGCGTCAGCTCAAGCGCCGCGATCGTCCAACCGTCGTCTTTGAGCGTGCGCAGCACCGTCGTCACGTCTTCGGCGTGCTCCCACGGCAACCACTCGTCCGCACCGAGCGATGTCTTACTGATTTCTTTGCGCGGCGGCGTGCCCGTGTAGCCCGTCAGGTAGATCTTCTCCACGCCGAACGCATCGCCCGTGCGGAAGAACGATCCTACGTTCCAGAGGGAGCGGATGTTGTGGGCCACAAGACGAATTTTTCGTTTCATAGTTTTGTCATGGTGAGCCTGACGAACCATGACAGCCATCAGACTTTCATCACTTCGTCCTCTTTGTGCGCGCGGGCGTCGTCGATCTTGCCGTTGAACGCGTCGACTTCTTTCTGCAGCTGGCCTTCGAGCGTCGAGCGGACGTCTTCGTCTTTGTCCTGCTTGATGGCGTCGACGGCCTTCTGACG
>CAZZDD010000102.1:0-2273 GCA_964652185.1 uncultured Candidatus Peribacteria bacterium | reverse complement strand
TCGATGAGCGCGGCGTTGGCGCGGCCCGTTTGGAGCTTCGAGAGTTCCGACAGCAGGTGCTGCATGACCTTCTGTCCGTCGGCGGTGAATTGTGCGAGGCGTGGGTCGGTCATATGCGACGAGTATATCACCTTTCTCGAAGTCGCCACCCTTTGCCATGGCGAGCGTCTATGCAATACGAACTGGTACAGCTCCTTTTTATACCAAATGAGGAGCCTCGAACCGTATACACGGAAAGAGAGGTTCGAGTAGCCAATTCTTCCATAGAAAGAAACGCGGAAGGATTTTTAAGTCGCGATTCTGCCAATGCCAAGAGAATAAGGTTTTCTGCATTTCTCGAGCGCCTGATCCGTTCCACTGCGACCTTATTATACAAATCAATTGTCTCCTGATCGAACGTCACTGCCACGTTCCACTTCTCACTAATGCTCATCTTCGGCTTCGATGAAGATTTTTCCTGGGCAAGAGCGGATCGCACGGCTTCAAGAACCGTTCTCACCCCTTTATTCACGACGTTGCCAGGTAATCTCTCTTCGAAAGATCCTTCTTGAAGGAATGCATTCGCCCTGAGAAGCTCTTCTATTTGCCACCTTTCCATACCGTCAGTATGCATCGCTATTTTCTGACGTACGCACTCCCTCTCGCTAGAAATGACGCTCTCAACAAGCGCTTCAAGATCGTGCACATGACGCTCGTGAACATCAACAGCTGCACCAAATGATTCTAGCCATTCAATAATTCTCTTTTTCACTGCAGTATTTCCAGAAAGCGACGATGTCTCAATCTGCGACAGCAGTTTTTTTATTACCTGTCGACGAACATGACTCACGCTTTGTGCTTCCGCGCCGCTTGCACGAAGGGTATTTTCAAAAAATTGAAGAAGTACGTCATCACCGTCGAAGTTCCCCTCAAGGAATGCGGCATATAACTCTCGAAGAGTTGCAGGCGAATTCTGCTCAAGTTTTGCACCAAGCCGTACTTCTGGAAATTCTTTCACAATTACAAAATAAATTAATTGCAAATATTGTCAATATTCACGCACGCATGGCTAATTGTGGATCCTACGCTCAATGCACCAGCGTCCCCACTTTCTTGCCCTTCACGGCTTTGAGCAATTCGCCTTTCTTGAAGAAATTGAACACGCGGATGGGAAGGTTTTGCTCTTGGCACAAGCTGAACGCCGCCTGGTCCATCACCGCGATGCGCTTCTCGAGCGCGTCCTGGTATGAGAGCTCTTTGAAGAGCGTCGCGTGCTTGAACTTCTGCGGGTCCTTGTCGTAGATGCCGTCGACGTCGGTCGCCTTGAGAAGGATGTCGCAATTGAGTTCCGACGCACGCAATGCCGCCGCGGAATCGGTCGTGAAGAACGGATTGCCCGTGCCGCCCGCGCAGATCACGACGCGCTTCTTTTCGAGGTGCCGCATCGCCCGGCGACGAATGAACGGCTCCGCGAGCTGCGGGACGTCGACCGCGGAGAGCACGCGCGAATGGCAGCCGAAGTGTTCGAGCGCCGACTGCAGCGCCACGCTGTTCATGATCGTGGCGAGCATGCCCATGCCGTCGCTCACCGAGCGTTCGATGCCCACCTGCTTCATGTCGCGGTAGCGCCAGATGTTGCCGCCTCCAACCACGATCACAAGCTGCACGCCCGTCTTCGCGACGCCGGCGATGGTCTGCGCGACCGAATCGAGCGTTTCGCGATCGATACCGCTCCCGTTTTTCTTCGAAAACACTTCGCCCGACAGCTTCAACATAATGCGTTTGTATGCGGCCATAGATTATGTGGTGGACGACCCGGCCTCGTCAGCATTTGCCGACGTCGCCGAGGCAGGAGATGAATCGGAAAGTGAAGATTCGGTCGGGGGAAGATCGTGCATCGCGGCGGCGGAATCGATCGCCTGTTCGACCGTCACCTCGGTAGGATCCTGCGCGCGCGCATCATCGACAGGCGTAACAGGCCTGTCCGCCGAAGTCGGAGCAGAGGCGGGCATCGGCGCAGCGTGCGATTCGACATCGATCACCGGAAGCGGTGCGGACTGCGCGGGCTGCTGTTCATGCGTCGCGGCGTCGGCCGTCTTCTTATCGGGACGCACGCGCTTCCACAAGCTCGCGCACGCGACGACGACGTCCTTCCAGCTATTGCGCAGATCGCCGATCGAACCGCGCGCGAGCGGGCCGATGATCGGCAAATCCTTCCACTCGCCTTGGGCGGCGTGGAGGAACCCGATCGCGCAAAGGGCGAGCACCAAGAGTTCCGCGAGCTTGCCCACGAA
>CAZZDD010000101.1:0-6232 GCA_964652185.1 uncultured Candidatus Peribacteria bacterium | reverse complement strand
CCAAGTTCAACCACCGTCAGCTCGCTCTGCGAGACTGAGAAGGTCGTTTCCGGCATCGGAGAAAGCTCCGAGAGCCGACGGCCCTGCGTAGCAACATCTCCGTATACGTTCCATCGATACTTATCACCCCGGTTCAAGCCCTTAGCCAACGCATCGGCGTCGGGCTCGCAAAGCTGACGGAACTTCGTGAGCGGCTGGAGTGCCGTGCGCAAAGTGTCAGACAGTTCGTCGGCGTACATATAGCCGCCGGCGGCATCAGTTTCCCAAACCTGTGAAGTAGACATTTTGAATGTTCCCTTTTGTGAGAGTGCGTCGGGAACACCGGGATTGAGTGACCTAAAGAGACGGGAAGCCCCGATCTTTACGCATTTGTGCGACGACATCAGCGGGAGACTTCCGCTTTGGCGCCGACGGCGTTTGGCCACGTACCCCGGCTGCCCGAGGCTGTTGAGGAGCCGTTCGCTTGCGCTCGACACGGGCTTGCGTGGTCGAACCAGGCTGCGGCGTTACTTTTGGTGGAGGACTAGGATCGCTGTTGTCGGATGCGCGCTTAACCCCGAACTTTGTCGCCATGGTCTTGCCGACTTCATCAAGGAGCTCATGATAGGAGCGAACCTTGTGACCGTTACTGCGAAGCTGGCGCTGGGCCGCAGCGAGTGCGCGGGCATCGTGCTTGATCTTGTCGATTTCGGCTTCATCAGCTCCAACCGATTTCAGATCCTTTATCAGCTCGTTCCGCAGGATAGTACGGCCAGCGTCGGCAAGGATTTCGTCCTTGGCGATCTCCGGGTAGTTCGTCGCGAATGCCGTCAGGGCACTCTGTATCTCTTCCTCCGTCTTCATGTTCGTGAGGCGCTGTTCCACGACCTTCCCGACCGTTTCGGCATCGTCGCGCGGAGCGACGGCCTCAACGAGTTCTTGAAGGGCCTGAACGCCCTCGTCTGAGTCGCCGACCTGAATCCGCTCAATGATTCCCTTGAGCTTTTCAGGACTCAGAGCGTGCCTGGCGGGTGGGTGTTCCCGCGTGCCGCCCCGGTCCTGGGTTCGGTCGTCCTGATGCGTCTCTTCTTCGTCGGCGTCTGACGGTGGGTGTTCCGTCTTGGCCGATCCGCGCAACGCCTGCGCTTCTCTCAGAAGCCTCTTGGCCTCATCAAGCCTGTTGTCGCCCGCTGCTGTGATCTGCGCGAGCGCGATAACCTCGTTGAGCTTCTTCTTGACGGTCTTGCCGTCAACGACGAGCTCGAATTCCTGTTCCGGCTTTTCGACCGGCTCCTCGTCCTTCTTGGCATCCACCTTATCGGCTGGTGCCTCGGGCTGATCCGGCTCGGCCTCGTCCTGTTCGCCTTCGGCCCCGTCATCGGCGTCGTCTTCGCCCTGCGCCGCCTTGTTGCGCAATTCGCGATACCGCTTGACGATGTCTTCGCGTGGATCTTCAGCCTTGGCTGGCGCGGCCTTTTCTGGCTCATCGTCGGCCGGCGCGGTGTCCCTGGTATCCTGACTGACGTGGTCCGCACCGGAAAGATCGCCGTCTTCCTCGATCTCTGGAACCGTCTCGTTCGTCGTGGTCTGTGCCTTAGTTGGTGCTTTCGCCATATCCGTCCCGTCCTCTGGTTTCGTCCGCAAAGTCTTCACGCAAGATCGTCTTGGCGTGCTCGCCGGTTGCGTATTTCTCACGTACCCAGGTCCGCACGTTCAGGTATTCACGCACCATCGCCTGCTGGCGCGCAATCTCGACAACGTCCTTTGGATCGACGTCCGTCAGCATATAGAGCGCCACCAGTGCCTCGCGGCGGCGTTCGCGCATGTACCAACCGAGCGGCCCACCTGCATCGACATCGTTCTTAATGTCGGTGCCCTCGCGCGCCTGGCGCTCGAGGTCGTGCTTCTGTTCGGCGGCACTTATGCCGTCCTCAAAGAACTCGTCCTCTTCGTAATCGTAGTCTTCGGTCATTGCTCGTCCTCACTGACCTGTTTGGATTTACTGCATGGTCGGCTGCGATACGCCGCGCACAAGCTGCTGCTGGATCGCCTTCAACGCCTCTATGATCTGTTCCTCGCGCGCCTCGACTTCTTCCAGGCGGGCCAACAGGTCGTTGTCATCCTCTTGCGGCTCATTCTGCGGCGCCTGCTTGGCCTGCGCCTGGAGTTTGGCCCGGTTGGTGTGGACGGCGTCCTTCATGACGCCAAACATGCGGTCGCGCTGAGTCTCCTGGCGGGCTTCGGAACGGCTTTCCCGGTCGGCATGGATGCCAAGGAGATCGCGGCCAAGTTCACGCTTGCCGCGGAGCTGTTCGATCTGAACCTTTGTGCGGTTATCGAGCAGATTGCGCTGGTTCTCGGCCTGTAGCTCCAGGACCGTCATCTTGAAGTCTTGCGCCATCTTCTCGCGTTCGATCTTCATCTCTTCGATGAATTTCTGCAATTCTGGGTCTTGCTTGGGCTCTGCCGGGCCTTCCGACATCTCAAAGAACCGCATTCCGTCGCGGAACCCTGCCGCGCCCATGACCTCTTCGACCAGGGCCTCAGCCTTCAGTTTGATGCCCTGTTCCTGCATGATCGGCATGATCGGGGCCAGCATCTCGAACGCGACCTTGAGCTTGCTCAATTTCTGCATCGGATCGAGAGCGCCGATGCCCGCGTTGACTCGCACGAACAGTTCGACCTGCTCATAATCATCGAGCGTCGGCTTATGCTGGAACTTGCGCTGGGTCTGCGCCGCTGCATTGGATAGCGCCAACATGCGCTCATCGGTCTCGTAGTATTTGACCAGATGGGCCAGTTGCCGAATGACAGGTTCGACCCATGTCTCGACCCATAGCCTCAGATCGAACTCGGAGACGGCGTTGGCTGCACCCGACATCAGCCGCATACCGCCAACAGTTTCGTTAAGCTGGCGGGACTGCTGCACTGAGCTCGTCGAAAACACGCCTGCCAGTTCGTCGAACATGGCGTTATTGACGCTGGTTTCCGTATAGGCGGTCCCTGCCGGTCCCGGCGTGGCCTGGAATTCGACATCATCCTGGTTATCCACGAGCAGGACGGCGTCGGGTTGGCCGCGGCGCTGGACCTGTGTGAGATCGACGTTGCGACCGCGCTTGACCTTGGCGATGGGCGCAATCGACCGCTTCAGGGTGTCCTGGCGCAAGTTGGTAATGTCGTTCAGTTCGATTTGTAGCGGCTGCCACGATTCCGTCGGCGACATCGGAAAGATCTGGTGCGTGTCGATCGACGATACGCCCATGACGTAGGGTCTCTCGCCAGCAAATTCCGGGTAGACATCCTCGGTGCGGCGGATCTTGGAGATGATCTGGTGACGACTGACAGACCAGAAATGCCAATCCACCCCGGCGATGCGCATGAAATTCTCTTGCAGCCAGACGATATCCAGCTTGCCGGCTGACTTGCCTTCCTCGTAACGGTCGGTCCCGCCTTCGCGCTGGCGGCGTGCACCGGCATTGTCATAGGGCATCCGGCCCTTGAGCAGAACGCTATCATCGACATTGAGCCAGCCTGAATCGCGTCCGCCTTTTTCGGCACTCGCCATCATGGACTTGGCGTCATCGAGGCCCATGGGGTGCAACATGAAGAACCAGCGGCCCATCTGCACCGGTGAGTGCCAGGGCGCGGCGGGATCGAACCGGGCGTTGTCGATCGGATAGAGATCGACCATAGGCCGATCCTTCGTGATGCGAACGGTCTCGACCTCTTGCAGTTCGACGCCGACATCGAGCGCCGGTGCGCCCGTCAACGGGTCGATGATGACTTGACCGGTCTCTTCGTCGATCAGCGGAACCGGAACCTCGACCTCCTTGACCTCTTTCTTCCTGACCTCTTCGTATTCCCAATACTGCTTTGAGATCGTTGTGCCGGTAATCTGGCCATCCAGGCACCCGCCCATGGCGATCTGGAACCAGGGCAGTCCAGACTTGGAGCCCGTTCGCGTCATGCGGTAATCGAGATCGGCGCCAATCGAGGCCGCCGTTGCGCGCTGAACGGGATCGTCCTCGAACTGCGCGGAGAGATTGACGACACTATCGGTGGCAAACAGCGAGGCGGCTGCGGTGGCCAAATTCTTGCGGATTGCTGATCTGGTTTTCGGAACGAACAGTCGGGAACGACCACGCCAGGCCGTCCCGAGATACTTCGAACCTTCGGCGTGCTGGTTGCGCCAGGCGCGATAGGATTGAGCCAGGGGCTTTTCGATGGTGCGTTGCTGATAATCGCGCGAGATGTTTTCCGCGCTGGCCAGCAGCAAAAGCATCTCCTGGGGAGAAAGAGGCTGTCCCTGTTCGTCGATACCGTCGTTTTCCTCACCGCTTTCGTCGCTTTCCCTGTCCATCTGGGGTGCGCTGGCGTGCGACAACCCAGCGACGTTGAGATCGCTCTTATCGGGCGGCAGGGGATCGAACTTTGCAGATGCCATGAGTTAACCTTTAAGCAGACCGTGATGAGCGCGCAGGTGCTTGGGAATGCCTTCAAGGGCCGACAAGAAGTCGTCCAAGCCGAACCGGCAGCGCGGGATTCTGTAGCGTTCAAGGATCTCTCCGCCTGCCCGAGTGATCGTGTGCAGTTGGGGATCGGTCTTGAGCGAATTGATATGAATGACGTACTTGTGGCGGCCGGTGAACAGCGGGATCGACACGAACGCGCACCCCTGCGCGTGGCTGACTTCGACCATCCAGGCGTGTCCTGGGAACTGCTCTTGCAGTTTCGATGAAATCTTGATCGTCAACGAGAGATCGGCCGCCTTGAACGGATCGGCGTCGTCCGTTTCTCCGAGACCTGGCCGCTCATATGTGGTCCGGGCCTTTGTGTATCCAACCATCTGTTGCTTGTCCCATTGCAAAACGGCCCGGCCTCCGTTGGGAAGCCGAGCCGCTCTTTCGGTTTTTTGAGTGTGTACTTTGTGGTTAGGCCGTTGTGACCGTTAGAACCACGCCCTGAAGGGCAACGTCGGTGGACGCTCCGGTCGTAACCGTGATGAGCAGGTAGAATGTTTCATCGGCCGCGACGACTTCAGTCAGGCTTCCGATGGTGCTGTTGGCAGAACTGATGATCGTATCCGCGACCACGGAAATCTGAGTCATCGTAGCAACCGAGGCATCGGCCACGTCAGCCGCCGCCGCAGTCATCTTTCGCAGACCAACGTCAATCGTGACGGTGTTGCCCGCCGCCTCGATCTGACCGACGAGATGAACCGCGGTAATGGTCTCGCCGACGTTGAGAACGCCAGATAGCGGCACAACCAAGGTTGATGCGGTTTGCCCGGCAGGACAGGTTGCCATGAGGCCGGTATTGACGGCACCGCCGCCAACTGCAAAGCCTGCCGTTGCGCCGACCTTACAGAAACCGTTATAGACACGCCGCACGCCCGTCTTTACGGCATCGGCGACGGTTGTGACCTCGGACGAATCCGCAGTCCAGACCAGGGTGTTGTCCACGTAGAGCGAGACGAGGCCCGTACCCTTATCGTACTGCCAATAGGTGCCACGGTCGGCGCTCAGGTAGACTTTATCGCGAGTATAAAGTGACATGGTAGTTCCCTCTTCTTTTATCTAGGAACGGCTGGCCGCACGATTACGGTCAGCGCGAGGGAACAATGCCGTGATTTGTCAGGTCTTGAGGGTTCTTAACTTGCCGTCCCGGTCGTAAATGTATGGTACAAACGGCAAGGTCAGTGCGCTTTTGCCGATTGCCCAGGCATCGAGCACACCTTGAAGTTCAGCATCGTCCAGATCAACGGCACGCCGTTCGACGGGCTTTTCGTCTTCCCTCGCCGGCCGCGTATAGCGTCGTGGTCCCTTGCGGTTCTCGACGTTCATGGTGACAGGTAGCTGCCCGAAGACGACACCCTCGTAGAACCCTGGCATAGACTTCGTGATCATGAAGACAGCGCCTTTGTGGCCGTAGCAGATGAGTTGGAGGCCGGGATGATGGCCTGCAACACGGTCCCATTGCGCCCTCTTGACCGTGATCCACTCGGCAAGATTGATGACGGCGTCCGTGTTGTTGCCCGCGGTCATCAGTTGAATGTTTCCGCT
Organism: uncultured Candidatus Peribacteria bacterium; assembly: GCA_964652185.1. GTDB lineage: Bacteria > Patescibacteriota > Gracilibacteria > Peribacterales > Peribacteraceae > DALYDP01. The sequence goes on along the minus strand of CAZZDD010000101.1, from coordinate 191 downwards.
ACGGCTTCGACGGTGTCGTCTTTTGCTGCCGGTGGCGGCACCTTGTGGAGCCGTTCTTCCAGCTCCCTGATCTTCTCGAGCGCAACGGCAAGATCGGCGTTCAGCGCACAGTTTCGCGTTAAGGCCGCCTGAACCTGCCCGTCTTTTTCCTTCAGCACGGCCATGAGCCTGATCTGCTGTTCCTTTACGTT
>CAZZDD010000100.1:0-6249 GCA_964652185.1 uncultured Candidatus Peribacteria bacterium | reverse complement strand
AGAGGGGACGGCTATGGACCGTTCCGGGAGTTCGCCCATTTTTCCCAAGACCTGCCTGATGATTGTCGCGGCGGGTTCTATGCTCTCAAGTCGGACGGCTCGATTGTCACCTTCGGGGCAACGTCGGATCGAATCTTTAGACTGGATAACACCGACCAATCGTGGGTTCCGGTATCAAAGGTTGCGACGGTCACGATCACGAATGCCAGTCCTGCGGTCGCCAGTCTGTCAGCTCACGGGTTTGTCGCGGACGATCCTGTTGTTTTCACCACGACGGACACGCTGCCAACCGGAGTGACGGCGGGTCAGGTGTACTACGTCATCAGCGACGGGCTTGCGTCCGGTGAATTCCAGTTCTCCGAAACGGTCGGCGGGGCCGCCGTCGATACGACCGGAGACGGGAGCGGGACGCATTCCGTAACGCACAGATACACAGCTCTGTCCGCGTCCGCGACGTGGCGGTTTGCTCAGTTCAATAACTACGTGATTGCGGTTCAGGGCAACATCGCTCCGCAGGTTTTTGACATTTCCAGTTCGTCGGCATTCGCCAATCTCGGGGGGTCGCCTCCGAACGCGGCCTATATCGACATCGTGGGGCGTTTCGTCGTTCTGTCCGGCCTGACCTCGAATCCCTATCGCATTCAGTGGTCCGGGTTGAATGCGACCACGACTTGGACATCTGGGACGAATTCCAGTGACTATCAGGACTTCCCGGATGGCGGGATTGTGCGCGGTGTCGCTGGTGGTGAATACGGGATCATCTTTCAGGACCAGGCCATTCGGAGGATGATTTACGCGCCGGGCTCTCCGGTCATTTTCCAGATCGAACGCATCGCACAGGACAAGGGCCTCTTTGGGCCGTACAGCATCGTTAGAGCGGGTGAAAAGATATTCTTCCATTCGGCTCAAGGCTTCCATGTCATTGAGCCGGGTGGCGTTCCTACCCAGATCGGTAGGGAGCGGGTCGATAGGACGTTCTTTGCCGATCTAGACAAGGGAAACCTTCAATTGTTCATGGGGGCCTCCGATCCAAGGTCCTCAAGGGTCTATTGGGCCTTCAAGTCTGCCAACGGCATTGATACCCAATACGACACAATCCTTGGATATGACTACGCGCTCAATCGCTGGTTCAAGGCCGCAATGCCGGGGCAGTACCTTCTCGGCATCTCTCAATCCGGGTTGACGCTTGAGAGTTTGGACGAGATTTCAGCGTCGCTCGACGACCTACAGGATTCGCTCGATAGCTATTCTGCATCTGTTACCCCGGAGGTCTCGCAGTTCGGGGTGACGAATGCTCTCGGGTTCTTCCGTGGCGATCCGTTGGAGGCCACGTTGGAAACCGCAGAACTCGGTTCGGACGGGCAACGTGTGTTTGTCAGGGGGTTCCGCCCCATCACCGATGCGTCGTCCGTCTATGGGTCTTGTTCAGGACGGGAAACACAGCAAGCCACGGCCACGGATGGGACTGAGATTCTAATCAATTCCAGGACTGGACGGTGCGACCTTCGGAAGTCCACTCGCTATTCAAGGATGAAGGCGCGCATTCCGGCCGGAACATCATGGACGTTCTGTGCTGGCGTTGAGCCGGACATGGTGATGGACGGGGCGCAATGAGCGCGACAATCGTTCAGTCCAATGAAAAAGACCTGACGAAATTCGCCTTCGCCATTCAGCAGCTCGCGGCTGGAAGGTCCAACGCGGTCGGGTCCGTCACGCTGAGGGACGGTGAAACCACGACCACGGTTGCCGCTCCAAACTGCGGGGCTGGGTCTCACGTATTCCTGTTTCCACAAACCGCGAACGCCGCTGCGGTTGTCGCGACAACCTACGTTCTGGCAACCAACGTGACCGCCGGTCAGTTCATTATCACGCACGCCAGCGATGCCGATACGGATCAGACGTTCTCGTATGTCTGCCTCGGCTAAGCTGATTTGCGTCGATCCAAACCGCGTTGATGAGTTCTGGCCGCATGTGGAGCCATTGCTAAGACCGGCAATGGTGCGTTGTGGCGAGATGACCATGAATGAGTTGCACGCGATGCTTTCAGAGCATCGTGGGCTGCTTTGGATCGTCTGGGACGGCTCTTTGTGCGCCGCCGTTGTTACCCAGATCGCACATACCATCAAAGGTCGGGTGTGTGTGATCGTGGCCATTGGCGGCCGGGCTAGAGAGACCTGGCTGCATCTCATCGAGGACCTTGAGGACTACGCGGTGCGGGAAAACTGCACGGCGATGCGAATCTATGGCCGCGAGGGCTGGAAACGGGTGCTTCCCGAATATCGGCAAACTCGCGTGATACTTGAGAAGGAATTTGGATAATGGGCGGCACGTCGCAAACGACACAACAGACGAGCCAGAAAACCGAGCCCTGGGCTCCTGCAAAACCCGCGTTGACCGGCATTCTGGATAAGCTCAACCCGCTGATTTCCAACTCAGGATTGTCCAGCACGGCCACGGGCGCGCTGGATACAATGCAGGCCAATGTTGCGCAGGGGAATCCGTATTCCCCGCAGATCAACGATTTCGTCAAAAACCTTCTGAGCGGCGGCGGCGCTTCCAATCAATCCGGCGCGGTGAGTTCGGGATTTAACGATTTCAAATCACGGCTCACCCCGTACGCCTCCGGTTCAATGGTCGGGAACAACCCCGCTCTACAGGCCCAACTCGACACGATCATGTCGGATGTCGGGAACAGCATTAACAGCCAATTCGCGGCGGCTGGCCGGGATATGTCCGGGGCCAATCAGCAGGCGTATGGACGCGGCGTTGCTCAAGGCATCGCGCCGGTTCTGGCCAATCAGTATAACCAGGACGTTTCCAATCAATTGAACGCCGCGAACATGCTCTATCAAGGCGGCAACACGACCGCAGGTCTTCTGTCCGGGATGAACCAGCAGGGGCTATCCAACCAATTGCAGGGCGTCACGTCGTCTCAGGACGCGCTTGCCGCAGACAACTACGCGGCTTCGAAGACGCTCGACATTGAACGCTTGAGACAGGCCATTCCTGCGGAGCAGCTTGGGCTCCTGGCGCAGATCGGCATTCCGATTGCGCAGCTTGGCGGCACTTCTACCGGGACCGCGACGGGCACGAACCAGATGAGCGGTGCGCAGCAGTTCGGGCTGATCTCCGGCGGCCTTGGCGGCATCGGCAAGTTCATGTGGGGTTGATAGATGGGCATCCTTGACGGCTATCAATCTCAGGCATCCGGCAGCGGCTTGCTCGACTACCTGAGGGCCATCCAGCCCGGCGGCGGGCTTATGATGCAGCCGCCCGCTACTGGATTCCCGCAGGAACCGGAAATCTCGTCTCAGTCTCGGCAGCCTCAGATGCAGCCGCAGCAGATGCAGCCCCAGGCCACGCCGCAGCCCACCCAGATGCCACAGCAAGAGCCGAGCATGGGCGACCGGCTTATGGCTGGCTTCCAGGGCTTCGCACGAGGTCCAGGACTGCTCCCGGCCATTGCAGGCGCGATGCGTGGCGCGTCGGAAGGCCCGATGGAAAACCAGACAGCACGGGCTCTGGTCGCGAACGGGCTTGACCCTGAGTTGGCGAAGGTGGTTGTTCGCGATCCTGCGATGCTTCGTGCCGTCCTCCCGCATGTCATGGGCGTTGCAGGCAAGACGGACGACATCAAGGAATTCGAGTACGCCAAGAAGCAGGGCTTCACGGGCTCGCTTACAGACTGGATGGCGCGCAAACGGGCAGGCGCGGGCGAGTATGGGCTAAACCCGATCTGGGGCACTGGCCCTGACGGCAACCCGACAATCCTACAGCTTGGCAAGAGCGGGGAGGCTATTCAGTCCAAAATCCCCGAAGGCGTAAAGGTCGGGAAGGACGTGGTGAAGATCGACGCCGGGACGGAAACAATCCTGCTTGACCCGGTGACCAGACAGCCAATCGGCCGGATTTCGAAGAACATTGCGGAATCCAAGACGCAAGCGGAAGTCGGCAAGGGGCTTGGAGAGGCCAAGGTTTCTCTTGAGAGCATCCGCAGCAAGATGCCGGGGCTTGAGAAGGTTGTCGGCCAATTGGAAGCGCTCGCCGACAAGGCGACGTTCACGCTCACAGGGCAGGCTATTGATTTCGGCCGTCGTCAGATCGGAGCGGAGCCGCGCGAGTCCGCTATTGCTCGCGCTGAATACATCTCGATGGTGGATAACCAAGTGCTTCCGCTGCTCCGAGATACGTTCGGCGCTGCGTTCACGGAGCGTGAGGGCCAGTCCCTTAAGGCTACGTTGGGCGACCCGGACAAGTCCCCGGCCGAAAAGAAGGCTGTGCTTCGGTCGTTCATTGAACAGAAGCGCCGTGACGTTGAAGCCTTGGAACGTCGGGTTAATCCGCAGGCTCCCGCTCGGCCGGCCTCGTCTGCTCCAAGCATTGACGACCTCGTGAAGAAGTACAGCAAATAATGGCAACCCTCGAACAGCTTTCAACCGCGCTTCGGAACGCCGACGCGGCGGGGGATACAGACGCCGCCCGTGCTCTCGCGGGCGAAATCGTCAAGCTTCGCGAGCCGAAGGAAAGCAAGGGCGCGCTCGGCTATCTTGGGGATGTCGGGCAGTCCTTGGCGGGCGGGGCGACGTTCGGCTACTTCGACGAAATCGCAGCCAAGGGCGGCGAACTCCTCGGGATTGGAAACTACGAATCCAACGTCAAGGCGCTTCGGGACCGGGAAGCCAATATCTCGCCATGGATCAACATTCCAGGACAGGTAGCGGGGGCGGTCGGAACCACGCTCGCCACGCTCCCGGTGGCGGCTCCTGCGGCTGCGGCTTTGGGCGCGACCAGGGCGGGGGCATTGCTGGCGCGACTGCCGCAGGCCCTTAAATTCGGAGCCCTTGGCGCTGCGGAGGGGGCGCTTGCTGGTTCGGGTTCGGCCAAGGAGGGCGAGAGACTACAGGGGGCTGCGATGGGAGCACCCCTTGGCGGTCTCGTGGGCGCTGCGGCCCCTTCCATCGTCCGTGGTGCGTCGAATGTCGCCAACCGCGTTCGTGGTGCCTTCAGTCCAGAAGCGAACGTCAGTGCGGACCTGGCGAGGGCTATGGCGCGGGACGGGGACAACGCCGCGACCATCATGGCCCGCGCGAACAATATGAGCATTGACCGCCCCGGCGTTGCCACTTTGGCGGATGCAGGCGGGGAGAACGTCAAGGGACTCGTGGAACGAGTTGCGCAGACGCCGGGGGGCGGGAGAACACAGGTTGTCCCGGCTCTTACCGGACGCCAGCAGATGCAGGCCGCCCGGATCGGGAGCGATCTGCGCAGCCTTACCGGGACCAGCCGAACCGCCATGCAGGCGGTTGACGAAACAATTGCGGAGCGGGCAACGGCGGCCAAGCCGCTTTATGACAAGGCCATGTCTGTTGACTTGAGCCAGTCGCCGGAAGGCATGGCCGCAATGCAGGCCATGTTGAACGAGGTTAAGACTGGCTGGGGCAAGGCCATCGTCAACAGCCCGAATTTCCGCCGCACGCTTCAGACCGAATACGGGATTTCAAACCCGAATGACATTACCCGGATGATGCCGGTTATCGACGCCTGGAAAAAGCAGGCGGACGACATGATCGGAGAAGCCGTCAGGTCCGGGAACGCGAACAAGGCGCGGGTTCTGACCCAGATGAAAGAACGGGTTGTCTCAGCGGTCGATAACGCAAACCCGGACTACAAGGCGGCGCGGTCCGCATGGGAGGGGCCGTCCAAGTACCTTGACGCTATCGAGCGTGGCCGTGACGTTCTCAGCAGCAAGGTTTCAGCGGAGGAATTCACCGCGCGGTTTCGTGCTCTCAGCCCTGTGGAACAAGAAGCCGAACGGATCGGCGCGGTGTCCGCGATTGTCGCCAAGATGGGCAACAAGTCTGCCAAGATGCCCGATTACACCTATGGGCTCGGCTCGCCGGAAGTCCGCTCAAAGATCGCCGCTATCATGCCAACCCAAGACGCTGCCGAGGCTTGGGCACGAAGGCTTGACTTCGAACAGAACGCATCCGGGTTGACCAACCGGGCGCTCGGCAACAGCGCGACCTACCGCAGACTTGCGGAGCGTCAGGACGCGGACAGTCTTGTGTTTGATCTCGCCGCTGACATTGTAACGCAATCTCCGCAGAGCCTAATCCGCCGCATTATTGCATCTGGCCCGGCGCGGGTTCGCGATACGCTGCGGTCAAGAGCCGACAAGGAACTTGCCGGTGTCTTGACCGATCCGCAGCGCATGAACGATCTGCCGCAGATTCTCAATCGCGTGGGCCG
>CAZZDD010000099.1:3760-6258 GCA_964652185.1 uncultured Candidatus Peribacteria bacterium | reverse complement strand
TTGCGACCACCCGACAAGGAATTTCGCTACCTTAGGACCGTTATAGTTACGGCCGCCGTTCATCAGGGCTTAGGTTGAGGGCGTAAACCCCCTCCCGTGACCTTCTGACACTGGGCAGGCATCAGCCCCTATACGTTGCCTTGCGGCTTTGCAGGGACCTGTGCTTTTGGTAAGCAGTCGCCTGAGCTCTTTCGCTGCGGCCAGTCTTTCGACTGGCAGTCCTTATCCCGAAGTTACGGACGCTTTATTGCCGAGTTCCTTAACGCAAAGTGACCCGTTCGCCTTGGTCTACTCGACCATCCCACCGGTGTTGGTTTGCGGTACGGTTTCATGCGACTCTCGAGTGCGACAGTTTTCTTGGAAGCCGAAAGGGACAGACGCAGCCGTCTTGCGACGGGTAATTGGGATAAACACTCAGCTCTTCCGAGGGATTTACCTCCCGGAATCAACGCCTCGTGCCTTCCACGTCCAGTCAATGCGGACGCTCTGATCTTCCCGCTCCGTCATGCCGCATCTACATCGTACATATCCTTCCCGGAAGACATGCTCCCTTGCGGGAGTAGAGGCCGTCCAGGCTATCAACGTACGACATTGGGCGATTCGCCTGAAGTTCAGGAATATTAACCTGATGTCCATCGGTTACGCTTTTCAGCCTGGCCTTAGGACCGACTAACCCCACGCCGATGACCGTTGCGTGGGAAACCTTGGGAATTCGGCGGGCAAGTTTTTCGCTTGCCTAGTAGTTACTCATGCCAACATTCTCGCTTCCCAGCGCTCCACCTGGCCTCGCGGCTCGGCTTCGCGGCTGCTGGGAACGCTCCTCTACCACGTATCATCGTAATGATGATGCATCCACCGCTTCGGTATGTAGTTTCGCCCCGTCAATTTTCGGCGCATCGGTGCATCGACCAGTGAGCTGTTACGCTTTCTTTAAAAGATGGCTGCTTCTAAGCCAACTTCCTGGTTGTTGAAGCACTGACACTTCCTTTACCACTGAACTACAATTTGGGGACCTTAGCGAATGGTCTGGGCTATTTCCCTTGTGACGATGGCAGTTCGCTGTCACCGTCTCACTCCCGTTCTCAAAAGACAGGTATTCGGAGTTTGTCTGGAGTTGGTAGGTCGAGGAGACCCCCGCATCCAAACCGTAGCTCTACCCCCTGTCGTGCAGAACGAGGCTGCCCCTAAAGGCATTTCGAGGAGAACCAGCTATCTCCGGGTTCGATGAGCTTTTCACTCCTATCCACAAGTCATCCAAAGGTCTTGTGACACCCACTGGTTCGGTCCTCCAGTAACCTTTCGGTTACCTTCAACCTGCTCATGGATAGCTCACCCGGTTTCGGGTCTAATCCCAGCGACATAGGCGCCCTATTCGGACTCGCTTTCGCTTCGGCTCCGGGTATGAATCCCTTAGCCACGCCACTGAGAGTTAAGTCGTTGGCTCATTATGCAAAAGGCACTCTGTCACCCCCTTGCGGGGGCTCCAAATTCTTTGTACGCATTACATTTCAGGTACTATTTCATCCCCCTTCCGGGGTGCTTTTCACCTTTCCCTCACGGTACTAATCCGCTATTGAACTTTGCATCTGTTTAGCCTTGGATGGTGGTCCACCCGGATTCAGGCCGGATTTCACGTGTCCGACCCTACTCAGGATACTCGCTACGTAGCACACCCATTTCGCTTACGGGGCTCTCACCCTCTATGGCCGGCCGTTCCAGGCCGTTCGTCTATACGTGTGCAGTCGATGTCGCAAGTCCTACAACCCCGAATACAAGTATTCGGTTTGGGCTGTTCCCCGTTCGCTCGCCACTACTAGGGGAATCTCTGTATTGATTTCTTGTCCCCAGGTACTGAGATGTTTCAGTTCTCTGGGTGATCCTCCCAAGCGCCGTTACAGCGCAAGGGTCATGGAACATTACTTCCATGGAGTTTCCTCATTCGGAGATCTCCGGTTCATAAAGCCTGCCTAGCGGCTGACCGAAGCTTATCGCAGCTGGCTACGTCCTTCATCGGAATGCAAAGTCGAGGCATCCGTGTAATGCGTTGAGTAACATTTTCACGACTCCGTACCGATCCGAAGATCGATGCGGAGGTGTCCTGCATATAGCGCGAAAACGCTACTGCTCGGACGCTGTACTGTTTATGAGCCGCAGTGCGGGCAGAACATGCCCACGCAGTACTCATAAACGATGTCTTAAAATTCGTTCTAATCTATTCACAACATTTGATGTCGAATTCCGATGCTGTGAGAGAGCGCGGTGATCCGTGTGCCTACCGCGACCTGCGCTCAGAGGAAGGGGTGACCCTTCGACAAGCTCAGGGTAATTTCTCCGGAGGAGAAACAAAAACGGGTGGCTCACGCTCACCCGCAGAATCAGAGAAGTCTCTTAGAAAATCTGATCCTACGGGTGACCGTGTTGCAACATAAGTGCTGGGGGATTCTAGGGACGAGAAAGGCAGAGTCAAGCGGAATCAACTATGTTTTTTATACAGTCGT
>CAZZDD010000099.1:0-3660 GCA_964652185.1 uncultured Candidatus Peribacteria bacterium | reverse complement strand
TTACGCGTTGCCCGCCTCGAGCTCTTCATCAGCCTCCTTCATTTCATCCTTGGCGCCGATGCCGCTCGCTTCGACCTCCTCCCCTTCTTCGATCGCGCCGACGATCTCCTTCTCGGTTTCGGTGGAGACGTCGTTCAGCTCGCTGATCTTGTCGCCCATCGGGACCACGCCTTCCTCGTCGCCTTCCGCTTCGACGCGGGACGCGAGTTCGACCGTCTCGACTTCATCATTTTCGACCGTCGCGCGTTCCACCGCCGGGGCGGCGTCGTCTTTGAACTTCAGGAGGTCCACCTTGAGACCAAGGGCCTGGAGCTCCTTCACGAGAACGTTGAACGATTCGGGGATGGACGGGCGCTGGATCGTTTCACCCTTCACGATCGCCTCGTACGCCTTGCTGCGGCCGATGACGTCATCGGACTTGATCGTAAGCATTTCCTGCAGCGTGTAGGCCGCGCCGTACGCTTCGAGAGCCCACACTTCCATCTCGCCGAAGCGCTGACCACCGTGCTGGGCCTTGCCTCCGAGCGGCTGCTGCGTGACGAGCGAGTACGGACCCACCGAGCGGGCGTGAATTTTGTCTTCGACCAAGTGGAGCAGTTTGAGCATGTACACCATTCCGACCGTGGTCTCGTGGGCGAACGGTTCGCCCGTGCGGCCGTCGAACAACTGCACTTTGCCATGTTCCGGCAGGCCCGCAGCCGTGAGGTAGCCCGCGATCTGTTCGGGGCTGATGCCGTCGAGCGGCGGCGTGGCGATCTTGATGCCGAGCACCTGCGCGGCCCACCCGAGGTGGGTCTCGAGGATCTGGCCGATGTTCATGCGGGACGTGACACCGAGCGGGTTCAAGATAATGTCGACCGGGCGGCCGTCTTTCATGAACGGCATGTCCTCCTCGGCGACGATGCGTGCGACGACGCCCTTGTTGCCGTGGCGGCCGGCCATCTTGTCGCCCACCTGCATCTTGCGGGTCTGCGCGACGAAGACTTCGATCTGCTTCATGACGCCCGTCGGGAGTTCGTCTCCGGCGGAGCGGTCGAACACGTGGACGTCGACCACCTTGCCGCCTGCGCCGCCCGGGAGGCGGAGCGACGAGTCTTTCACGTCTTTGGCCTTATCGCCGAAGATCGCTTGCAGAAGCCGTTCTTCCGGCGTCAGTTCGGTCTCTCCCTTCGGCGTGATCTTGCCGACGAGGATGTCGCCTTCGTGGACGGTGGCACCGATGCGGACGATGCCGTCGGCATCCAAGTCCTTCAACTTCGCTTCGCCGACGTTGGGGATGTCGCGCGTGACGGTCTCCGGACCGAGTTTGGTTTCGCGCACGTCCGTGATGTAGCTCTCGATGTGGATCGAGTCGAAGTCGCCGCGTTCGACGACGCGATCGGAGATGATAATGGCGTCTTCGAAGTTGAAACCCTGCCACGACATGTACGCGACGAAGAGGTTCTGGCCGAGCGCCAATTCACCGCCTTCAACCGCCGCACCGTCGGCGAGCGTCTGGCCCTTCACCACTTTCTGACCCTGCACGACACGCGGGCGGGTGTGGAAACACGTGCCCTGGTTGCTGCGGACGAACGTACCGAGCTGGTAGGTCGTCTTGCGGCCGGAGCGATACACGACGCTGATGTGCGACGCGTCGACCGACGTCACTTCGCCGTCGTCTTCCGCGATCGTCGCGTGGCCCGAGGCGCGCGCGGCGATCGATTCGATACCCGTGCCGACGAGGGGCGCGTGCGGCTTGATGACCGGCACGGCCTGGCGTTGCATGTTCGTACCCATCGATGCGCGGGTGTTGTCGTCGTGTTCAAGGAACGGAATGAGACCCGTCGAGATCGAGAGGATCTGCTTGGGCGAGACGTCGATGTGCGTCACGTCGCGGACGTGCACCTGCACCGGTTCGCTCTGCTTACGTGCGGCGACGCGGGTATCGAGGAATTCGCCGAATTCGCTGAGGGATCCCGATTCCTGCGCCTGAGCGATGACCATGCGGCGTTCCTGTTCGGCATCCATGAACACGATCTTGTCGGTCACGTAACCGCGGACCTGCACCTCCTTGGCACCTTCTCTCTTGAGAGCCGACACGACCTGCTGGGCGAGGCCCTTCGTATCGATGATGTCTCCTTCTTTAGCGATCACCTTGCGGCCGTCTTTGGCGACGACGTCGAGGATGCGTCCGACGAGTTTATCGGCGTCGAGCGCGACCGTGTGCCTCACCTCCTTGTACGGCGTCTCGAGGAAGCCGTACGTATTCACGCGCGAGAAGCCGGCCAAGTGGACGACGAGACCGATGTTCGGACCTTCCGGCGTGGCGATCGGACAGATGCGGCCGTAGTGCGAAGGGTGCACGTCGCGGACGTCGAACGACGCGCGCTCGCGGGAGAGGCCTCCCGGACCCATCGCGGAGAGGCGGCGCTTGTGCGCCAGCTCGGAGAGCGGGTTGGTCTGGTCCATGAACTGCGAGAGCTGCGAACTGGCGTAGAACTCGCGCATGGCGGCCGTGATCGGGCGGCAGTTAATGAGCTGGGTGGGAGTGACCGTTTCCTGGTCCATGACCGTCATGCGGTCCTTCACGATGCGCTCCGTGCGCACGAGGCCGACGCGGTACTTGTTCTGCACCAATTCGCCGACGCTGCGGATGCGGCGGTTGGAGAGGTGGTCGATATCGTCTGGGGCGCCGACGCCGTTGTTCAAACGGATAAGCTCGCGGAGAATCTCGATGAAGTCCTTCACCTGGAACACGCGGTGCGCTTCGTCGGACGGCGTATCGAAGTCGAACCGGCGGTTCATCTTGTAGCGGGCGATCGTGCCCATGTCGTACTTCTTGAAATCGAAGAAGAGGCCATCGATGAGGCTCTTCGCGTTCTCCGGGGTGGCGTAATCGCCCGGGCGGATGCGGCGATAAATGCTCTGGTAGGCGTCTTCGACAGCGGGCGACGTGTCCTTCGACAGCGTCACGCCGATGAAGTCGTGCTCCGGCTTCAGATCGGCGAAGAGTTCGCGGATCGATTCGTCGGTCGTGTAACCGAACACGCGAAGGAGCTGCGTCACCGGGATCTTGCGCTTGCGGTCGATCTTGCAGGTAATCACGCCCTTGCGGTCGGTTTCCACTTCGAGCCACACGCCGCGCTTCGGGATGATCTTGGCGGCATGGTGCTTGGGGTACTCGGTCATGGCCGAGAAGAACACGCCCGGCGAGCGGACGAGCTGGTGGACGACCACGCGCTCGATACCGCCGACGACGAACGTGCCGGCATCGGTCATGAGCGGGATCGATCCAAGGAACACGTCCTGCTCCTTGATTTCACCGGTCTCCTTGTTGATGAGCTGCACATGGCCCTTCATCGCCGCCTCGAACGTGAGGTTGCGGCGCTTGCAGGTTTCGGGGTCGTACTTGGCGGGGTCGAATGTGTGGCCGAGGATGCGCAACTCCATCTTCTTTCCGGAGAAGTCCGTGATCGGCGTCACTTCCTGAAGCAATTCCTGCAAGCCTTCCGTGAGGAACCACTTGTAGCTTTCGATCTGCATTTCGATCAGCGACGGCACGTGCGAGATGCCCTGGTCGTCGACCAAGAACACACGTTCGCCCACTACCTTCTTCGGCTGCAAATGCGCGGGGAGGTTCTTCAGCGACGCGGGGATCTTTCCGGCCGGGGCCGAGAGGTG
>CAZZDD010000098.1:5074-6480 GCA_964652185.1 uncultured Candidatus Peribacteria bacterium | reverse complement strand
GCCTGCGTCGGCATCCCGTTGAACGTCGGCTGGGGAGCGGTGGGCTGGCTGGGAGCGCCCGGCGTAGCGAGCGCCCCCAGCGTCGGCCCCGTTGCCCCCGAGGCGTTCAGGTAGTCCCACAGAAGCGCGGGAGCCTCGTCCTCGGCCGCGCGCATCCTTCCCTGCTCCAGACCGCGCTGGAACGAGCCGGTAAGCTGCCCGAGGATCGCCCCGCCCTGCGGGAGGACGCGCGAGCGCTGCGCCTGTAGAGAACCCCACGGAACGGCCATCTATGCGCCCTGCCCGATCATGGCGTGGTAGTCGTTGTGAGACAGGCGCTCGTCTGTCATCTGCCACCGCCCGTCGATCCAGCGAACGCGGACGTACTCGTCCATCACTATGTCCTTCACCCACGGCCAGCTATGCGCGAGGGCCGGACGGGTCGCCTCGCCCCACGTCTTGGCGTCGGTGCGTCCGCTCCAGTTCAGGGCCACCCGCTACCTCCGAAACGCCGCTGCGGCGCGCTGGAAGAACCCGCCGCCATTCGTCGCCGGCTGCGTCGGCTGCATCCCGTAGCCCTGATAGCCTGCCGCCTGCCCGAACAGCGTCCCGGCGTTGCCCAAGGCCCCGCCGATGGCCGTCTGGCGGCCGTTGATGCCCGCCTGGAGCCCTTCGGCCCGTGCGTTGTTGTTCTCCATCCGGCCCGTCGAGATCAGCGAGCCGAGCGCCGCCTGGTTCTCGAGTCCCGCCCTCTCCTCGCCCACCCATGGAGCGAGGTTGCCGAGGTGCGACTGCCACGCCTGATCCGCCGCACCCGCCGCATTGCGCTGAAGCTGGGCAAGGAGGTTGCCCGAGGCCAGCATCCCGCCCGCAGAGAACCCGCGTTCGGTGGCTAGCTGCTGCTGGTCGAGGTTGAACTGGTAGCCCGGCGCGGCGCGGAATGACCCAACCGCCCGGTCGTAGCCCTGCTGCCCGTTGATGCCCGTGGCGTCGGCGTACATGTTCGCGCCGCCCGTGGCTCGTGCCGTGGCCGGATCGAAGGTGCCGCCGTACCTCTGCTCGAAGGTGTCGAGGATGCCGGTGTTCTGGCCCTGTATCTGATCGAGCTGGCCCTGAGCTTCCCTGTTGCGCCGTGCAGCAATGCCCGCAGCGCCAAGGTTGAACAGGCCGCCGATGAGGGAGCCGAGGATGCCTGCCATGGCTTACACCGTGTAGGAGAGGGAGAGCTTGAGCTCGAAGTTGTTGTCCACCTGCGTCTCGGCCACGGCGGCTTCGTTGCCCGTGGACGGGTTGAACGAGCGCAGGCGGATGGACGTGCCGGAGGTCTCGAAGATCGGGATGAGCCCTGCCCCGATCGTGTAGTTGTGAGCCCACCATGAGGCGGTGACGTTCGCAGCGGGCGTGAACGGCAACGTGTCGATCGTCGG
>CAZZDD010000098.1:3561-4974 GCA_964652185.1 uncultured Candidatus Peribacteria bacterium | reverse complement strand
TCACGCTTCACGCGCCTGCGCTGCCGCCGCGCCAGCAATGAGCCCGGCATAGACCGGATCGCTGATGACGGCCTTCCACATGCGCCCTGTCGGCCCCGAAAGGCCCGTGCGGAACAGGCTGATCCGCTTCGTGCGCTCGCCCTCCCCGCCGAGTTCACGAAGCAAGGGCGTTGACCACGTCCCGCCGCCATCGTCCGACCAAGACAGCGCCACCACGGGAGCCGTCTCGATGGGATCGGTACCTGCGGCCCGCCCTACCCCGACCACGAAGTCGAAATCGGCCCGAGGGAAGGCTATCCTCGCCGGGAACGCAGCGCCGGGTGCGGACTGCACCTCCCAGACCAGCGGAAGCGTCCCCTCCTTGTAGGCGGTCAGGTCCACCTCGTAGAGCGAGCCGTTGTCCACCGAGCCGACGATCCAGCGGTTCTCGACCCTTACCGAGCGGGTTGCGCGCCACCTCGAAGCCCCGTTCGTCCGGCGCTCGTTCCACCAGCCGGTGGAGACGTTGTATTCCCAGGTAAAGCCCGGCCCGGAGATCACCCAGAAGGCATGGGGCCCGGAGGTGTAGACGTGGGCTTCGAGATCGTCCCCGTCCTCCACCGTCTGGAGCGAGCGGACGACATCGGGCGTGGAGATGGGAACGGCCGAGTACCCGTCGAGGGTGTAGACGACATAATCGCCGCCGACGAAGATGAGGCGGTTCACCCAACCATCCTCAAAGCCCGCTACGGCGAACTTGCCGAGAAGGCCCATGTCGATGGTGTCGCCGTAGGAATAGGGGAAGCCGGTGGCGTTGGCCGTGTTGCGGTAGACATCGATGGCAGCGGGGCCGAAGGCCAGAAGTTCGCCGTTGTAGGGGATGAGGCGGGTTACGCCGCCCGGCCGCGTCTGGGCCGTCGTGAAGTGGGTGCTGTCGATCGAGACGGCGTTGAGACCCGACGCGAAAATGCGGCCGTCGCGATAGCTGAAGAAGAAATACCCGCTCTGGAAACAGACGCTCGTCGGCGTGGCGGGAAGGTCGCCGTCAGCGAAGTTGGTGGGCGAGGAGCCGGTGAACAGGTTGAAGGCCCCAGTGTCCGTGACGGCCACGATGTCCGGCGTCGCGGCGTTATTGTGGGCGACGGTGAAGCGCTCCGAGCCCGCAAGGCTTCCGAGGCTCGTCATCGTCCCTGCCGTGAGGTTCACGGAGGCGACACGGCCAGCAAAACCCGCGAGGAGCGTCGAGCCGACGAGGTGCAGCGCCCGGCATCCGAAGAACGACGAGGTGGCGGCCTGCGTGAGGCCCGGCGAGCGCTTCCTGACGACAGGATCGCGCGCCCCCGGCCCAAGCGGCTCCGCGAAGGCATTGACGAGGCGGCCGGAGCTTTCCCCGAACCGCGCTCCGGGGCTCGAGGAAGTCGGCCAGTTGATGTT
>CAZZDD010000098.1:0-3461 GCA_964652185.1 uncultured Candidatus Peribacteria bacterium | reverse complement strand
CCGAGGCGGCGTCCGCCCCACCACCGCACCTGCGGGAGCGTGTCCCTGTACGGGCGCTCGCTCGTCACCATGCGGAGGCTGGCGATCCCCTTCTCAGCGAGGGCGGAGAACTCTCCGAGCCTGCCGCCAAGGCCGAAGGGCGTGGCGCAGTCGAAGGCCACGATGTCGGCAAGGGCGAGGGCCTGATCGGCCGGGATGTCGTTGTCGCTGGCTACGGTCGTGATTTCTTCCGAGGCGAGGCGGGCGAAGGTCGCCGCCATCCTGCGGCGGATGATCTGGGCGTCCTCGTTGGAGAGGGACTGGCCTGCGGCGAGGATGCCGAGCTGTTCGGCTACCGTGTCGATGAACTCGGCCTCGGTCATGCCGCCTCCTTCATCCGCTCACGGAGCCAGTCACCGAGCTTGCCCGTAAACATTTTGGGACCCACGTGTGCTAGCGTGAGTTCAGGGTCGATCCACACCTTGCCGCCGATGTCGCGCCAGCGCCGGCAGAAGGCGTAGTCGTCATGCAGCTTCCCGCCGTTCGGCAGGCGAAGGATGTCGTAGAGGCCGACAAAGCCGCCTCTCGGTGCCTGCGGGGACCGGCACCACAGCTCGTCCCGGTAGGCTTCCGTCATCCGCTCAAGGCAGGCTCGGGAGTACCGGATGAAGCCGGTGGGGACGCCCTCGACTTCCATGAGGCCGTCGCGGTTCGTCCACAGTTCCCCGTCGAGGAACTTGACCGGCCATTCGATCGGGTCTTTCCGCTTGGGATAGATGCCCGCCACGAGATCGACAGGCGCATCCACGAGGCGGAGGAGCCCGCCGGCTTCCCAGCACACATCGTCATCGATGCCGACGAGATGCGTGCCGTCGCCGTGCAGGAACTCGTCCACGATGATGGAGCGGGCGTCCTCCAGGTAGGTGGACCCGCTCTCATCGTAGACGGAGACCTTGTCCCCGCGCTTCACGAGCGCGAGGAGGTCGGTGATGAGGGACCGCATGGTGGCAAGCCGGACTGACCAGCTATACGCTGGCACAGCAATGACGACGTGGTTCATGCGGTCCTCTCTGGGCTACGAGGACGCGATCAGGCCGAGGGCCTGAAGGCGGTCGATGACCGTGTTGACGGCCGCGATCGCCGTGGTGGCGTCGGTGGCGTCGGTGACGGTCGCCGGCCGCGCGATGGGGGTCGCGAGGCCGTAGAAGCCGATCTTGTCGGTCGAGGACTGGCCGAGACGAGTGCCGTCCGGGCCGCCGTCCGAGAGTTCCTTGATGGTCGCCATTGTTCAGGTCTCCTAGATGTTGGCGGCGAGGGAGGCGCGAACCGCAAGGCGCGGGTCGATGGTCTTGACGCCGTAGAGGATGTCGAGGCGCCAGTTGGACACGTCGTTGCCGCCGTCGTAGTAGGGGATCAGACGAACGCTGATGCCGTTGAACGACTTGCGGGCGACTTCCACCGCGCCCGGCGGCTTCTGCATCGGCACCATGCACAGCGCGAACGCGTTCTTGTGGAAGAACAGGTTCTGCGTGTACCCGGTCGAGGCGACGCCCTGATAGCGAACGGCGAGGCCGTCGAGGAGCGCCGGGGCCGACACGGTCTTCTGCGCGCCCGAGGTGATGAGCGGCGGCCAGATCGACACGTCGGCTTCCGAGGAGGCCGAGGTGGTCGAGGACATGACCGTGAACATCTTCAGGTGCGGAAGGGCGGCCTTCGTCACCGGGTGAACGTCGTACACCGTGTCGATGGTGAACGTGTCGCCCGGCAGGAAGTAGCCCGCCGTATCCGACGCCATGCCGTCGATGTGGAAGGTGACGGAGGTGGAGTCCTTCACGTCGGCCCAGAGGTGGCCGGCGTTGTAGCTCTCGGACGTGGTGTCGGTGACATCCTGCCCAGTGCGGGCGCCGGTCGTGTGAACCGGGATGTTCTGGGACATGTAGGTTTCGACGCCGCCGATGTTGCCGAGCTTGGCGTTGCGGAAGGCGCCCTTGGCCGCGTCCTGAATGTAGAGCGCGGTCGTGGAGCCGAGCATGGCCCAATAGTCGGACGGCGACAGGATGGCGTTGCGGCCGTCCTTCGGCATCGCACAGGTGTCCATCCGCGTCGGAGCCAGGGCGAAGTCGGCAAAGCTGTCGATGCCGCCCGAGGGGATCGTGACGTGGTTGGGGATTTTCTTGTATTCCGCCATGAGGTCGAGATCGACCTGATTGGCGAGCTGGATCATCGCGGGGCGGATCACCCGCTCGCGAAGCTCCCCGATCTTCAGGGTCAGGTCCGCAGACGTGAACTTGAAGTCGATGCCCTTCTGCTTGTCGATCGTGATCGAGGTCTTGCCCTCGACAACGTCCTGTGCGGCGGCAACGCGGCCATCGCGGACGGTGAAGTCCGTGGGGCGGCGGATGCTGATGGTCTCGCCAACTTCGTAGCCGTTGACGGACTTGCCGAACTCGGACTCATGGGCGCGATGGACGAGGTTCGCCATCACCAGTTCGCCCTCGAGGATGTCGAGGGCCTCCGCGGCGATGATGTCCGCGGTAAGCGTCGTGTTTGACATGGGGTTCCTTCAGGCGGCTTCGGCCGCGCGGGAAAGGCCTGCGGGTGTCAGGCGCGCTTCTGCTGGCTCTCGCGTTCAGCACGGCGGGCAGCGATGTAGGCCGACGCATCCTCGCCCTTGGCGAGTTCTGCGAGGGTCTTCACCGGGCCGGCCGCGCCACCCTTGAGGGGCGATGCGGGAGGCGGTGCCTGGGTGGTTCGCCTGACCGGCTGTGCGGAGAGCTGCGCTTCGAGGCGGCCCACGGCTAGGGCGGCCTGCTTCGGCGTCATCCGGTTCAGTTCGGCAAGCGTCTTGGGGTTCTTGGCGAGATGGTATTCGAGCCTCGCCGTGTGCTCGCTCTCCATGAGGGCTTCCGCGACGGCATCGGACACCGACATGCGGGCGGCGCCAACTACGGTGTCGTAGTCGGGCAGCTCCGCGCGGGCGTCTTCCTGCTTCTCCGCGTAGACTCTCGCTCTGGATTCCTGTTCGAGTGCCGCATGGGCCTGCTGGTCGGCCTTGCGGTTCTGGATGTCGAGTTCGATGAACGCCCGCTTGGAATGGTAGGCGTTGAGGGCGGCCTGATACGAGGCCGTGTCCCGGAACTGGGTCGGATGCGGCTGCGGGCCGACGAGTTCTTCCACCGACTTGGCGGGAGCGGCCCGAGGGGCGCTGCGCCGAAGGGCTTCGAGTTCGGCCTGCTGCCGGGCGATGGTGGCCTTGTAGCGGGCGGTGCGGGACTGGCGCTTGGGCTGGCCGTCTGCACCAACGGCCTCCTCGTCCTCATCGGCTTCCGGGGCTGCCTGCTGGCCTTCTGGGGCGGGCTTTGCAGCTTCGGGGGCTGGATTGGGCGCGGGGGTCTGTTCGGCGGCGGCCGGTGCGGCTGCCTGCGCGGTTTCGTCCGTCAAGGGGATGATCTCCGGTGGTTGTGTGGTAGGGTGGCGGGATG
>CAZZDD010000097.1:0-6550 GCA_964652185.1 uncultured Candidatus Peribacteria bacterium | reverse complement strand
AACACCATGCGCTCCGCGCTCTTCATGCCGATGCCGGGGAGTTTTTGGAACTCCTCGATGGCGCGGGTGATTTGCGGAGGGAGGAGGGACATGAGGAATACAAAGATAGCACGTCATGGTTCGTCAGGCTCACCATGACATCGTGTTCATTATGAAAACAACACCGTTGTCAGCCTGAGCCTGACGAAGGCTGACAGGCATAAAAAAACGGGCGAACCATTTCTGATTCTGCCCGAATTGTTACCACGGGCTGTTGCTACATAAGTAGTGATCGCTGGATAGCGAGCTATCCAAAATCAAAGCCTTGTGATGGAACCAGAATACTACGTTATGACTATTTGTCAAACATATCGTCAACATGGCCTGGAAAGGCTTTGGAAAGCCCTATAGGCTGCTTTTCGTGAAAACCGTGGCACAGAACCGGCGGGCGAAATTCGACTACGACATCGTCGAAACTTTCGAAGCGGGCATCCAGCTCCTCGGCTGGGAAGTGAAGTCGTGCCGCATGAACCTGGCCGATCTCTCCGGCGCGTACGTGTCGTTCGTCGGCGGCAAACCGGCGCTGAAAAAAATGTCGATCCGCGTGTACCCCTTCGCGGCGAACGCCGTCCTCGACGACCAGTCGCGCGACCGGTTGCTCCTGCTGCACGCGAAGGAACTCGATCGACTGAAGACGCTCTCCGATGAAAAAGGAATGGCGATCATCCCGCTCGAACTGAAAGCGGGGAAGCACATCAAGCTCGTCATCGCCGTCGGGCGCGGACGAAAGCAATTCGACAAGCGCGAGAAAATCAAAGACCGCGAGTCGAAGAAGCGGGCGAAGATGCAGGTGGAATGAGATTGCCTCACCCCTAACCCCTCTCCTGCAACCCTGCACGCCTCCCAGGAGAGGGGAACGGTTGAACCAGGCGCGGAGATTCTCACCGCACCAGCGGCGGGAGGGCGGTGCCCGCCAGCAGCACGACGTACGCCGCGATCACGAGGAACGGACCGAAGGGAACCATATCGCCGCGGCGGAGCTTTTTCAGGAGGATAAGCACGATCGCGACGTTCGCGCCGATGGCGTACGACGCCAGGAGCGTCCACACGGCTGCGTCGACGGTACCGACGACCATGCCGATCGCTGCTGCCAAGAGAATGTCACCGGAACCCACCCAGCGCCCGCGGCTAAACACCCACTGCAGCAGGAAAAACCCCGCGAGGATCAACGGCGCGATGTAGGGAATGGTTCCAAACGCGAGTAACTGGTACGCGATGCCCGCCGCGAAGGCGACGAGCGTGAGAGCGTCGGGGATCGTCTTGGTGTGCGTATCGATCACCGCGATGAGCAGGAGCGACCACAAGGAAAGAAAGAATGAAATGGCAGGAGCGACATCGCCGGCGGTCGCATACAAAGCGGCGAATGCCAGGATGCCGGAAATGGCTTCGATAAGAGGCAACCGAGCACTCACTCGCACGCCGCACGTGCGGCATTTTCCGCGCAGCAACAGCCAACTGAAGAGCGGCACGAGTTCGTACGCTACGAGTGTCCGCTTGCACGCATCACAGTGCGATCGGCCGACGATCTTCTCTCCACGCGGCAGGCGATCAATCAACACGTTGCCGAAGCTCCCGAAGCACACGCCGATGACGACCGCGATGACGTACATCACGGTCCGATTGTAGCGTTCTACGCGCGATATGAATTAATCAATCTCTGACATGGTCGATTGAAGAAACCGACGATGGAGGAACGCGCATCCGCCGGCGAGGGCGAGCATGACAACGAGGCCCACGGTGACGACGGAAAACGAACCGCGCAGGAATTCAAAAACTCCATACAATGCCAATGCTCCAATGCAGCCGAGACCCGCGCCGAGAACCTCCCGAATAACGGGGAGCGAAGCGACTGTTTTGAGGATCTTTGTGTGCATTTCCAATCATAATACACTATTTTTGTTATTTAGTCAAAGATCTGTCGTATTCTTTCGGAGAATGCTCGTCTTGTGCTTCTCCGGTTCGAACGCCGGCAGCCGCTCCATGGGGCAGGGGAAGTCGTCGTCCGTCACGCCCGGCGGAAGCTTCTGATCGTACCCGAGCACGATGAGGTCGGGCTGCACCGTACGCACCGGCACAAGAAAATCCGACGCGTCGCCGAGGAGCACCGTCGCATCCGGCACCGTCGCGCGCACGTTCTTCGCACGGACAACTTCATCGTCGACCGGCGCATGGCCTTTGATCTTCAACACGTTCGCGTCGCGCGCGACCACCACGAACAACTCGCCGCGCGTACGAGCTTCCATGAGCACGAACCGATGGCCCGGGTGCAGAAGGTCGAACGTTCCGAACACGAGAACCTTCGTACTCATGCGCGCTCGCCCTGCTGGTTCAAGTCAATGATGAAGATGCGCTTCTCGTCCATCACGTAGAGGTGCGACTGATCGGGATCGACGTACACGTCGCGCAGTTCGCCGAGCTGGTCGATCTCGAGAACGTACTGGCGCAGATACGTCGCTTCGCCGGTCGCGCCGCCGTCGCTGAGGACGATGACGCGGCCTTCCACGGGGTCGAGGATGTAGAAGTTGCCGTCCGTGACCTTGTAGAGCTTCGTGGCGTTCGTGAGCAAATTCTCGGGCGCTTGGCGGATCTGGAACGGCTGCGACTCGCCGCGGAAGAGCTTCACGATGGCGCCGCCTTCTTTCAGCACGTACACGTTGCCGTCGATCGCGATGTCGATCGCACCCGTGAGATCGCCGTTCACGTTGTACGGCGTGGGCGAACCGTAGCGATTCTGCAATCGCTCGTATCGGTAGATTTGATTGCGGCCGCTCGTCGTACGATCAGGAGCGAGCAGATACACGTAGCGCAGATACGTTTCCACCGCCGTGCCGGTCACCCAGCCCGCCGGATCGTCCGTCTTCATCGTCGTCGCCGCATCGTTGCTCCACTCCATCACGACGTTGCCGGTAAGGAGGAAGACGAGCGTTCCGAAACGCTCGAACCACGCGCCCGCCACGATAAGCTCGTCGCCTTCGGGCAGCTTGGCCGGATCGTCGACGGTATTCAGAAGAACGCGATAGACGTTCTGCGCGTCGAACGCGGCGAATTCACCGTCGCGCAAACCGATGAGCCCCTTCGACACCACGCTGGCGTTCTTCGTGGCGAGGCTCGCGACCACGCGCGGCGTGACGCGGAGGATGTTGTTAAGCTCTTCCCGCTTGGCGCGGATCGAATCGAGCAACGTGAGCGCCTCGACCCGGAAGAGACCGGATTCGTTATCCATCACCTGGCGCGCCGACTCCTCGGCCTGGGCCAGGATACCGTTTGCGGCGCTAAGGTCGCCGATGATGCGGCGGTTCTCGGCCGTTTGAATTTGCTCGTTGATCGTGCCGACCAACGCCTCGAGCTCGGCCTGGCTCTTATTGCGCTGGCTGAACATGAGAAGGTTGACGATCATCCACACGACGACGAGCGACGCGATGCAGAGCGCGAGCAAGAGAAGGTGGGCGCGCTTCTTGCGCTTCGGATCGCGCAGGTCCACGAGCAAGCCCGAGAACCATTCGCGCCCGCTCCGGACGACCGTATCAAGCGCGCCCTTCACGCCGCGGGGCTTCGGGGCCGGACGCAGTTTCTTCACGAGCTCCCCGAGGGGGAGCGCCTGCAAGAACGACAACGCTTTGCCCGCGATATCCTGGACGGCGCTGCCCGCGTTACCACCGCGACGGCGGGACGACCTGCGCAATTCCTCGGCGGGCTCTTCCTCCTCGGCGTCGACCGCGAACGGCAACGCCATCGGTGCTTCGACCTCGACCGTCGCGAGGGCGGCATGCTCACCTTCGGCGTCGAGCGCGCGCGTGAGGGCGTCGATCGGCTCTCCGCGCTTCGGCAATCCGGCCATCTGGGCAGGCGTGAGCGAACGGAGTAGACGCTGCGACGAGAGAATGACGATATCTCCTTTTTGGAGTGCCCCGCTCGAAATGTGCACGAACGCCGGCGTCGATTTGCCGCTCGTATATTCGGTGATCTGGCTCGCGAGCCCCTTGCGAACGAGGTACGCCTCGCTGCGGCCGGCATGCGACACGTGCATCATTCCGCCGCTTTCGACCACGGCGATGAGCATGTGCAGATCTTCGATCGTTCCCGACACGAGCATGCCTTTGAGCAAGCCATTGAGCTCCTTCAGCGCGCCGTCGAGACGCTCGGCGCTGTCGCCTTCGGTTTCGAGGAGCGCGTGCTTCAGCACGTTCTCGCACTCGCGCTGGACCGTCTTGGCGGATGATTCGTCGCCGTGGATGTGGAACAACATCACGACGCGTTCGTCCTGCAAACTGCGCTCATCGCTGACGGCGAGGAGGACGGAACGCGGTGCGCGGGTGCTGCCCGTCTTGACGACCATATCCATACGGTACGTCAGGGTACCCGCTTCATTCGGCCGCGCAAAGTCCGCAGACCCGTTCCCGCGCCTCCGGTCCAGCCGCAATTTTATGCCAAAACAAAAAAACTATATAAAAATTCGTTGAGCTGAAGCCAAAATCACCGATCACGAAACAAATGCCCTTGCTATCCCCGACGCCAGGGAGTAGACTGGGTCCAGTTTCAGTTTCATTTCCAAACAGTACAGATGAAAACGGTGAAAGAGTGGATGCAACGCTCGCTGTCGAGCGGTACTAACCGTACCCCCGAACAGCCGATCGCTCCTCCGCCCCCCAGCTTCGCCCCCGAAGAGGGAGTCGCCCCCATGCCGCGTCAGCGCGGCAACGTTCCGCCGCCGGCGGGAAATCCCCAGCGTCAACAGCGTGGCCAACGGCCCCAGACGAATCGCGGACCCCAGCCACAGCGTAACGAACCCGTCCTCCAAGGCGGGCGCGGCAACCTCAAGCTCTATCCGCTCGGCGGATTCGAGCAAGTCGGCCGCAACTGCTTCGTGCTCGAGTGCGATGGCGACATCTTCGTCATCGACCTCGGCCTGCAGTTCCCGGACGAGGACATGCTGGGCATCGACTACCTGATCCCCGATATCACGGCCCTCAAAGGCCGCGAGAACAAGATCAAGGCGGTGCTCTTCACCCACGGTCACCTCGACCATATCGGGGCGGCTCAACACTTATTGCCACAGCTTCACTTCCCTCCATGTTTTGGGACGAAGCTCACGATGGCATTCGTGAAGAAGCGCCTCGAGGAAGACCATCTCGTCAGTAAAGCCAAGCTCAACACCGTGCCCTACGGGGAAACCGTGCGCTTCGGCAAAGTCTCCGTGGAGTTCCTCCGCGTGACGCATTCCATTCCGGACGCAGCCGCCATCGCGATCCACACTCCCTACGGGACGATCGTGCACACGGGCGACTTCAAGTTCGACCTTACTCCCTTCAACGAGCCTCCAGCGGATTTTCATCGCTTGGCCGAGCTCGGAAAGAAAGGAGTGCTTGCGATCATCGCGGACTCCACGAATGCACTGAAACCCGGACACTCCAAGAGTGAATCCGACATCGGAGAGACGCTCCGCTCCCTCGTCAAAAGCGCCGAGGGTCGCGTGATCATGTCGACCTTCTCCAGCCTCCTCAACCGCGTCCAGCAGATCTTCGATGTCGCAAAAGACACGAACCGCAAGGTCTACATCTCCGGACGCAGCATGGAATCCAACATCGAGATCGCTACGAATCTCGGGTACCTGAAAGCTCCCCGCGGACTCGTCCGCAAGGCGGGCCCGGGCATGGAGAAGCTCCCGGACAACGAAGTGATCATCATCACGACGGGTTCGCAGGGGGAAGAAGCGGCGGGACTCGCACGCATGGGACTCGGCACGCACAAGTTCGTGTCGGTCAAAGCGGGCGACACCGTCATCCTCAGTAGCAATCCCATCGTCGGGAACGAACGCGCGGTGTCGAAAGTCATCAATAACCTCCACTTGAAGGGCGCGATCGTGAAGACGAACCAGGAATTGGCGTTGCACACAACCGGCCACGGCTATCAGCAGGACATTCTCCTCATGCACCGATTGGTCCGCGCGAAGCACGTCATTCCCGAACACGGCGAACCGCACATGCGCCACGCGCACGGCGATCTCGTCCGCGGCATCGGCTACCAGGACAACCAGATCCACTTGTTGGTGAACGGCGAAATCCTGGAGTTCGATACCCACGGCAACGCTCGCAAGAGCAAGAGCAAGGCCCCCTTCCGCGACGTCATCATCGACGGCCGCGGGGCGGCAGGCGAAGGCGCCCGCATCCTCACCGACCGCAAGGTCATGAGCGGCGGCGGCGTGCTGATCGTTCTGTTCAAGGTCTATGCGGAAAGCAAACGCCTCGTCGGCGACCCGGACGTGATCTCCCGTGGCTTGATCTACGGATCAGAAGAAACGGACATCTCGAAAGAGGTCGCAAGCGTGGCGAAGAAAGCGTACGAAGAAGAACTCGGCCGGGGCGTGACCGATCGCAAAGATCACAAACGCGCCGTCCAAGGGGCTCTCTACCGCTACTTCGACCGCAAGCTCGACCGCGAACCGATGGTGATTCCGGTGTTCATCGAGGTCTAATCGTTCTTTCCGATCTTTCTGTTCTTTCTTGAGAGGGGC
>CAZZDD010000096.1:0-6966 GCA_964652185.1 uncultured Candidatus Peribacteria bacterium | reverse complement strand
ATGTCCCAACGCCACCGTATCCAAAATAACGCGACGATGCTTATTACGACGGTCACATGTAATCGCGAACCGTTCTTCGCCGATCCAGCAATTGCACGAGAGGCAATTGAAACGTTATTGCGCGTGAAAACCCTACATCCGTTTTCCCTCCACGCATTCGTCGTGATGCCGGACCACGTACATATTCTCGCGACGATTCCTCCGGATGGCAGCGTTTCGCACATCATGAACGTCTACAAATCCGGCCTCACATTCAACACGGGAATCCGAAAAATGTGGCAGCGACGATCGGATATGCGCATCGTGAAAGATCTGCGCGGTGCAATCGATTACGTCCATCAAAATCCTGTAGTCGCCGGACTAGCGAACGCTCCGTTGGATTATCCGTGGTCATCCGCATACGCAGAATGGGCTCCAGCAGCAGCCGTTACTGGCTGCGACCCATTATGCGATCGTCCCGTTTCTATATCGCACCCCCGAAGGGGTGCTGCTGGATCTCTGTAATCGAGATTACTTCCCGCTGCGCTTGCGATCGGTCTCGTTGAGGATCTTCTTGCGGAGGCGGATGTTCGTCGGCGTCACTTCCACGAGTTCGTCGTCGCCGATGTACTCCAGCGCCTGTTCCAACTCCATCGGCTTGATGGGCGTGAGGTTCACGGCGTCGTCGCTGCCCGAGGCGCGCATGTTGCTGAGCTTCTTGCCCTTCGTGACGTTCACCATGAGGTCCTGGTCCTTCGCGCTCTCGCCGATGATCATGCCTTCGTAGAGGTTCACGCCTTCGGCGATGAAGAGCGCGCCGCGCTCCTGGAGGTTCCAGAGGTCGTACGCGGTCGAGACGCCGTTGAGCATCGAGATCATCGAACCGCGGCTGCGGCCCGGCAGGTCGCCCTTGTACGGCTCGTAGGCCATGAACGAGTGGTTGAGGATGCCTTCGCCGCGCGTCTCGATGATGAAGTCGCCGCGGAACCCGAGAAGACCGCGCGTCGGGACTTTCCATTCCATGCGGCTGTGTCCTTCCTCGGTTTTCATGTCGACCATCTCGCCCTTGCGGCGGTTGAGCTTGTCGATGATCGTACCGGCCGTGTGTTCGGGGACGTCGATGATCACCTGTTCCATCGGCTCTTCCTTGCCGTTCGGCCCGTCGCGCATGATGACCTCGGGGCGGCTCACCTGGAGCTCGAATCCTTCGCGGCGCATCTGTTCGATGAGCACCGAGAGGTGGAGTTCGCCGCGACCGGACACGATGTAGCTGTCGCTGTTCGGGATCTCCGCGATCTTGAGACCGACGTTCGTTTCCGTTTCCTTCAGCAACCGGTCGCGGATGTGGCGAGTCGTGACGAGCTTGCCTTCTTTGCCGGCGAACGGCGAGTTGTTGACCATGAAGGTCATGCTGATCGTCGGGGGATCGATGCGGATGGCCTCCATCGGTTGGGCGTTCGGATCGGTCGTGATCGTTTCGCCCACCATGATGTCCGGCACGCCGGCGAGCGTGACGATGTCGCCGGCAGAGGCCTGGGTCACTTCCATTTTGCGGATGCCCTGCATCTGGAAGATCTTCGTGATTTTGGCTTTGCGATCGGCCTGTCCTTCGGCCTTGATGATGATCTGGTCGCCCACCTTGGCGACGCCTTCGTTCACGCGGCCGATGGCCAAACGTCCCACGTAGTTATCGTATCCAAGCGACGACGGCTGCATGCGGAACGGCACGTCGATGCGCTGCTCGGCGGCCGGAACGTGACGCATGATCGTTTCGAAGAGCGGCGTGAGATCCTTCGATTCGTCCTCCAGCTTAGTCTTCGCGATGCCTTCGCGGGCGATGGCGAACACGTAGGGAAAATCGAGCTGTTCGTTGGTCGCGCCGAGAACGCCGAAGAGATCGAACACCATGTCGACCACTTTCATCGGGCGGGCGGCGGGCTTGTCGATCTTGTTGATGACGACGATCGGGCGCAGACCGAGCTGCAGCGATTTCTTCAACACGAACTTCGTCTGCGGCATCGGACCTTCCTGGGCGTCGACGAGGAGCAACACGCAATCGACGGTGCGGAGGATGCGTTCAACCTCGGAACCGAAGTCGGCGTGGCCGGGGGTGTCGACGAGGTTGATGCGACAGTCTTTGTACGTGATAGCCGCGTTCTTGGCGTAAATGGTGATACCGCGCTCCTTTTCCTGGTCGTTGCTGTCCATCACGAGCTCACCGACGGCCTCGTGCGAGTTAAAGGCGCCGCCTTGCTTGAGGAGCTGGTCGACGAGCGTGGTCTTGCCATGGTCGACGTGGGCGATGATGGCGATGTTGCGGATATCCATAAAAAAAGCGGGAACAGGTCGAAAAGAGGCCGTATTCTAGGGAAAATTCGACTGAAAGCAATTCTTTACTAGGCCCGGCCCGCCTCGTGATCCAGAAGCCACTGTTTCACCTTCTTTCCCAAGGCGTACTGACCGATGCCACCCGACGCTGGAACGACCCTATGGCACGGAACCACGATGCACACGGGATTCTTCCCCAATGCCGTCCCCACCGCTCGAACAGCTCGCGGCGAGCCGACCTCCGCGGCGATCTGCGTGTAGGTCCGTGTTTCGCCGTAGGGAATCTTGCGAACGGCCTCCCACACCTTCGCTTGGAACGCCGTTCCGACGGTATCGAGTTGCAGATTCCGAAATGCGTCTTTTTTCCCATCCTGGAATTTCGCCATTTCCTTCATAAACTGAACAATTATTTTATTCTTACTTTCGCCCTTCTTTAAGGGCTTTCGTGAAATTCGGAGATGTGAAACTCCCCTCGGCGTGGCGTCGACGTAGAACGTGAAGGGGCCGATGGTGACGGTCGATGTTTCTTTCATCCAGCTAGCGTACATCATATATGCTCTCCGCAGTGGAATTAAGTACGTCATCTTGTGAAGCGGCTGAGCGATGTCCGATCTGCGGCGGCGAGCTGATCGAACGCAAACTGAAGAAACACTGCACGGTGTGCGGCGTCTTGTGCGAGACTTGTTGCGATGGCGGTCGCCAATGAAAGAGTACTATACGCATCGCCATGACAAACCATGCCGCCCTTCCTGTTGAGATCGAAGCGAAGTTCTTCCCCGTGAACCCGGAGGAGCTGCGCCAGTGCCTGCACGACAACGGTGCGGAGCGGACCCATCCCGAACGGCTCATGCGTCGCGTGCAGTATGCACAGCACAAAAACCCTCAGCTCCATGGCGACTACCTTCGCGTCCGCGACGAAGGAGACCTCGTACGGGTCAGCCTGAAAGTACACGCGACCCCGGACGGCGCGGTGGGAGACCAGCGCGAGATCGACATCGTGACGAATGATTTCGACCGTGCCGTCATGCTCGCGGACGGCATTGGCCTGACGAGAACGAGCTACCAAGAGAACAGGCGCGAAACGTGGCGCCTTGGTGGCTGCGAGATCACGATCGATTTTTGGCCGGAACTCGCCCCGTATGCCGAAATCGAGGCGGCGACGGAAGGCGAGCTGGAACTCATGGCCGGCCTCCTTGGGCTCGACTGGGGCACGCGGCGGCTGGGAACCGTCGTGCACCTCTATGCCGAAACCTACGGCAAACCGCACGACGAATGCATGTCATTGTTAGAACACTGCACATTCGAAGAAAATCCGTTCGCGGGACTGCCGAAGGCATGACGATGCCGGCCTCCCCCAGATGGGAGAGGCCGACTGAAACCAACGATGGAGGGATGGATTATGCGACGGCTTCCAATGACTCCACCGACGCCAGTGCGAATTCCCCGCGTACTTCTTCGAAGGAATCGAACACCCGATAGAACGATCGGGAATCGCGCGTCACGAGATGTTCGCGACGGAACTCCTCGATGAGGCCCTCATGAGCGTTGCACAAACAGACAACGTTCGCCATCTGCAAGGCATCTCGACGGAACTCCGTGAGCGCGTATCGAGCGCCGCGCGACAGATAGTCGACCGCGGACAGATCGATGATGACGATGCGGTTCCCCACATACGCCGCACGGGCAAATAAGTCGTCGCGTAATGCGTGCACCTCCAGTATCTGAAAAATCTTCGGGCCGCATAGGCCAAACACCGCGAACTGCTCGTCCATCGTGAACGAGAAACTGCTGGACTCCTGCATGATCTTCATACCCTCCGTTGATTCGAACCGAGACATCCGAAAGCCAGTGCTTTCGTCCGGGCACTATGTCGAAAGTTTTTCAGAGGTCAAGGTTTTCACGGGATTGGCCATTTCAATGCATAAAAAGCGCCGGTCCCCCGAGATGGGAGACCGGCATTGTTCATAGGAGGGGCTTTTCATACGGCGGCCGGAGCGCGCCAGTTCAATAGTGCTTGGCCTTCCGTGCCTCGTACATCAAACAATTGATTGAGTCGCGTGATCTCAAAAACTGCATAAATATGCGGAGCCACGTTACAGAATCGGAGCACGCCTCTATGCGCCTTTATTTTCTTATCAAGAATGATGAACTTGTTCATCGCCTTGGATGACAACGATGTCACATTGTAGAAATTCAGTACAAGATTCGAGATCTTTTCTTTCTCGACCAATCCGTACAGTTCTTCTCCGAGTTCCATGATCAGTCCATCATCATCGATCTTCCGATCGACGAAACGCACAACTGCGACCTCCAAACCCCCAACATTGAAACCCGATTTTTCGAAGTGTCGATACGATTGCATGATGCAACCCTCCATGCTTTCAAATAACAAACAATGAATGGAATACCGCGGAAGCACGTTACTGCCGCTTCGAACACTATGAACCCGTTAAAAAAATCGTCAAGCGCATGAAAAAGGCCGACTCACTAGGAATCGGCCTTATGCGATGAGAATCCTTTCTCCCGCGATTTTACGCCACCCGTAACCGAGGAAATGGCACTTCACCCTCTGTCGGCATAGGCTGCGGCCTTACGTCGTTCTCGGTGCAGATTTCGGGAGCGAGGCCCCCGAGCACCGCGCGAACGTGCGGCTTCGCGTGCGAGACGCGGAGGGTACCACCGTAACGACTCGCGATGACACGACCGAGTTTGTGGAGTCGTTCGACGAGCCAGAGGTGGACGTATTCGACGCGCGATGCGTCGATCACGATCGACATGCCCTCCGACAACCGAATGAGTGTCACCAGTTCGGCGTACCACGTCCGGGACGATTGCTCGTCCAAGAGATACGCGCTGCGCGTGCACTCGACCACGAAACTCGAAATAGAAATTCTGCGCGAAACCAAGCGAGCGTTCATGAGATTCCCTCCAACGAAGATAAGAAAGATCCTCTTTTCGATTACCAGAACACACGTTCTGGGTTTAGACAAACATACCCCTTTGTCATTTTTTGTCAATGTTTCCGCTTCAGCAACCATTTCTCGAACTCTTTCCAGGGTTTGCAGGTGAGAATGTCTTCTTTCGTGAGCCACGCACGCTGCGCTTGGAGGATGCCGTGGGACTTCGACAATGCATTCACCGCGTGCGCGTCGCTGCCCATCGTAAGCGTCACGCCTTTCTCCTTCGCCCTCCGCGCGAGCACATCACTCAGGTCCAACCGCTGGGCCGACGTATTCATTTCCATCGCCGTCCCTGTTTCAGCCGCCGCCTCAAACACCGCATCCCAATCGACCTCGATCGGATCGCGGGCCGCAACCTGTCGGGTCATGGGATGCGCGATGCAGTGCACGAACGGATTGCGGATCGCCGCGAGGTAGCGCTTCGTCTGCGCGGCTGCATCGAGTGTGAAGTGCGCATGGATCGACGCGTTGATCCAGTCGAGTCGCTTCAACGTGGTATCACGCAGGTACAGGGAACCGTCGGGCAGGATGTCGACCTCCGCTCCCGCGAGGATGCGGATGCCCGGCACGGCCTTTCGCGCCGCCTCGATCTGGGTCAGGTACTCGTCGATGTTGTCGTCTTTCGTCCCCGCGACCATCCCCATCGGCGAGGCGTGGTCCGTAATCGCGATGTACTCCAAACCCGCGTCCTTCGCGGCCTGTGCCATCTCGATCATCGTCGCGGCGCCGTCGCTCCAATCGCTATGCATGTGTAGATCGCCCTTAAGGTCCTTCTCCTCGATAAGCACGGGTAACTCCCCTGCTTTCGCCGCATCGAACTCGCCGCGGTCTTCGCGTAGGGTCGGAGGGATCCACGGCAGGCCTACGGCAGCGTAAATATCCTCCTCATTTTTGGACGCGATCAGCTTTCCTTTATTTTCAGCGGAGCCCTTGTACAAGCCATATTCATTAATCGTCACCCCAAGGTCTATACCCATCTGCCGCAGCCGCACGTTGTGGTCTTTGCTCCCGGTGAAGTACAGCAACGCCGCACCGAACGCGTCTTCATCCACCACACGAAGGTCAGCCTGGAGGCCGCTTTGGAACCTCACGGCCGCGCGGGTCTCGCCGCGAGCCAGCTGGTCGGCGATTCCCTCCACGCTCAGGAATGCATCGATGAGCGCTTCATGGTCCGTGCCGCACACGAGCACGTCGATATCCCCCACCGTGTCGCGCCCGCGGCGCAAACTGCCGGCGGCCTCCGCGCGTGTGCAGCCCTTTACCTTCCGCAGCACGCCGAGGATACGGTCGACCTCGAGCTGGGCAATATCGCGCCGGAACCGCCCGGAGTGCGACTTGTGCACCTCGATGCCACGCTTCAGGTTCTCGATCGACTTATCGCCCCAGCCCTTCAGGCCGTCGAGCTTGTTCTTCGCGAGCAGCTTCTCCACGTCCTCAACTCCCTTCACATTGAACTCCTTCCATAAGAATGCCGTCTTCTTCGGGCCCATCCCGGGAATCTCCATCACGGCGAACAATCCCTCAGGCACCTCCTTCTTCAACTCCGCGAGGTACTGCAGCTTCCCGGTGGTCACCATCTCCTCCATCTTGAGCGACAAATCGGGGCCGACACCGGGAATCTCCCGAAACGCAGCCAGCCCTCCCTTCGCATAGATCGCAGCGATCTCGTCGGGCATGGTCTCGAGGGCTTGGGCGATCC
>CAZZDD010000095.1:3448-7251 GCA_964652185.1 uncultured Candidatus Peribacteria bacterium | reverse complement strand
GCGCCGCGAGGGGTGCCTCTTTTTTTACCCTTCGTTAATCCGCACGATCTTCACGCGCTCTTCTTTCGGCACGAGGATTTTCAAAATGCACTCGCGGTTGAACGTCGCGCGGATCTTCTTCGGGTCGATCACGAACGGCAGCGTGACCGTGCGCGAGAACGGCCCCCAGAAACACTCCTGGATGTAGAACTGGTCGCTCGGGATGCTCTCCCCTTGCTGGCGGTTGCCGCGGATCGTGAGCTGGTTATCGGCGACTTCGATGTCGAGGTCCGATAATTTCACGCCCGCGATCGGCGCGCGGATGATGTAGTAGTTATCGAGTTCGTAGATGTCGACGGCGACTTGCCCCGTGCCGCTTTGGGGCAGGCTCGTTTTGTGCGCGTGGGCTTCCGCGGGCATGTCATCGTCTTGCCCGAGGCCCGAGAAGATGCCGTGGAAAGGAAATTGTGAAGACATTTTCTGTTCAACAATACATCCGAAGGCTTCGCAACGGCAAAAAGGACGAGTGGCGCAGCTTCCACAGTTATGAGATGGTAGGGAGGCATTCATGGACGTCATCAGCGCGATCATCCTCGGCGCGGTGCAAGGAGTCACCGAGTTTCTTCCGATTTCGAGCGACGGACATTTGGTCGTGGCGCAGCGGTTTCTCGGCATCGAGATCGCGGGACGCGACGCGCTCGGGTTCGACATTTTGCTCCACTGCGGCAGCCTGCTCGCCATCCTCGTCGGTTTTCGCGACGTGTGGATTTCACTCGTGCGCGGCCTCATCGTTCGTGATTCCTCGTCGTGGAAAACAGCGGGGCTCATCGTGTTGGCGACGGTGCCGGGTGTGTTCGCGGGTCTGTTTTTCCAGGACACGGTCGCGGAGTTGCGGTCCCTCACCGCCGCGGCCGTCGGGTTCCTCGTCACCGCGGCGTGCCTCGTCGCCGGCGAGTGGTTTGGCAAGAAGCGCGCCGCCCGGTTTGTGGGTCCTACATGGTTCGAAGCGGTGTTGATCGGCATCGCCCAAGCTCTCGCGATTCTGCCGGGCGTGTCGCGCTCGGGCCTCACCGTCGCGACCGGCCGCTTCTTCGGCGTCAACCGCGAGTCCGCATTGAACTTCTCATTTCTCATGGCGTTGCCGATCATCGCGGGCGCCGTCGCGAAGACCGCGCTCGATGCGTTCGACGGCGAGGTGATCTTTCCGCCCGTCGCGTCATCCGTCTCCGGGTTCGCGATGTCGCTCGCGGTCAGCCTCGTTGCGATCCTCTTCTTGAGGCGGTTCGTTCGCGGGTACAGCTTCGCATGGTTCGCGTGGTATCTCGTGCCGCTCGCGCTGCTGCTCTTGGCCGAGGACTTCGGCTTGCGCCAACTGCTCGATGCGGAACATGCGCGCGAGGCGGTGCGCGCGGTCGGAGGCGTCGCCGTCTTTGCGTTCGCTATCGTCGAGTTTATTCCTCCGTTCTGTTTCGTATCGCCGGGCATCAGTGCGCTCGTGATCGCGGGGTCGCTCGCGCCCGATCTCCTCTCCGTGTTCATTTTCGGTCTCGCCGCGTTCGCCGCGTCGCTCG
Source organism: uncultured Candidatus Peribacteria bacterium (assembly GCA_964652185.1). Taxonomy (GTDB): domain Bacteria; phylum Patescibacteriota; class Gracilibacteria; order Peribacterales; family Peribacteraceae; genus DALYDP01. Next base: position 5,701 of record CAZZDD010000095.1, on the reverse strand, counting down.
TCGGCAACACGGCCCTCTATTGCGCGGGCATCTTCGCCGGTCCGGCCATCGAGCGCGCGTTGCGTATTCCGGACGATGCCAAGAAGAAAGCGGAGGCGTTCATCGGCCGAGCGGGGTTATGGGCGGTGATCGCGGGGCAATTCGTCGGTGCGTTGCGTCCGACCATTTCCTTTGCGGCAGGTGCCCTCAAGATGCATCCTGCGCGATTCCTCGTCGCGTCGATCGTCGGAGCTGCGCTATGGAGCATCTCGTCAGTCGGCGCCGGGTATCTGTTGCGCGATAACGTCGTCCTCGTCGTCTCGATCGTCGCGGCCGTCGGCGTGATCGGAGGCGTCGTTGTCGTTATTGCGGCTGCGTGGAAGTGGTATCGCGCGCGCGGGAAAATCATCCGTTAGTTCGCGCTACCAAAATACGCTTGCACCGAATCGTTCGCTCCGTAAGATAGTGGCCCCCTATGTCCGTCACACTCAAGAATCACATCCGCCGCCTGCGCTTTGAACATGGTATGACGCAGGAAGAATTAGCGTTGCGCACCGGCGTTTCGCGTCAGACGATCATGTCGATCGAGCGCGGCCAGTCGAACCCGTCAATCCTCCTCGCTTACAAAATCGCTTCGGCCCTTAACGTTCCCGTGATGGCCGTGTTTGAGATGGAAGGCAAGCTGGCGCCGGTCTGAGCGCTGCGGATATCCACGACCGACAATTGCGGTTTTCTCATGCCGTTCCATTCGTTTGCCGTGATGCGGCAGGCGAGGTCCACGGGTTCTGTTAATGATGCCGCGAGGTGTCCGAGACCGAAGGCGATGATGCCCGTCTGGCCCATGCGCGCTTGCAGGTGGCGGTTGTCCGCGCCCACCGTGCGCGCGCCGGTGAGCGTGACGTTTTCGATGAGGAAGAGCGGTTCGCGATTGTCTGCGCCGAAGGGCTCGAGCTGCGATAGTGCGTCTGCTAACGCGAGCGTTGCGTTCCCCGCAGGCAATGTGAGATCAACGGCAAGCATGGGGTGCAATGCGTCGGGGCTGATGTACGAGAGTACGTCGTCGTGCAGCGCCTGCTTCACCGCGTCGAGATTCGTTTCAAGAAAAGAACATCCTCCCGCTTGTGCGTGGCCGCCGAACGCCGTGAAGAGGTGGCCGTTAGCGCGCAATGCTCCCGCGATGTCGTGGCCGGGGATGCCGCGCAGCGATGACGTGCACATGCCGTCCGCGATCGCGACCGCCGCGGCGGGACGGCCGTACTTCTCCGCGAGTTTCCCCGCGATGAGGCCGATGATGCCCTTCGGAAAATTCGCCGATGCGACGCACACGCATGCGGGAAGGTTCGTTTCATCCACCATGGAGAACGCTTCTTCCATGCAGGTCAGTGTGAGGCGCTGGCGTTCGGCGTTAAGCGTTTCGAGGAGGTCTACGCTTGCGGCGTCGCCGAGGAGCGCCCGGAGGCCGATCTCCGCGTCGTCGAGGCGTCCGGCGGCGTTCAGGCGCGGCGCCATGCGGAACGCGACGTCTCCACTCGTGGGGATGCGTCCCACGTTGCTCCTGTCACGGAGCATCCCGATGCCCGATGCGGGGTCCATACGGCCGAGCGCGGTCAATCCGTCGCGTACCATCGCGCGGTTTTCGTGCGTGAGCGGGACGACGTCCGCGATCGTGCCGATGGCTGCGAGCGCGAGGTCGGTATCGCGGTCGGGCCACGTCTCGCCGAGGACGGCGTGGGAGAATGCGAATGCGACGCCGGCTGCGGCGGGCGGTGATCGCAATGTCGTGAGCGACGGATGCAGGATCGCGAACGCCGGCGGCAGTTCCGCGTAGTGGTGGTGATCGAGAATGATGACGTCCAAGCCTTTGTCTTTCGCGTGCTGCAACGCGGCGGTCGCAACGATGCCCGTGTCGACCGTGAGGAGCAGCGTGACGTTCTTCGCGAGCATTTCCTCCACATGTAGCGTCTGCAAACCGTAGCCTTCCTTCAGGCGGTGCGGAATGCGCACGATCGGATCCCCGCCCAGGCGGCGGATCAGGCGCGTTAAAATTGCGGTCGAGGTCAGGCCGTCGCAGTCGTAGTCGCCCACGATGGCGATCGTTTCGTCGTGCAAGATCGCCTGTTTCACGCGTTCGGCCGCGACGCCCGCCATGGGGTAGGTCGCGGCGTCCATCCATGAGCGCGTTTCCTCGCCGAGGCCGCGCGCATCGGCGATCGCCCGGACGATGTCGTGCGGGTGGTCCGCAGGGCGGACGTCGCCGACGGGGTCGATCCATCG
>CAZZDD010000095.1:0-3348 GCA_964652185.1 uncultured Candidatus Peribacteria bacterium | reverse complement strand
CCTTGGTCGTCCAGGCGGTTGCGCTCCACGCGGTCGAGCACGCGCTCGTCGCGGCGTTCTTCCGCGCTGAGCCCGGCGTCGTCGCTTTCCCAATCGATCACTTCTTCGTCCTCGGCCGAGCCGTGCAGGTCGTCGATCGTGTTGCCGTCGGGTGCGTCGCCATCATCGACGATGGCAGTGTTTTCTTCATCGCCCGCTTCTTCGGCTGCGCGGGCGTCGTACTCGGCTTCTTGGGCCGCGCGTGCGGCGGCGGCTCCGCGCGCGTTCGGCGGCGGGGCGACGAAGTCTTCGTTTTCCAACACTTCTTCCGGCGTGAGATACGCGTGGGCGGGAAGCGGGGCGACGAGCGCGAGGGTTAGGAGGGTGAGAAGAATACGCATAGCGATGTGGGAGAGGGTGTTTATTTGCAGGCGCGTTTGCCCTGAGTGAGGCACACGAGGTATTCCTGGAGGTCGTGGACTCCGTCGCCGTCTGTGTCCTCGAGCAGCGGATCGGTTTCACTACTGTCGACGTTGCCGTTGAGGTTCTTGTCTTCGCCGATGTACAACGTCTGGCCGTTGCTCAGGCGCTTGCGGCAGAGGCCGTCGCACATGCCGTCGCGGTCGGTGTCGAGCATGCGCGGATCGGTTTCGCCTTTGTTCACGAGGCCGTTCCAGTTGCTGTCTTCGATGCCGTCGATCACGCCGTCGAGGTCGGTGTCGCGCTGCGACGGATCGGTGCCGTATTTGTATTCGATGCCGTCGAGGATGCCGTCGGCGTCGCTGTCTTCGAGTAGTTCGTCGGTGCCGAGATCACGCTCGAGACGGTTGTTGATGCGGTCGCCGTCGTCATCCAACGAGATCGCGAGCACTTCGTCGGTCATGAGGTAGCACAGCTGGCCGCCTTTGAAGAAATCGAGTTGGTGGCGGATTACCGTCTTTGCCGGTCCTGCAGCCGCGCGCAGGGCTTCGTCGCGCGTCGGTAAATTGGTGAGGCTGTAGCGTGGCTGTGAAGCCTTCGCTTGGGCCGCGCGCACGTCGCGTTCTTTTTCCGAAAGGAACAGGAGGCCCTTCAGGCCCGTGCGTTTCGTTACCGTCGATTCCGCGTCGTTCTCCGGATAGCAGTAGCCCCAGTAGCGGACGTCTTTTCCTCTCAAACCGAGAAGCACTTCGCGGCTGATTTTGCTGACGGAGAGCGGTACGTGGAAGACGACGTTCACGTCGGGCGGGACCGTGGCGCCGCTCATCACGTCCTGTTCTTCGATCACGACCCACGAGTTCTGCGTCTTCTGCCGCGCGATGAGCGCCTGCGTCGGCGCGTTGCTCGGCACGAGCGACGGGATCAGTACCGCGACCGCGGCGATTCCGAGCGAGATTCCCATCGCCTGGAACCCCAGGTTCAGCCGGTGAAGGGTGCCCGAAGCCATCTCATGAGTATACCAGAAAACGCGTGTCGTTTCCAGGGCGGTTTCTGCTGTATACTGCGGCGTATAGCCATCAATCCCTACTCCGTTCTCGGCATAGAAAAGTCCGCGTCCGCTGATGATATCAAGAAGGCGTACCGGCGCATGAGCAAGGAATGGCACCCCGACAAACACAAGGGTGACAAATCCGCCGAATCGAAATTCAAGGAAATCAACGAAGCGTACGAGACGCTGAGCGACCCGGAGAAGAAGCGGATGTACGATCAGTTCGGTCGCACGAGCGGACAGTCCGCCGGAGGAGGGCCGGGCGGGGGCGGGTTCGATTTTTCGGGATTCCAGCAGGGCTTCGGCGGCGATGCGGGGGACCTCGGCGATCTGTTCGAAAATTTCTTCGGCGGCCGGGGCGGCGGAGGGCGCCGGCGCACGCAGGGGCAGGACCGCAGCATCGCGGTGGAGATCGACCTTAAAGACACGCTCGAGAAAAAAACCGTGCAGTTGCGACTTACGCGGATCAGGACCTGCCAGACGTGCACGGGGTCCGGCGCGGCGAAGGGGGCGAAGACCGTGACGTGTTCGACGTGCGGCGGCACGGGCCAGACGACGCGCGTGGTGAGCTCGATTTTCGGCCAGGTGCAGCAAAGAAGCGTGTGCGCCCATTGTCAGGGAAGCGGCACGATCCCGGAGACGCCATGTCCGACATGCAAAGGAGAAGGACGCACGCAGCAGACCGACACCGTCGGCGTCGACATTCCCGCGGGCATCGACGACGGGCAGCAGTTGCGCCTCAGCGGCCAAGGCGACGCGGGTTTCCGCGGGCAGGCGGCTGGCGACCTGTACGTCACGGTGCGTGTGAAAGCCGACAAGCGCTTCGAGCGCGAAGGCGCGGATTTGAAATCGTCGGTGAAGGTCTCGGCGCTCGACGCGATCCTCGGCGCGGAGATGGAGGTCGAAACGATCCAGGGCACGGTGACGGTCACGCTCCCCGCCGGCACGCAGCCGGGGCAAGTTCTTCGACTGAAAGGAAAAGGTCTTCCGGAGCTCGGCCGCTCGCGTCACGGCGACCACTACGCGGAGATTATCGTCGAAATCCCGACGAAGCTCTCCAAGCAGGAGAAGAAGATCTTGGAGGAGTGGAAGGCGGCGCGAGGGTAGTTCTTTCCTCGTAAAGAACGTAATTTTGCCTCACCCCTAGCCCCTCTCCTGCACACGACCGCACGCCCCGCCAGGAGAGGGGAAATTTTGTCGTATCGTCGTTGCATGAATTCCGAAACATTCGCACAACGTCGACGCAGGAAAATCTTATATGCGCGCTCATTGCGTAAGCATATGACCGAAGCAGAAGCGATTCTGTGGTCGGCATTACGCGGACGACGTTTGGATGGACATAAATTCCGGCGCCAAGTGCCTATTGATTGGTTTGTTGTTGATTTCCTCTGCAGCCAAGCGCAGCTGATTGTCGAAATCGACGGTTCTGTTCATGAAACACAACTGGAATATGACCACGATCGCGAAGAAGAAATACGAAAAAGAGGCTATAAGCTTGTTCGATTCACGAACGAAGACGTGTGTGATCACATGCCTTTTGTTTTGCAAAGGATTCGACAAGCGCTCTCCCCTCTCCCGGGTGGAAGAACGGGGTTGCGGGAGAGGGGTCGGGGGTGAGGCAATTAAATATCCAGGTTCTCCAGCCCATCATCGGCCGCGATGACCGGCGTAAGTTCTTCGCTGCCACGCAGGGTCTCACCCTTTTTCTCGTCTTTCAGGCGCAGGACGATCTGGCGGTAGTCGCCTTCCCCGATCGATTCCGTCGTGAGGTCGGCCATCGTGGGAGAGGTCGACACGTGCGTGTGCACGATGCGGCGGAAGTACGGCGACATCGGCGACAGCGCGATGCGGTTGCCCGTGCGGCGCACGAGGTCGGCCTTCGCGTCGGCGATGCGGCGCAC
>CAZZDD010000094.1:0-7258 GCA_964652185.1 uncultured Candidatus Peribacteria bacterium | reverse complement strand
GCGAAGGTCGGTCACTCGACGGTGGGAGGCGGGTCGCGTGATCTGCATCGACTGCCAGCGCTCGTGCGTCGCTACCATCGTGCAGTACGCGCGACTGCACTCAGGCGAGCTGCGCTCGTGGCACATCTGCTACTCGTGCGCCGAGCGCTTCGAGCGCGTGAAGGACGCAGCCGCTCGTGAATGGAAAGAGCGCTCCGACGAGCTGCGCGCGGCGTTCGCGCGGATCCCGTTCGGGCAGGTGAACCCAGCGACGATCAGGAAGCAGGTGCGCGGGTGATCGAAGCGAAACAACGGTGCCTTGAGTGCTCACGGTTTGCCTGCTTCTTTGTTGGTGGCCTTTGCGGCGCGTGCTGGAGCGAAAGGAAGGGAGTTCCGTGAACGACAAGCTGTGGGCAGCGGATCCGCATCAGTACGGACATGGAAAGATTCACATCGTCGACGACTCCGACGAGAAGAAAACGCTCTGCGGTCGATTCACATCTGCCATTCCAGGCAAGCGCTCCGACGCGTCCAAGCCAACGTGCCGCGTCTGCCTCGACGCGACCGTGCGCCGGCCGGAGAGCGAGCGCATGCGCGCCGAATACGAACGTCAGCGTCTCGAGCGCGAAGCTCAGAAAGCCGAAGAGAACGAGAAATGGTGGGCATGGTACGACGAGTACCTTAAGAGCTCGCAGTGGAGGGCGGTACGCCGACGCGTATTGGATCGATCCGGAGGGCTCTGCGAGGGTTGTTTGCACGAGCAAGCAACCGAGGTCCATCACACGACATACGCACACGTCGGTCATGAGTTCATGTGGGAACTGCGTGCAATCTGCCGCACGTGTCACGACCGCATCACGCTGCTCGATCGTGAGCGGAGGGCTGTCAGGTAATGGCTGCCTCCGTCCGCATCGAAGACGAGGCATTCAGCGATGGACGCTACGACGAGCTCGCCGAGTACGCTGGACTCGCCGACGGCGATCACGCGCGCTCCAAGATGGAGCACCTCTGGCGTCAGTGCACGATCGAGAAGCGCTACTCGCTGCCCGCGTTCTTGGTTACGAAGCACCTCGGATCGCGTGGTGTCGAAGCGATCATTCGTGCACGACTCGGCGAGCAAAACGACGACGGAACGATCCGCATTCGCGGCACCAAGGGTCGTATTGAATGGCTAGACAAGCTTCGCAAAAACGGGCGTAAGGGTGGGAGACCAAATAAGTATCAGAAGAAACCAAATGGTTTTGACTCTGAGAAACCAAATGCCCCCCCATTAGGTTTTGAAAACCAAAACCCTCCTGCTCCTGCTCCTGCTCTTGCTCTTAAAGAAGATATTGCGTCGCACGAGGCGACGCCTTTCGAAGCTCTCGCCGACAAGGTCGACGCCGCAACCGGTGACGTCGGGAAGCAACGCGCCAAGCCGGTTCGCGATCGGCGCAAGGCAACCGCGCATCCAGACCATGCCGCCGCTGTTGAAGCGTTTGATGCGTACTACCGGCGCACACACGGCGGCAGCAAGCCGACGTGGAACGGCAAGACCGGAAGCCTGATAGCCGGGCTGCTTCGTTCGCACGGGCTCGTCGAGATTCAACGCCGCCTAACCGTGCTCGAGTCCGTGCCGGACAAGCTGTTCCCACCGCCACCGTGGGATCTGCCGACGTTCTCGCAGCACGGCGACAAGCTGCCCGCGCTCTCGTCGGTCCTGCCTCGCGTCGCGCCAACGCAACTCGACTCCGACGGCGAACCCGAGCTCGGAGGGCACCGATGGTGAGAGTTGCGAAACGCTTATCCTCGAAGCCGCCGACTAGCTGGTTCTTCGCGCCGTACACCGAGGCTCGTGTTCTTGGCGTGATGCTCTGCGAGCCCGACGAGCGCGCGTGGTTTGATTCAGTCGAGTCGACAGACTTTGGCCACTTCCCGTTCCGTGCCGCATTCGACGCGTCCCGCAATCTCGAGGTGCAAAGCAAGCGCTTTGACTTCGCCGGCGTCGTGGACTGGCTGCTTGCCGAGAAGCCAACCGCCGCCTCGCAGTTCGTCGAGCGTTCCGAGTTGATCATCGGCGCACCCGCGTATCGAAACTGGTCTCTGGCTCAACACGACGCGCGTTGGCTTCGTCGCCTTGCTCGTCGAAGGGAGATCGCATGAGTGACTTTCGTCGGTTCTCAACACGCATCCACGGCGAGGTCAAAGGACGCGAGAACGATGGCGCTCGCGCGCTGCGGTTCTATCACCCGTTTCTCGACGACTGCCTGCGTGGCATCGCGCCGAACGACCTCGTGCTGATCGGCGCACCAACGGGACTCGGCAAGACCGACTTGGCGCTGTCGGTTGCGGCGACGAACGCAGCGCAGGGCAAGACCGTGCATTACTTCGCACTCGAAGCTGAACCGTTGGAGCTCGAGCGACGGACGAAGTTCTCGAAGCTGTCGCGTCGCGTCTACGAAACGCAGCACACGCTCCGTCACCAGCTGAACTATACCGATTGGCGGCTTGGCCGATGCGAGCACATCGTCGAGGCGTTCAATCGCGAGGTAGACGAAGCGCTCGCAGCGCAACTCTCAACGCTGTGGACGTTCTACCGCGGCCGAGACTTCTCGCCCGATGACATGCGCCGATTCGTGCTGGACGTGTCAGAGACGACCGACCTGATTGTCGTCGATCACCTGCACTACATCGACGTGGACGACCGCAACGACGCGCTGGGAGAAGCGGTCAAGGCTACCCGAGACGTGGCGCTCGAGATTGGAAAGCCGGTGATCCTGATTGCCCACCTGCGTAAGCGCGAGATGGGGAGCAAGCGCATCGTTCCGAGTATCGATGACTTTCACGGCTCGTCGAACATCACGAAGATCTGCACGCAGGCAATCACCATCGAGCGCTGTCACGTCGTGCAGCCGACCAAGTGGTTCATGTCGCCGACGTTCTTTTCGGTGCTCAAGGATCGACGCGGAGGAGCGCCGCCGTACGTTGCGCTCTCGCAATTCGACAAGCGGACGCGCGGCTACTCGGATCGCTACACGCTCGGCAAGCTGACAAAGAACGGCGCGGATTGGGAGCCGGTTCCAATGCCGGAAAAGCCCGAATGGGCGCGACACCACCTGGAGTTGCCGTCGTGAACGCATTGGCGAAAGACAACGAAGCACCGATGACGGACGAGGATCGTGCGTTCGTGCGCGAACTGCTCATCGAGGCTGGTTACTCGCAGGAACGTGCGACGTGGATGGCTGCGTCGTGTCCAAGCATCGGGCGAGTTCGCTGGCTGATTGGACAAGACCGTGCGCGCGGAGTGCTGCCGTGAAGCTCACGCCGCAAGAGCACGTGAACCTAGCCCGCGCGTATTTGCTGAGCGCGCTGGGCACGAACCTCGAATCGCTCGCGCGCGAGTACCTGCGTCTCTGCGAGCAGAAAGCGAAGGAGTCGAAGTGATTCTCGCTGTCGATCCAGGAACAACGCACAGCGCGTTCGTGCTGTACGACCCGAGCAAGTCCGAGCTGCGCGCGTTCAACAAGCGCGAGAACGCCGAGATCATCAATCTGCTCGGTGCGCAGCATGACGATATGCGTACCAAGATGGGCGATCCCAATCCGCTGCTCGTGGTCGAGATGATCGCGTCATACGGGATGGCTGTCGGCCGCGAGGTGTTCGACACGTGTGTGTGGATTGGTCGGTTCATTCAGGCGTGGCCTGGACGCCACCAGACGATGTATCGGCAGACGGCGAAGCTGCATCTGTGTCAGTCTCCACGCGCCAAAGACGCCAATGTGCGCCAGGCGCTCTTGGATCGATGGGGTGGCAAGGCGAAAGCAGTCGGCACCAAACGCGAGCCTGGCGCATTGTACGGAGTCAGCGGCGATGTCTGGGCGGCTCTCGCAGTGGCCGTAACCTGTGGAGACGCGATTGCTGACCCCCTCAGCACAGGCCTCACAGCAGCGCCTATTCAGGAGGCCTCGTGACCTACGACCTGCGACTCGGCTCCTGTCTCGATCCGCTCACGGGGCTCGCATCGCTGGCGGACAAGAGCGTGGACGTGACGATCACGGATCCGCCGTACGAGGCGGAGGCACATACGAAGGGCAAGCGCCAGGGTCGACCGACAGACGGACGCGGCCGAGAGGAGCGTGGGAAAGCCTACGCGCGCGTTGTAGACGAAGAGTTCGACTTCGCCCCCATGACCGAAGCGGATCGCGGAGCGGTCAGCTCACAGCTTGCTCGCGTGTCTCGAAAGCGTGTGCTCGTGTTCTGCCAGGTCGAGGCAGTCCACCTTTGGCGCGCGGCGCTCGAACGAGCCGGACTCGTGTACCGCCGCACGCTGCCATGGGTAAAGCCCGACGCGATGCCGTCGTTGCATGGCCGGTGGCCAGGCCAGGCATTCGAGTCCATCGTCCTCGCAAGTCATCAGGGCGACGAGTGTCCGCTCGGCGGCAAGGCCCGCTACTACTCGCACACACGTTCGCGCGGCGAGTCACGTGCGCACGACACCGCGAAGCCGCTGTCGCTGATGCTCGAGATCGGCTCGGATTTTACCGAGCCGGGCGATGTGGTCTGCGATCCGTACGCGGGTTCGGGAACGACAGGCGTCGCGGCGCTTCGACAGGGCTGCACGTTTATCGGGTGGGAGCTCGCCGGCTGCGCACGTTGTTCGGAGCGCGCCGAATGGGAGTGCTCGTGGACAGATCATAAGGGTCCGCATCGTGCGTTCTTGTGTCATGGGCACGCGACGCAGGTGTCGGCGTGTGACGGCTATCGAGCCGTCCGCGACAACATGTTCGAAATCGCCTCGAGGCGACTTGCTGGGCTCGAAGCCAAGCCCCGCCCCGAGCAGCCGTCGCTGTTCGACGCACTGGAGGCACGCTGATGCGCACACGCAATCCAACTGCATCTACAACAGCGTTGCACGTGAAACGACGACGGCGAAATCATACGGGTTATCCCCGAAGGAGAGCAGCAATGAAGCGAGGTGAGTGTGTCCCGTGGAACGTCTCAGAGCAGCGCTGGTTCAGTGCACCGCGGTTCAGAGCTGCGAAGTGGAAGGCGCGCGTGCCGAAGGAGGGGAGGTAGCCATGGACGCGCCGACCCTCGAAGCGTTCTGCAACGGCGCGGCACCGGGCATGCCGACGTGGGCGATCGCGTTGATCGTCTTCGCGTCGATCGCTGTGTACTGCGTGATCGCTGGCGCGTTCTGGGCTGCGCTGCCCGAGGACATCACGCACGAGACACACGGTCATCTTCACTCGCTGAACGAGGGCCCGATCATCGCCGCCATCTTCTGGCCGCTCTTCCTGCCGGTCGCGTTTGGCGTGTTCGTCGTGCGTCTCATCGGTGAGTGGCGCGAGTCGCGAAGACTGCCGGAGGCCACCGCGCGGAAGGGAGCGAAGTAGCCATGAACGACAACCTCGCCGAGCTGCTCTACATGGCGTGGCGCTCCGCGCTGCTCTCGTCGTCGCTCACAGCCAGCGACGACCTGCCGAGCTGGGGCAACGTTCGCGATCCCGACGTGCGCGCGGCGTGGGAAGCGGCGGCGACGAAGGCCAAAGAGAACGTGCGCGCAGAGTGCGCGATGGCGCTCGACCGCGAAGTCGATCTTCACAGCGTCGATAACATGCGGCTCCGGTGGATCGTTCAGAACTGGGCAGCGTTCCTCGAATGGGACTGGAGCCCGACGCCATGACCGGCAACCTCAAGCCGCAGCCCGACCTCGTCTCTCGCCTCACCGCGGAGCGCGACGCTCTCCACGACGCGCTCTCTCGCCTCGTCCGGTACCTCGGCAAGCACGGCGGGTACATGAGCGCGGAGAACCAGGCGGCGCTGCGCGGCGCGAAGGCGCTGCTCGCGGAGGTCACGCCGGCGGCGAAGGAGGAGACGTAGATGCCTCGTCCCAAGCGCAACCACCACAGCTACGGCGGCCACTCGGGCGTCGCGCGCCGTCACGAAGTCGAGCTCGCCGACGTGGTGCCAGCCGACACCGCCTACCAGCGCCACCCCATCAGCGGCACCTTCGAGATCGCCGATCGTCAACGTCTCGCCTCCATGGCCGACGACATCCGCGTCAACGGGCTGCGCCACGCGATCGTGCTGTACGAGGGCATGATCCTCGACGGCTGGTGTCGCTACAACGCGTGCCTGCGAGCCAAGGTCGAGCCGCGCTTTCGCGAGTTCGGCTCGCTCGAGACAGACGGCGACGATCCGTTTCTGTTCGTCTGGAGCGAGAACGGAGAGCGTAGGCACTCGCAGGACGGGCAGCTCGTGCTGGCGGCGCAACGGCTCACGAACTTGCGCGAGAAGCTCGCTCGTAAGCTGAGGCTGGGCAAGATCCAACGCCAGCTGCCTGTCGTATCCGAGGACGCACAGGCTGTCGCACAGACGAAGGAGCACGGTGTGCCCGAGCTAGTCGAGGCCGTCGAGCGTGGCGATGTCAGCGCGCACGAGGCGGCTCAGGTGGCGACGCTGGACGAAGACGAGCAGCGCAAAGTGCTGGCGAAGGCGAAGGAGCCGACGAAACCGAAGCGGGCGAAGCAGGAGGACAACGGGATGCGATCGGTCGTGGTCGAGCTGACACCAGTCGATGTGGCCGCGCTCAAGTCGATGCTGCACGTCGCAGAGCGGAGCGTGCATGCGGAGGTGAGGGCCGGAGCGGAGGTGGTGAGGAGGGTAGTGCCGTGGGTACATGAATAGCAAGCGGCTCTACCCTCCCAGGTAGAGCCGCTCACATAGCCGCCCCGCCAGGCGACGCAGACACCGTATCACGGAGGTACGTCATGCGTCGTCGAGTATCGCTGTCCGTCATCGATCGCCGCTTTCCTGTCGGCCTGTCCACGCCACGCACACGTGGTGACTGCATCGCTGGCACGCACCAGTCAGCATCGCTGGAGGAACGGCAGACCGGGCAGCGTCAGTGCGCTGTGTACGGCTGCAAGCACAACCTGCTCGTCGTTGACTCGGCCAACCGGCCCGGCAAGCGCTACGACGGCGTGTGCCCACCAGCCGCGCTGTCCACGGCGAGCTCGAGCGCAAGCGCGCCAAGCTGTGCCCTCGACGTTGCAGACCAAGGCGAGCACTCCAGCGCGGAGGTGGCACGCATCCTTGGCACGTCGACGCGGCGGGTCGAGCAGATCGTCGCGAAGTGGCGCAAGCAAGCCGGCGCGGTGAGGCTGCTTGGGGTAGCGCGCGAGTAACAGACGGGTAGCTAGCGTAAGTAGCTGGATTCTAATAGCGGATGCCGTCCGTAATGATTCCGCACCCTTACGGTGTCTGTGTCCGACGTGACACACCTGTGGGAAACGCG
>CAZZDD010000093.1:3876-7376 GCA_964652185.1 uncultured Candidatus Peribacteria bacterium | reverse complement strand
GGCCCGCCCTGGAAGCCCGGGAACACCGATTTGTCGATCTTCTTTCCGAGTTCGGGCGTGCGCGTGAGGATCATGCCGCCGCGAGGGCCGCGGAGCGATTTGTGCGTGGTCGTCGTGATGATGTCGAAGCCGTCGTCGAACGGATTGCGCAATGCTTTGCCTGCGATGAGCCCGGCGATGTGCGCCATGTCTGCCATCGTGATCGCGCCCACTTCGTCGGCGATCGCCTTCATTTTCGCATAGTCGAGCGACCGCGGGTATGCCGAGAACCCCGCCAGAAGCAGCTTCGGCTTCGTCTCTAGCGCCACGCGGCGCATCTCGTCGTAGTCGATTTCGCCGGTTTCCGTGTCTTTCATCTTGTAGCGCACGAAGTTGAAGATCTTCGTGATGTACGTCACCGGATGGCCGTGGGTGAGGTGGCCGCCGTGGCTGAGGTCCATGCCCATTACCGTGTCGCCGGGTTCGAGGAGCGCGAAGTACGTGGCGACGTTCGCCGGGGCGCCCGCGTGGGGTTGAACGTTTGCGTGGCCCGCGTTGAAGAGCTGCTTCGCGCGTTCGATGGCGAGCGTTTCGACTTGGTCGGTGTATTCCTGGCCGCCGTAGTAGCGCTTGCCCGGGTAGCCTTCGGAGTACTTGTTGTTGAAGCACGTGCCCATCGCTTCCATCACCGCAGCGGAGACGTAGTTCTCGGACGGAATCAGCTCCATGCCGTCGCGTTGGCGGATCATTTCGCCTTTGAGCGAGGCGAAGACCGCGGGGTCTTGTGCTTGCAGGTGGTCGTAATTCGGCATGCGTTGAGTGTACCATGTCGCCGTGATGCGTCGTGCGATTTCCATCGTTCTTCCCGCTTGTATGCTGCTTGCGGGGTGCGAAGCCAGTCTTTCGAAGGAGGAAGTGCCGCGCGTGGATATCCAGGAAATGAACGTCAGTTTTGATTTTCATGAATCGTTGATGCTGCGGGCGTCGCAGAATGAGGCGATGCTCTCGGGGCCGACGACCCGCATGCAGGTACATACGCTTCCGTATGCCGCGAAACAGCCGGCAATCGGCTACCAGCTGCCCATGTGGGCGTTGCCGAAGACGATCGCGGACGACGTGCGTGACGAGCGATCGTGCGGCCCGCTCAAAAGCGCGAAGGTCTTCCTGCCGGTCGATACATCGCTCGCGATGCGCTGCGACCTCGTGATGGATCCATCCGGACGTCCGGTCGTGTGGATGGTTGGTATCGGCCGTCCGTTCGAAGCCGCGCCGTTTCTCCAGAGTTCGTTCATGGTCCTCGAAGAAGATCAGTACCATCTGTTTTCGTATGTGCATCCGTTTCCCGAAGCCGATGCCACGGCGCGGTGGTTGAGAGAGACGTTCAAGGAGCGGAACCCGAACATGTCCGGCCTAGTCTGGCCGAATAGGTCGTTCCTGTTGCTCATCGAGGAGACGAAGCAGGCGCTTGCGTCGCAGATCAATCCGCCGTCCGACGAAGTGCAAGCCGTGATGGATCAGCTGCGCGGTTTGGCGTTCAGCGTGGGCCCGTCCCGGGCGTTGCAGGGTCAATGACGCCACGCGGGGTGATGACGAGGTCGACGAGTTCGTCGTGCGTTTCGCGGGGGATCGCCGTGACCATCTGGCAGTCGAGCGCGATGCCCCACACCTTCGCAGCGGGGTTTTTCTTCCGCAGCTCCTGCAGCCACTTGTCGTAGCCGCCGTTGCCGCGGCCGATGCGTCCGCCCGAGGGGTCGAACCCGAGGCCGGGGAGCAGCGCGATAGTGACGTCTTCGATCATGAGCTTCGCTTCATCCTGTGTCGGTTCCATCAGGCCGTACTTTCCGGGCACGAGCGCGTCCAGGGTCGGGGCCTGGCGAAACGCGAATCCGCTGCCTTCGAAGCGCGGGAAGAAGAGCTTCCAGCCGCGTTCGAGAAGCACCGGAAACAATTCGCCGATATCGGCTTCGGATCCCTTCATGGGGTAGAACACGCAGAGAACTCCCGGATCGGCGGGTAGCTCTTGCAGCACGCGTTTGCAGAGCGAGCGGCTCTCGCGGGCACGGTCCTCGGGTGACAGCCGCTTCAGGCGTTCGACGAGCGACGCGCGGAGTGATGTTTTTTCGGAGCGGAGGTCCATAGAGTTAGAAGACTTCCATCGCCGCCTCGGCCAAATTCACGTCCCCGGTCGGTGCGGCGCTGCGCGTTTCGGCGTCGACGATGAACTTCAGTTTGAGCGGATGTTTGAAGATGCTTTCGATCGCGTCTTGCATACTGCGGCCGCTTTCGGTCGACGACGCCTTGTCGCGGTGGAAGCCCGACGTGAAGCGGACGACGATCGTATCGCCTTCGAAGCGGACAGGCTGGCCGTTCTTGAGCGACATGCGCACGAAGGGCGGTTCGGTCGCCGCGACGATCTTCGGCCAGGCCTGCAGCACGGCATCGAGCGAGAGCTCGGGGGCCAGGACGGTTCCTGCAGATTCGGCGGGAGCGTCGGCGGTGGTTTCGGCGGGTGCGGGCGTGACGGGTGATGCGGTGACGGGTGGCTGCGTGGGTTTGGCGTGGGACGGGCGGGTTGCGGGCGGGGTTGATGGGCGGGGAGCGGGAGCGCGATCGGTCATGGGCGCCGTTGCGGGTTCGGTGAGGAGTGACAGCAATGCCGATTCAAACACCAATGCCGGCACCGGGGCGATGCGCACGTCGCGGACGGCGTGGAGTAGCGTATCGACGATGCGCAGGTCGGCCGCTCCGTCGCCGCCGCTCTGGACCGACGCGTGCATGCGCTCTCGGGCCGAGGAAAGGATCATGCGGATCACGGTCTCGAACGGCGCGGCGCGTTCTTCCATCTGTTTCGAGAGGTCGAGGATCGCCATCGCGTTTCCCTCGTCGATGGCTTTCAGCAGCAATTCGACGTACTCGTGGCCCGATTCGCCGATGCGTTCCTGGACGTCGGCCAGCGTGATGTCGGGCAGGCTGCGCAGCTGGTCAAGGAGCGAGATGGCGTCGCGCAGGCTGCCGCCCGAGTGATGGGCGATGGCGCGGAGGGCGGGGCGCTCGACCGTGATGCGCTCCTGGTCGGCGATGTACTGCAGGCGGCGGATGATGTCTTCCTCGCGGATCTGGCGGAACTGGAACCGCTGGCAGCGCGATTGGATCGTCGCCGGGATCTTGTGCAGTTCGGTCGTGGCGAGGATGAAATACGCGTACGACGGCGGTTCTTCGAGGGTTTTCAGGAGCGCGTTGAACGCTTCTTTCGTCAGCATGTGCACCTCGTCGATGATGTAGACCTTCGCCGTCGCGACGACGGGCGTGAACTGGATTTTTTCCAGCAAGCTGCGGATGTCGTCGATACCGCGGTTGCTCGCCGCGTCGATCTCGACGCAGTCGACCAGGCTGCCGTCGTCGGTCGCGTCCTCGATCTGTTTTTTCAGTTTTTCGTCCTGCATGTCTTTCGTCAGCATCGCTTTCGCCAAAATACGCGCAAGCGTCGTCTTGCCCGTGCCGCGCGTGCCGGCGAACAGGTA
>CAZZDD010000093.1:0-3776 GCA_964652185.1 uncultured Candidatus Peribacteria bacterium | reverse complement strand
ACGGCCGGCCTCACCTCGACCATCCACACGGAAGCCCATCCGGACACGTCCGATAACGCGCTCGTCACCGTGACGGAGTACGCCGATCTGCAGTGCCCCGCCTGCCGCTCCGCACACACCGCGTTGGTGAAGCCGCTCATTGCGAAGTACGGCACGCAGATCCGCTATGACTTCCGCCATTTCCCGCTGTCGTCGATCCATCGCTACGCAATGGAGTCCGCCGAGGCCGCGGAGTGCGCCAACGATCAGAACAAGCTCTGGGAGTTCGTCGATCTTGCCTATGAGAATCAGTCGGATATGACGTCCGATGAGATCCGCGAATGGGGTCGCGAGCTCGGTCTCGACGTCGAGCTTTTCGGACGCTGCATCGATTCGCACATCAAGAGGAAGGCGATCCAGGCGTCGTATGACGAAGGTCGTGCCAAGGGCGTGCAAGGCACGCCGACGTTCTTCGTGAACGGCCAGCAGACGCAAGCGACGACGGAGGCTCTCTCCGCCGCGATCGACGCCGCATTGAACCAGGCCGCGGTGTTGCGTTAACGAGGAGTCTGGATTCTAGGATCTAGGAACTAGTTTCCTAGGTTCTTAGTTCCCCAAGACCATCGTTAGCTGTGCGAAGCCGTAGAGGATGCCCAGGTCGTCGTCCCAGAGGACGGCCGTGCGCAGCGATGCACCCGTGCCGGTCGGTTCAGGTTGTGGCGGAACGGCGTACGACTGCGCGCCGTAGTTGTTCTTGATGCCGCCGAGTCGTACTGCCGTGGGGTCGGGGAAGGGCGCGGCGTCGCGCGGATCCACGAGCGTCGTGAGGTAGACCGAGAGGGCGGGGCCGGGTGCCACGTTGAACGTGGGGCCGATGTAGAGGACGTTCTCGAGGAGTAGCGCATCGCCGGCGGCCAGTTCGCGCTCGCTGATGAAACCGCCGCGGCGTCCTTTTTCCTGTGCTTTCACGGCGAGCGCCGCATGCTCCAGGCTGCGCGTCCGCGCGCGGTCGACCACCGACCGGATGCCGGGTTCTTCGAGGATCGGGTCCTCCCGCAGCGCGAGGGTGACCATTTGTTCTGTCAGGTCATCGTAGTAGTACTCGGCGTAGAGGGGATTGCGGAGGAGGTCTCGCAGCGCGACGTCTTCTTTCGGCAGGCCGAACGACGCACATCCAGAGAGGATGAGAGGGAGCGCGATCAGGGCGAAGCGGGTATTCATGGAAAAAAGGAAAGAATGGACGGTCAGTATAGCGCAGGCGGCGGCGTCAAGCTGCGAGTGTCTGGTCTTCCGTCGTTTTCTCGAGGATCGGGGCGTTATTGGCCATTTCATACAGGTTCAGCATGCGCGTGTTCACGCTGACCATTTGCGCGTTTTGCTCGTCGGAGAGCCCCGCCACCACGAGCGCCGGCGAGCGGTCGGGGCGGGCGTTGCCGTGTGCTTTCAGCAGGGCGAGCGTGTGCGCCGGCGGCGTGCCTTGGGTCATGATGAGTTCGGCGTTGTCGTGGTCCGCGGTTGTGCGGACGGTCACCACATCCGTCTCGTCGGCTTCTTCCGCGGCGAGACTCGCCGACATCTCCATCTCGTCGTTCGTTTCGCCGCTGGCGCGGCGCTGTTTGCGGCGCAGCATCGCGGTCATGAACGTGCGGCGCTCCTCGTCGGTGCCCTCGGTGAAGATGTAGCGGTAGTGTTGTTGTAGCACCGTCGGAACCCCCGCGAGCATCGTTTCGAGTTCGTCCTCGGCCAATATGGCGTTGCCCCGTTCTGCTTCGGTCGTTTCCTTTTTTTGCTTCCGTTTGCGCAGGATGGCGATGTGGGCCGTGATGCTGGCCAGGTCGGCATCATACGGGTGGTTCTTTCGCAGCGCCGCCAGCGTACGCTCCGCCACGTCGAAGTCTTCCAGGTCGACCGATTGCCGGACGGCGGCTTTCCCGTGTTCGAAGGCGGTCGCTTCTTCTTCGCGCATGCGCGTCGCGGCGTCGAGGCGGTTGCGTCCTTCGGTCAGGACAACTCTGCGCGATGCGACCGGCAACTCCAGGAATGCATTCACCTCGAGCGGCGCGCAGCCGTCGGGCTTGCCCGCGGCGAGATAGTCGCGCTGTAGCCTGTCGCGTCCGTCGCGCAGCGCCTGCCAGTCGGTGATGTATCCGCGCATGACGTGTTCGGAGTACGCGCTGGGGTCGAGCGCGATCTTCTTGAGCCACAGACCGAGTTTGCCGGGGTGGAGGCAGTGTTTCTTCCCTTTCGTGTGCGGTGCGAGGAGTTTCTCCATGCGATGCATGACGTCGAGCGTGCGGTTGCTTGCCGATGCGATGGCCGCTTCAAGAGCGGCGAGCGCGCCGCGTTTCTCCAGTTCGGTCGGCAGGTTCGCAAACGTGTCGATATTCTCCACGATCGCGAGCGTGGGTGCGTCTTTCTGCGTGATGCCCGCCGCTTTGCATGCCGAAATCACCGTGTCCCGGTCCCGCAGCAGTTTTTTCCCATGATCTTTCATCGCCTGCCATTCGTTGTGGAACCACATACTGCGGTACATCTCAAGCGTGTCCTCCGCGAGAAACCACGCGTGCAACGCGTCCGCGGGACCGTTGCCCAGCCATTTCTTCGCTTCCTGTATGTCCGATGCGAACGCGTTGTTTTCTCGCTCTGCTTTCTCGGCCGTTTGGTTGGCCAGCATCACATTTCTGCGCATCCAATCGATTCGCTCGGCCCGCAGGCTTTCTTGCTCGGCTTCCGAGCGCAGCTGCTTGTACATCTCCATGTGGGCATCGATCGTCGCGCGCGATACTGTTCTGCGCAGCGCGCTCGCGCATTCATTGGTCAGATCGTCGATCGTGCGAAGGGCGTCGTCGCGTTCGATGTGAACGTTCTCCGTGTCGTGCCGTTCGTGGGTCGGGTGAGTGCGTGCCACGGGTCGCGATTGTGACGGTCGCGGCGCGCACGTTCAAGTGTCGGCGCCACCACATATGGTGCGTCGCTATACTCGTAAACACTATCGGTTGTGTTTTCGTTCAGAGATCCGCGTACGTGATCAATTCGATCTTCCGTTCGGCCAGCAGTTTCGGCAGCTCGGGGTCGAGGAGCATCTGCAGTTCGGTGATGCGCTGCGGGTCGAGGTCGAAACTCGTGCCGTACGACGTCGGTGAGCTCGGGTGGACCATGAGCTCGGTCGTGCCTTCCGGGAGCCTGGCGAGGATGTGGCGCAGGTTCTTCTTGCTCGCGTTGCCGAGGAGCGTGGTGCCGCGGAAGTTGTCGGCGGTTTCGATAGCAGTACCCGCCAGAAGTTTTCGGGCGGCGTTCGTTTCGGCGTTCAGCGCCGCGACGCGTTCAAGCTGTTCCTCGGGAACTTCGTAGCCGAAGGGTGGCTGCGGTTCCTCTGCGGGCATGCGGAGCGCGCGGATGCTGTAGCGCTCGACGGCGTCGACGACAACGGGCATCACGAGCGGATGGACGTGGATGTGGCCGTGCGAGCTGACGTGCGACGGGTAGCCGTAGTGGTCGAATATCCATTCGATCTGCGCGCGGACTTCGCGTTCGAGGTGTGCTCGTTCAATCGTGCCGTCGGCGAGGAGCCGGCGTAGTCCTGCGTCGCCGATGAAGTTCCCCTGCGCGTCCACAAGCGTCGCCACGTCCTTCGGGTTACTGATGGGGGATTCGTCCGTGAGGTTGAGGTGCAAGCCGCACGTCAACTTTTTCTCCCGTGCGTGCTTCGCGGCCCGTGCGCTGTCGCCCATGTTTGGGATCACGCTCGCGCTCCGCACGACGCCCTGCTCGAAGCACAGGAAAATACCGTGGCTGCG
>CAZZDD010000092.1:6071-7464 GCA_964652185.1 uncultured Candidatus Peribacteria bacterium | reverse complement strand
TGGATGGCGCACCTGCGCGGCCCGAAGAAGGTCCTGCGCCTCGGCGGCGATTTCCTCTGGGAGCGCGCGACCGACAAAGGCGACCCGCGTGGACTGCGCGAATGGTACGACGGAAAGAAGGGGCGCGTCGGGTTCATGAACGGGTTGCTCAGGACGTTCGATACGATCGTGTTTTCGACCGCGTTCCAGGAAGAGCTGTATCGACGTTTCTACGCGAACTTGCCGCCGGTCACGGTCATTGAGAACGTCTCGCCGTCCGGGCATCCCGCCCTGCACGCGTTGCACGACCCGGTGAAGCTCCTCTCGCTCGGCCGTTTGGTGGCGTTCAAAAATTTGCCCGCGCTCATCGGCGCGATGTCGCTGCTGCCGAACGCGCGCCTGA
Organism: uncultured Candidatus Peribacteria bacterium; assembly: GCA_964652185.1. GTDB lineage: Bacteria > Patescibacteriota > Gracilibacteria > Peribacterales > Peribacteraceae > DALYDP01. The sequence goes on along the minus strand of CAZZDD010000092.1, from coordinate 7,082 downwards.
CGTTCGTCGGGTCCGGTCCGGAAGAGGCGAAGCTGCGCAGGCTCGTCGCGAGCCACGCCGTGTCCGATCGCGTGACGTTCTTGCCGCCCGCCCACGGCGCCGAGAAAGACGCACTGCTGCGGGAGCACGATCTTTTCGTGATTCCGTCGAAGACCGAGATCAGCCCGAACGCCGCCTTGGAAGCGCGTGCCGCCGGTCTGCCGGTGTTGCTCACCGAAGAAACCGGCCTCAGTCGTACGCTCCTCGACGGCATGACCATCGCGAAGATGCAGACGCCCGAAGAGATTGCCCGCGCGATCGAGGACGTGATCGCGAAGTACCCCGCGCATGCCGCGCGTGCGGCACAACCGCTGAAAGAACGCACCTGGCAGATCGTCGCAGATGAGCATCTTTCCCTTTTCTCCGGCCTGCTATGAAACTGCTCATGATTTCCGGGGACAGGTCCGTGGCTTCCGGGAAGCGCGGTCCGTTCGCGGTCACGCTTAGCGGTCTCGCGAAGCACTTCGAACGCATCGACGTCCTCACGCCGAGGGTGTCGGCGGAAGACCGCGCATGGGAGCGTTTGGTCCCGCCCAACGTGCACATCCACACGGCGCCCGTCGGCCTCATGGGCCATGCGAAGTGGGTCGCGACGTACGGCGAAACGCTCGTGCGCAACCACGGCATCCGCAGCGCGACGGTCCATGCCTCGCCGCCGTTCCACCACGCGCTCGGCGCGGTGAAGCTTGCGAAGAAGACGGGTCTCAAGCTGGCGCTCGAAGTGCATCACGTCGTGGGCCACCCCCGCGCGGCGTCGCTCCAGGAGCGCGTCGCGTACGTGCTTTCCCGCATTCTGCTGCCAAAAATCTCGAAGGGCGTGAACGCCGTCCGTGTCGTCAACAAGGGCATGGTCGCGTTCCTGAAGAAGTGGGGCATCGAGGAGAGGCTCCTCCACGTCGTGCCGTCGTTCTATCTGGATGCGTCGCTCGTTCCCGCCGTGGCCGACGTCACGCAGAGCGTCTCGCTCGCGTT
>CAZZDD010000092.1:0-5971 GCA_964652185.1 uncultured Candidatus Peribacteria bacterium | reverse complement strand
ATGCGTCGCTCGTTCCCGCCGTGGCCGACGTCACGCAGAGCGTCTCGCTCGCGTTTTGCGCGCGCTTGGTGCCGAATAAAAATCTGCCTTTGGTGTTCGGCGCCATGAAACTTTTGCCGCAGGCGACGCTCGTCGTCATCAGCGACGGTCCGATGCGTAAAAAATGGGAAGCCCTCGCGCGCGACATGGGCGTGGCCCCGCGCGTCACGTTCCGCGGATGGCTCGGCAACGACGTCGACGTTGCGCGCGTGATGCGATCGGCCCACGTGTTCGTCATGCCCAGCCTCAGCGAAGGAGGTCCGCGCGTCGCGCTCGAAGCGATGATGCTCGGTATGCCGGTCGTGTCGACGAAGGTGGGGGTGATGCCCGATGTTGTAGTCCACGGCCACAACGGCTTCCTCGCGAACCCAACGCCGGAAGCGTTTGCCGAAGCCATTAAACCCCTCCTGGCCGATCCGGCCCTGCGCGAGCGGGTGGGCATGGAGGCCTCCAGGATCATCGAGCAGCACGAGCGTGATACTGCGATCGCCCGCTACGCGCGGTTCCTGCTGTCGCTCCCATGAAGCTCCTGATCGTCACGCAGGCGGTCGACCGGAGGCACCCCATCCTCGGGTTTTTCCATTCATGGATCGAGGCGTTCGCGAAGGCGTGCGGGAGCGTGACGGTGATCGGCCAGCAGGTGGGCGACCATGCGCTGCCGGAGAACGTGAACGTCCGGACGCTGCATAAAGAATCGAGCGTCGGGATCTTCGGCCAGATCTTTCGGTTTTGGCAGCTCTGCATCGTCGAAGACTACGACGTCGTCTTGGTGCACATGACGCCCGTGTGGATCGTCCTCGGCGCGCCGATCTGGATCATTCGGGGCGTGCCCATGTACCTCTGGTACGAAGCGCGGGGCGCCAGATGGCCGCTCCGCGTGGCGCTGTTCTTCGTACGGGCCGTCTTCAGCGCGTCGCCGCACGGCATGCCTCTCGCGACGCCGAAGAGCGTGGTAACGGGTCACGGTATCGATACCGATCTCTTCCGGCCGGGTCCGCATGCGCGCGATATGCATCGGCTCGTTACGGTCGGGCGCGTCACCGCATCGAAGCGTTTGCCCATCCTTCTCGATTGTCTCTCCGCGTTGCCGGGCGAGTACCGGCTCCGCGTCGTCGGAACGCCCGTCACGGCGGATGACCGCCGGCTCCTTGACGAGCTGCATGCCGAGATCGATCGCCGCGGCGTGCGTGATCGGGTGGAGATCGGTGCGCTTCCGCATGCGGATGTCATCGCCGAGCTGCAATCGGCGGCGATGTTCCTGCACGCGAGCGAAACGAGTTTGGACAAAGCCCTGCTCGAGGCGATGGCATGCGGATGCATCGCGGTGTCCTGCGCGTCCGCCGCCGCGGACGTTCTGCCCGACGCGCTCCGTGCGACACCTGAGACGATGCCGGCGGTCGTCGCCCGCGCATGCGCGTTGCCCGAAGCCGAACGCGATGCTCTTCGCGCCCGATCGCGCGAGATGATCGAGCGGCATCACGGCCTGAAACGGTTGATCGACCTGCTTGTTGCCCGCATGCAGCCGGCTACACTATGAGCATGGCGCACAAGACCCACAGTCTTTTTCGGGAAACGTTTTACCGTGCGTTGAAGCACATTGAACTGCGCGGATCCGTGCTCGACCTCGGGGGCTCTCGGATCTCGGGCTATCACGAACTCTTTCCCGGGAAGCCGGTGTTCACCGTCGTGAACATCGACGACTACTACGGTTACGACCTGAAGTTCGACGTGGAAGATCCGTTCCCGGTGGCCGATGCGTCGTACGACCACGTGCTCTGCCTGAACTTGCTTGAGCACGTCTACGATCCGAAGCACGTGCTTCGCGAAAGTTTCCGCGTCATGAAAGCCGGTGGTCTGCTTGTTTCCATCACCCCGTTTTCCATGCCGGTCCACGGATGCCCGCGTGATTTCTATCGGTATACCGACGTGACGCTGAAGCGCATGGCCGAGGAGATAGGATTCCGCGTCGAGCGAGTAGAGCCGATGGGTCATGGCGTGTGTGCATGCGTGTATCAATACGCCTCGTGGCTGTTGCCCGGTTTGCTCCGGCGGCTTGCCATGCGATGTGCCATCGGAGGGGATAGCCTTCTCTCGGCCTGTAGCGGGCGGTATCGGAAACTGTCGCCGAATTACGCGTTGGGGTACCTGGCGATCTTGCGCAAGCCTCTTTAAGCTGCCCTCCACTCCTATGCCCATGACTATCCCTCGATTCATCGCCCGGTTCATGTACTACGTTATCAACTGGCCCCTGTATTCCGTGAATACACTCTTCCCGATTACGTACTGGCTGTGGGGGGGGGGAAAGATTCGGGTTCGCCCGGAAGACAGATGCGCTTTCAATGATGTCTTCGTTTGCAGGCACTACGATGCTCCCATTCCGTGGGAAAAAGTGCGCAGCGTGGTAGATGTGGGTGCGAACATCGGAGCCTTTTCCGTGTTTGCGCATCAACAAGCTCCTCATGCACAGATTACGGCGATGGAGCCTGACGGTGGAAACTATCGGGAACTCGTGCGCAACGCGCCCTTTGCCACCTGCATACAAGCAGCGGTGGACGGCGAGGAGGGTGAGGGATTTTTGTACACAGGGAAAGGAGCGGGAATGCACTCTCTTTACGGGGAAGGGGAGAAGCAGGTCGTACGAAAGATCACCCTTCATTCGTTTCTTCCTTGCGATCTCCTCAAATTTGATTGTGAGGGAGCGGAATTTGCGATTTTGCGATCGCTGTCCGCGGAAGAGTGGAAAGGGATCTCCTACATGCTCGTAGAACTCCACCGGGTTTCCGGCGAAGATGGAGCGGCACTTCGCTCGACGATCGAACATGCAGGATTTCGCGTTATCGATCAGGCGAAGCACGTTATTTACTGCGAACGGGTGTCGTAAACGGCATTATTGCGAAGAGCACTCACGCGGTGTTTCGGCTAGGATGTGCCCATCCGCATCGCCTACTGCACCAATGTCCGGCTTCCCAGCGAACGCGCCCACGGGCATCAGATTGCCCAGGTGTGTGACGCGCTTGTCGCCCTCGGTCACGAGGTGACGGTCTTCGCGACGATCAGAAAAGAGACGGTGCAGGAGCCGTTCGCATCGTACTACGGTGTGAGTGATACCATTCAACTGAAGCATATCGGGCATAGCTATCACATTCCGAACTGGCCGCCGCTTCGTCCGTTGCGTCTCTATCTGCAGAACAGAGGCCTGAAGCGGGATTATCAGACGGAGCTGCAACCCGGACGCTTCGACCTGCTCTACACCCGCGCGCCCGTGCTTTTGCCGACGCTCATCGCAACGGGTATTCCGGTGATTCTGGAACTGCATTCCCTCCCTCGCCGTAGCATCCGGTTGTTCGTCAGAGACTGTGAACGGTGCGCGCTCGTCGCGTGCCTCACGTCGCCCATGCGCGATGCCTTGGTCGAGTGGGGAGTGCCGCGCGAAAAAATCATCGTCGAAGGCGACGCGGTCGACCTCGCGCGTTTCGAACGACTCCCGAGCAAAGAAGCATCCCGCGACGCGGCCAGGCTGAAGACCGATCGCATCGTCGTCGGGTACGTGGGACGACTGAAGACGCTCTTCATGGAGAAAGGAGTGAAGCACCTACTCGAAGCGCTTAAGGAATTGCAGTCGGAAAAGAGGTTCTTCGGGTTCATCGTCGGCGGACCGGAGGGGGACCGCAAGGCATACGAAGCGATGGCGCGATCGATCGGACTCACCGATGACGACGTGCGTTTCGTCGGCGAGGTGCCCGCGCATGACGTGCCGGCCATGCTCGCCGCATGCGACGTGCTCGCGATGCCGTTCCCCGATCTGCCGCACTACCGCCACCACATGTCGCCGCTGAAGATGTTCGAGTACATGGCGGCCGACCGCCCCATCGTGACGACCGACCTGCCGACGATTCGCGACGTGCTTTCGGAAGAGACGGCGTTTTTCTGCAAACCCGGCGACGCCGGTGATCTGGCGCGCGTCCTCCGGGACATCGCCGCCGACGCCGCTGATGGACTGAAGCGGTCCGCGAACGCGCGCGCGCTCGTGGAGCGGCATACGTGGAAAAAGCGTATGGGTCGCATTTTGGACGGTGCTTTCCGCAACCGCACATGACCAAATCCCTCTGCTTCGTGCTCGGCACGCGCCCCGAAATTATCAAGCTTGCGCCGCTCCTGCGCCGGTGCGTGCAACAGGCGGTTCCTTTCACGCTCGTGCACACGGGCCAGCACTACGATCCGCTCCTCGACAGCGCGTTCTTCGACGAGCTCTCGCTGCCGCCCGTGACGTTGCAATTGAGCGCCGCCGCCCCCACGAAAGAGGCTTTCATGGAGGGGGTCGTGCCGCCGCTCGTGGCGTCGTGGCAGCAGCGTCGGCCATCGTGCGTGATCGTTCAAGGCGACACGAATAGCGCGTACGCGGGCGCGTACGCTGCCGATCAGGAAGGCATTCCCGTCGCCCACGTCGAAGCGGGTCTGCGCAGCGACGACCTCACCATGCCCGAGGAAGTGAATCGCATCTTTATCGATGGCATCGCCGCGCGTCTCTACACGCCCACGGCCGCCCAGGCGGAGCGCGTTGCTAGCGAAGGCATCGACCGATCGCGCATCCTCGTCACGGGAAACACCGTGGCGGACGCCGTGGCTGAACATCTCTCCACGGCCGAATCGACCCCCTTGCCGCCGGCGATCGAACCGCTGACGCACGTGCCCTACGCCGTCATCACGCTCCATCGCCCGGTGCTCGTCGACGACCCCGTTCGCTTTGCGGCGGTCCTTGCCGTCATCCAATCGGTCTTGGAAGAGCACGATCTCCGCGCCGTCTTCCCCGTGCACCCGCGCGCCCGCAAGACGATCGGCGCCTTGCCGGCATTCCCGCGCATCGCCCTCGTCGATCCCATCGGTTACTTCGCCATGTTGCGTCTCATGCAGCACGCGCGGCTCCTCCTGACCGATTCCGGAGGGTTGCAAGAGGAGTCCGTGCTGCTCAAGGTCCCGTGCGTGACGATCCGTGAAAACACGGAACGCCCGGAAACGCTCGAAGCGGGCGGCAACCGTCTCGTGGGGTTCGATCCCGAAGCGTTGCGCCGCGCCGCGCACGACCTGCTCGCCGCTCCTCCGGCATGGAAGCCTCTTTACGAGGTCGATCGCCCGTCCGATGTCATCTTGGCCGATCTCCTCTCCCGCTACGTATGAAGATCCTCATGACGAGCGACACGTTTCTTCCCCGCCTCGGCGGCGGCGAATACCACGTGTGGTACCTCATGCGCGAATTGCGCCGGCAGGGGCACGACGTCCGTTTGTACACCACCGAGCCCGGGAACGACGAAGCGGACGATGATGGTACGATGCGGTTGTCGTATCGGGGCGTACGCTCGCTCCCATCCATCCTTCGATCGCTCTGGAACGCCGCCGACGGCGTCGATCTCATCCACAGCCACTACAGCTACCGCTTGGGATTCCTCGCCGCGATCGTCGCGTGCCTGCGCCGCGTTCCGTTCGTCGTCACCCAGCACGGCCTCGGGTTGCTGCCGCAGGCGAAGGCTCCGTTGTGGCAGCGCATCCCGTTCCGCGTGTGGCGGTGGTGGAACATGCGCGTCGCGCGGGTCGTCGTTTCGACAAGCGATGACCTTTCGGTCGATATTCGTGCGCTCGGGTTCGGATCGAAGATCGTGCACATTCCGAACGGATACGACGACACGCGTTTCATGCCTTTGCCTGCGCCCCCGCCGCACGGCGATGCCCCTGTCATCCTGACGGTTCGTCGTTTGGTGCCGAAAAACGGCATCCAGTACCTCATTGCGGCACTTCCCCGCATCCGGGAGCGCTACCCGAACGTGCGGTACGTCTGCGTCGGCGACGGCCGTTTGGCGACCGACATCCGGGAGCTGGCCACGACGCTCGGCGTGATCGATCGCATCACGTTCCTCGGCGAGAGCGGTCACGACACCCT
>CAZZDD010000091.1:0-7820 GCA_964652185.1 uncultured Candidatus Peribacteria bacterium | reverse complement strand
CCTTCGATCTTGTAGATCTTCTTCATCGTGCGGTACGTGCCCCAGGGGTAGTAGCGCGTGCGCGGTTTGCGCGGCGGGCGGCGATCCCTGCCTTTTGCGACGGGCTTTCCGGCGGGGGCAGCCGCTTCCGGCTTCGCGTCGGCCGGCTTGTTCTCCGAAGCGTCCTCATCGGGCACGTCCGCGAAGCGCGGCGGCATGGCGAGCGGTTTCGCGTGCCCTTTCTCGTTGAACTCCACGCGCGCGACGACGGCTTTCGCGTCGGGGTCGACGTAGACCAAGTCGTCGTCTTGGTAGGTCACTTCGCCGGTGATGGGTGCTTCGATGTCGCTCATGAAAGTTACATGCGGAGGTTATGCTCTTCGGGCTGCATCGGCGGAGGAGGCGGAGGGGGCGGCGGAACGGCCTGCGTGCGGATCTCGGGCTGCACCGCTGGAACATGCGCCGCGTCTTCCGGGTGATGGAAGAGGTCCGTCACTTCCTTGCGATGTTCTTCCTGCCATCGCAGGAACGCGTAGAGCGTGGCGACCAAGCCGCACACGAGCGAAAAGTAGATGCCGTAGCGGACGCCGAGACCGCGGAATTCGTAGGTGACGCGCGTGAGCACCGAGAGCGACGCGAGCGTGAGCACCGCGGCCTGTGCCGTCAGCCACAATCGCGCGACGGCCTTCACCGGGCGCTTCACGATCGAGGGTCCGCCGAGAATCGGAAGAAACGTGATGAGCAGGACGACGACATGCAGCACGAGGATCGCTCCGCCGATATACGACACGTAGAACTGCAATCCGGAGTACGAGACGGGATCACCCCCGAGGAACTGGCCGGACAACCACGGGAAGAAGAGGAACGCGAGCGCACCGAGCGTCGCGCCGTTTAAAATGCGCTCCTCGAGGTCGAGGGCCATCAATGCCGTTCGTATTTTTTGCCACATGCGGAGATTGTAGCACGGAAGCCCCGCGGGTTACACTTGCCGTATGCGACTCTGGATCGACGTGCGGGAGGCGTGCAGGGCACGAAAAACGGGCAAAGGCCAATGGACGCTGCGCTGCGTGACGGCGCTGCTCAAGCGGCCCGACGTGCGCGCGACGTTATTGACGGACGAGGATGTTCCAGCGGAATGGAAGACGTTGCCCGGTTTCGCCGACGTGAAAAAACTTCCCGGTGGATTCCGGTGGCATCTCGCCGTTGCGAAACTGCTCCGCAATGAGCGTAAGAACGTGGACTCATACCTCGCGCCGACAAGCTTCATCGTACCGTTCTTGGTTGGAAAAACCGTTCCCACGATCTGCGTCGTGCACGATCTCATCGCGTTTCGCAACGAACCGCATGATCGCAAAGCTACGATGATCGAACGGATGACGCTGCCGCGCGCACTGCGAACGGCACGCGCGGTGTGTACCGTTAGCAATGCGACGGCTCACGCGTTGAAACAGCGTTTTGGCGGGCTCATTCAAACTACGACGGTCGGCGCCGGTGCGACGATTGACGAAGAAGATACGTGGAAAGGCACGGGCAGCCATATTCTGTGCATAGGCACGTTATGTCCGCGTAAAAATCAGCTGCGGCTGATCCAGGCATTCGCATCGCTCGACGCATCGGTTCGCGGCGACAGAACGTTACAGCTTGTCGGTGGCCGCGGTTGGCAAGACGAAGGCATTGTTCGTGCGGCGGAAGAAACTGACGGCGTTGAATGGCTCGGCTACCAAGATGATGCAGCGTGCCGTGAATTACTTCGCACGTGCACGGCGTTCGCGCTTCTTTCCGAGGAAGAAGGGTTCGGCCTTCCCGTCCTCGATGCGTTAACGGTCGGTGCGCCGGTGCTGGCATCGGACATTCCCGTCTTCCACGAAGTCGCGGGCGATGGCGTCGTGTACGCCGATCCTCACGATGGTGTCGCGATTGCAGACGGACTACGGCGCGTGTTGGCGGGCGATCGTTCGCAGCGGCAAGCGAATGGAAAGGAACGCGCTGCGCTGTTTTCGTGGCCGAAAACGGCCGAGCTGGTGCTGCAGGCATGCGCTGATCATCGTTGACAGCGACGCTACGAGGAGGGATCGTACGTCCCATGGCAGCAATAGCATTCAGACGGATCGGACTCGCGGCGAAGCTGCATTTGCAGAACAAAGAAGACATCCTGCGTCCGGTCATCGACGTGCTGAAGACGTGCGGCGCGGAGGTGTTCTTCGACGCGCACACCGTCGGTGATCTTCCGTGTACGAAAGAGATCTCGCCGATCGCGAACGTCGCGGATCTCGATCTGCTCGTCGTCGTCGGCGGCGACGGCACGATCCTCCGCGCCATTCGTGAACTACGGCCGCAGAATGTTCCCGTCCTCGCGATCAACGCTGGTTCGGTCGGCTTCCTCTCCGAACTCCCCCTCGCGGACGTTGCGTCGAAGCTCCCAACCCTCCTTGCGGGCAGTGCATCGATCGAACGCCGCTCATGCTTGAACGCGGAAGTCTTCCGTGGAGACGAATGCGTCTTTCAGTGCGTCGCGTTGAACGACGCCGTCATCTCGCAAGGTACTATTTCGCGATTGATCAACCTGAACGCATTAATCGCCGACGATTTCCTCGCGACGTACCACGCCGACGGACTCATCGTGTCGACGCCAACGGGATCCACCGCGTACTCGCTCGCCGCCGGCGGTCCGGTCGTCCATCCGACGATCTCCGCCCTCATCCTCACGCCGATCAATCCGCACAGCTTCACGCAAAAGCCGATCGTGATCCCAGGCGACGCGCCGGTCGAAGTGACGATCGCGAGGGAAGACGTACCCGCATTCGCAGACACGACGGTCGGTCTTACGATGGACGGACAAGTGTATCACGCACTGCAGCCGGGCGACCGCATCGTGATACGCACGGGCATGACGGCGCAGTTCGTCCGTGCGAACACCGACGCCTTCTACCGCGCGCTGCGGACGAAGTTGAAATGGGGCGAAGGGTTAGACGTGCAGTGAGGATTGCGCCGCGAGGCATTCCATGACGATTCCCCTGCAGAACGGGTGATTTTTGGCTTGTAGCAGCAATTCACGCAGAAGATCATCACCGTGTTCCCCTCCGCCCATGAGCGCGAGGCGCGGTTCATGCGCTTGCACGTCTGTACCGAGCAGCGATTCGTCGGCCACGTACGGCGGATTGCTGACGAGGAGAAACGGCTCACTGAGGCGCGTGACCGGTTCGAGGAGGTTGCCGAGCAGGAACATCATGCGCTCCGCGGCGCCGAGGCGCCGGGCGTTCTCGCACGCGATGTCCAATGCATCACGCGAGACGTCGATCGCGATGCAGCGAAGGCCGGGACGTTCACACGCAAGCGTCACCGCAATGCAGCCGCTGCCCGTACCGACGTCGACGATCGTCTTCACATCGTCCATAGAACCGAATGTTTTCGCGACGGCGATGATGTCGTTGTCGATGTCCTGCACTGCCGGAACTTTTTTTCCGTCGAGCAAATCAAGCGTCGCGTCGATCAGCGCTTCGGTGCATGGGCGCGGGATGAGGACGCCGGGTCGCACCGAAAACACGCGGCCGTAAAATTCTTTCTCACCCGTGATGTACGCGATCGGTTCCCCTGCCGCACGTCGAGCTGCCGCAGCTGAAAACGCTTTTTCGACAATCGTATCAAGTTCATCGCCTGCGTGCGCCATCAGCCACGTGCGGTCACGGTCCATCGCGTGCGCCAAGAGCACTTCGGCGTCGAGTCGATCAATGCTGGCCGATGCCAGTGCGTCCGCGATGCGCATGGGAGTATCATGCCACAGTGACGACGATCGCGATCGACGGCAGGTTCATGGGCACGGGCACGGGCCTGGCTCGGTATACGTCGGAGCTGGTTTCCGCGTTGCTTTCGCGCCCCTCTGCGGATATTCACTACGTCGTGCTTGTCAGACACGCGGCCGATCTGCCCGATGTCCGGCTCCCCCACCGCATCCTCCTGGCCGATATCCCGCATTATTCCCTCGCGGAACAGACGAGGCTTCCGGCGCTCTTGAAGGCGTCCGGCGCCGATCTCGCGTTTTTCCCGCACTTCAACGCCCCATTTTTCTGCCCCATCCCTTTCGTGGCCACGGTGCACGATTTGATTTTGCACCGGCACCCCGGTGACGCGTCGTTCCTGAAGCAGGCCGCCTATCGCATTCTCGTGCATCGGGCATTGCGCCGTGCGATTGCGGTCATCGCGGTCAGCGAGTGGACGAAGCGCGACGTCACGACGATGTACGGACACGGCATCGCGGCAAAGACAACCGTCGTCGGCGAAGGCGTGAACGAATCGTTCTGTCCCCAACCGCTCGCGCGCATCGAAGACGTGCGCCTGCGCTACGGATTGCAGCGCCCGTTCTTCTTGTACGTCGGCAACTGCAAGCCGCATAAAAACGTTCCGATGTTGCTCGACGCGTTTTCTCTGGCGCGTCCGGACGCGGACTTGCTCCTCGTGAGCGGCGGCGCTGACGCCCGCGCGTTGCGCTTGCCGCCGAACGTGCGCTTGCTCGAAAACGTTCCCGATGCCGACCTCCCGTTGCTCTACGGCGCGGCGCGGTGCTTCGTGACGGCGTCGCTCGAAGAAGGCTACTGCCTGCCCGTCGCGGAAGCCTTGGCGTGCGGCTGTCCCGTGATCGGCACGAATCGTTCCGCGATCCCGGAGATTCTGAGCGGCCATGGCCTGCTTGCGGAACCCACCGTCGAGGCGTTCGAAGCCGCGTTCGACAATCCCCCGACGCTCGCGGCGCCCGTGCGCATCGGCAGTTGGGCGAAGGCGGCGGAAGAAACGGAGAGAATCCTGCGTGCAGCCGTAGGGGCGTAGCATGCTACGCCCCTACGGCATTCTATTACTCGATCGTCACCGTCGCGCTGTACGGGCTGATGAGCGGGACGTTGTTCGTCGCGCCCGTGAGGTCGATGCCGAACGTTTCGCCGCTGTCGGCGACGTCGTCCTTCGCGATGGGAACGACGATGATCTTCGCCGCTTCGCCGGCCGCGAAGGTCAGCGTGCCGGACGTGAACGTGAAGTCGGTGCCGCTGTTCGCGGTGAGGCCCGTCGTCGCGTAATTGACCGCCGCCTGGAAGGTGGAACCGCCCGTGCGCTGCACGGTGATCACCGCCTGGCCGGTCGATTCATCCACGGCGTAGTTGCTCTTGCTGAACTTGAACGATCCGGATCCAAACTCGACGGTTTCGTCGTCGTTGATCGTGACGGTCGCCGTCCCAAGATTCGGCGTCAGCGTCGCGTTCACGGCGTTCGTCAGATTGATCGTGAACGTCTTCGCGCCGTCGTCGGAGGTGTCGTTGGCGATCGGGATCGTGAACGTCTTGCTCGTTTCGTTGGCGTTGAAGTTGAGCGTCCCCGAGACCGACGTGTATTCGCTGCCGGACTTGGCGGTGCCGTTCGCGGTCGCGTAGTTGACCGCCGCGGTCGATGAACTGCTGCCTGCGCGCGTCACGGTGATCGTGAGAGTGCTCATGTCTTCGTCGACGCTGTACTGCGTGGCGCTGAAGCCGACCGAAGGGCCGCTGGACGCCGATGAAGATGCGGAGCTGGACGTCGACGATGACGATCCGGCTTCGTCATCCGTGATGATGAGCGTCGCGCTGCTGGGTGTTCCCATCGAAACGCCGTTACCGGGATTGCTCAGCGTGAGCGTCACCGTTTCGTTGCCTTCGCTCGAACTGTCATCCTTGATCGACACGTCAAATGTCTTGCTCGTTTCGCCGCTCGCGAATGTCAGCGTGCCGGACGACTTCGTGTAGTCCGTGCCTTCCGTCGCCGTGCCGCCGCCCGTCGTGTACTCGACGGTCACCGTGCCCTCGTTGCCCGCCGTGCGGACGACCGCGATCGTGATCTTCTTCGTCGAGATGTTCTCCGGCACGCGCAGCTCCGACGTCGTGAAGCGGATGAATCCTTTCGGGTTCGACGCAGCGACCGACGCGCTGGAGGAAGAAGACGAACGGGAAGACGACGACGAGCTTCGGTCTCGCGAACTGGAAGATGCTTCGACGTTGCCCGTCATCTCGTCGCGCAAGCGCTTCAGCATGACCGCGACGTCAGCGCGAGAAACGAAGTCGCCCGGCTTGAACGTTCCATCCGGGTTTCCTTTGATCACGCCGATGTCGTACATCTCACCGACGGCGGAGTCATAGTAGGAACCGGCCGGAACGTCGCGAAAGACGTCGGAACCGAGCATGGTGGCCGCCCCGGCCGTTCCCGCGATGCCGATCAGCAAACCGACGGCGAACGGGACGGACGCGACGCGTGAAAGGGAAGAAGGAAGACGCATGTGGTGCGGGGAAAAAGAATGCGCAACGATATTGAGGAAGCGTTTCCGATGCAGCAAGTGACAGAAAGAGTGAAAAGGCGGACAATGGCGCCATCGACAAAGTTTCGCATCTCATCGCCGGCACGCTCGCCAAGCGAGGGCTCGCCCAACACGCCCTCGCGTCTCTTGCGCTCCATCGGGTCAATGCGTGGCTCGTGGAGCGTTTCCCGACGGGTGCAACCGGCGCCCGCGCCGAGCTGATCAAGGATGGGACGATCTTCATTTCGTGCGACCATCCGGTCATCGCGCAGGAATTGCAGCTGCAATTGCCCGATTTGAAGCGGTTTCTCGCCGCAGAATGTCCCTTCGCGCATATCGCGGACGTTCGTCTCTCGCGGTCTTCCGACGTCCCGGGAAATGCGCTTGCGCCCGGGAATCCACCTGCGTAGACTCTCCGGGCTTTATGCTCGTTATTCGTCTCCAGCGCACCGGCCGTGAAAACCTTCCCACGTACCGCTTGGTCGTGGCTGAGAAAGCGCGCCCGGTAAAGGGTAAATTCCTCGAGATCGTCGGTCACTACCTGCCTGCGCAGAAAGAATCACAGTTCAACGTCGAGACGGAGAAGATCGAAGCGTGGGTCAAGAAGGGCGCGATCCCGAGCGATACGGTCGCACGTCTCTTGAAGAAGAAAGGATTGAAGGACATGGACAAGTTTATCAAGCGCTACGCGAAGCGCCGCAGCAAGAGCGCCCCACCGGAAGAAGTTGCTCCGGCTCCTGCCGCCGCACCCGCTCCTGTCGCTGAGGAAGCTCCCGCAGTTGAGGCTTCTGCCCCTGCTGCCGCAGACGTTCCGCCGGCCGCCGAGGCTCCCGCAGCGTAAAACACGACGGCTGGCACAACGCCCGCCGCTTCCGTACACTACCCACCATGGATTCCACTACGCCTGAGACCCTACCGGGTGAAGCGTTCCTCCGTTACGTGCTTGAGTCCGTCGTCGACGACAAGGATTCGCTCGTTATCACGTCCAAGATCGATGAATTGGGCGTTTTGCTGACGGTGAAAGTCAGTGATAACGATATGGGCAAGCTCATCGGTAAGGGCGGTCAAACGGTCAAAGCCCTGCGCACGCTCCTTCGCCTGCTCGGCAGCGCCGGATCGCAGCGAATCAACTTGAAAATTTTGGAACCCGGCGAGGCGCTCGCCGCATAACCTTTCTATTTTCCACTTTCTTCCCTTCTTACTCGTATGCTGCGCGAACTCCTCGAAGAAGGCTCGATCATCGACATCGTCGCGACGTTCATCGCGCTGTCCCTCATCGTCGCCTCGATTCTCTGTCTCGTGTTCATCATCATCGGCGGTATCAGCTTCATCCTCTCCGCCGGCAACGAAGAGAAGATCAAGAAAGCGGTCCACACGATCCGCTTCGCGATCATCGGCCTCATCGTCACGTTCGCCGCGTTCTTCGCGGTTTCGTGGATCAGCCGCCTGCTCGACATCCCGTTCGAGTTGAACTTCTCGACGATCGTCGACCTCATGCGCGAAATTTTCGCCAGCCTCCAGTAAATCCCCT
>CAZZDD010000090.1:6322-8100 GCA_964652185.1 uncultured Candidatus Peribacteria bacterium | reverse complement strand
TGGGTCGGTAGCTCAGTTGGTAGAGCAGTGCCCTTTTAAGGCATTGGCCGAGGGTTCGAATCCCTCCCGACCCACCATTCGACTCGTCCGCCTAGGCGGACTCGCTCATGGCAAGCCATCAAGATTTCACCGCGTACATCTTCGCGGGTTTTCCGTCGTACATGGTTTCCTTCTCAAACGACATCCCCGCCTTTTCCATCACGCGCATGGTCGCTGGGTTTTCCAGCTCGCCGAACGCCACGATTTCCGTGAATCCCAGCGTGGAAAATCCGTACTCTAACAGGCCCTTCAACAGCTCCGTCGCCAAACCTTGTCCCCAGTACGGCTTCGCGAAAAGATAGACGACTTCGATGAGAGGCTTTTCACCGTATCGCACGAAACCCGCGCGGCCGATGAGCGAGTTGTCCGCTTTCAGAATCACTGCCCACAAACCGATGATACTTCCACTCTTGGCCATCATGCTCGTGAGCGCTGTTTTCGTTTCGTCCATCGTCTTCGGACCGCCGGTATGTTTCATCACTTCTTCATCACCGAAAAGACCATGAAGCGCATGGAGGTCTCCTTCTTCAAACTCACGCAGCACAAGCCTGTTCGTTTCTAGAATAGTCACAGGCACATTCTACTCTCGAAGCGTACTATCAGCGTATGCACTTCCCGCAGATCCTCGCCCCCATCTTCTTCCTCTCCCTCGGTCTTTTCCTCGTGTCCATGTAGATGAGCGGTAGGACCGACTTCGCGGAATGGCTAATGAAACATCATGTGGCACGGTTATATCTGGAACGAAACGAAAGAACGGTCTGGCATCCGACGCGTGCTCATCTGATTCGGGGTCGTCGGGCTCATGTTCATGCTCGCAGGAGGATTGGGATTTGCGAAAATGCTGCGATAAAAAATCCGTTAAATTCCTGCCAGAAGTTGGGATTTTGGTTATAATCGACCCATGTTGCTCTACCTGTGAACCGTGTATGAAAACCCGCGCCAGTGTGCGCGTTTTATTTCATGCTCTCTTTCACCATGCTGTACAAGCCGATGAACTGAGCGGACTAACCCGCTCCGATCGCCCGATGTCGCAGGATGTCGGGCGATTTTTGTAATGCCCCTCTCGCTCGTTCAGGCGATTTCCGCTATAATAAGGCGATATGTGGAAATTGTTTTCACACGAACAGCCGTCCGTTCTGCAAGCGAGCGACGGCGAACGGCAACAAGCGATCGAGCACCTGGTGGGGGCCACGACGCTGAGGCAAGGGTACTACCTGCTGCTCATGCTTTCGGTCGTCATCGTGACGTCGGGCATCCTCGTGGAAAATCCTCCGATCGTCATCGGGGGCATGGTCGTGGCGCCGGTACTGACGCCGATCCTCCTGCTCGCGGTCTCTGCCGTATCACGGAGTTTCCGCGGCGCACGGCACGCGCTTACCATCCTCGCGATCTCGGTCGCGCTCACGTTGGCTCTCGCCGCGGGGCTCACGTGGACATTCTCGCACGTCATCGGCGCGCCCACGCTCGTTCCCTCCTCGATCCACCCTCTCGTGTACCTCCTCGTGGCGCTCTGCTCGGGCGCAATCGCGAGTCTGGCATGGGTAAAAAAGGAATGGGCGCCCACGGTCGCCGGCATCGCGATTTCCGTTTCGCTCCTGCCCCCGCTCTGCACGGCCGGCATAGGATTCGCGCTCGGTTCGATCCCCGCGATGAAATCGGGGATGGCGATATTCGCGACGAACGCAGTCGGCATCCTCGGCGCCTCGATCATAACGTTCATCCTGCTCGGATTCGCGCGT